>JBKQTH010000302.1:0-18009 GCA_052143275.1 Ktedonobacterales bacterium | reverse complement strand
GTCGGGCAACTCCAGGGTTGCCCGACCTCTTTATCATGCGCGCTAAGCCCTAAGCTTAGGGCTTAACGCCTATCGCCTGGATTTGGGTTGTTCGGATCTACTAACTCTTCGTTAGTATTATAGACTTCCTGGGCAATGGGAGTCACATTACCCTGCGCGTCGCGTGCGACGATCTGACGCTGCACCTGAGCGGTGCCCGCGGCCCCTCCTGCCCCGGTGGCGCCTCCAGTAACTACGACTCTATCCTGTTCTTCAATGGTTACCGGCTCATCCTTCCGGCGCCGGCGCAAGAGCAGCAGCAGCAAGAGCAGCAGCAGCAAGAGCAGCAGCAGACCGACCAGGCAATATACTACTGCGAGTATACCCGTAGGGAAGGATCCTATGATAGGAATTGGCGTTGGCGTTGGCGTTGGCTTTGGCGCAGCGGTCGCGGTTGGCGTCGCTGGTGGCGGTCCCAGAAGCGGTACGTTGGCGCTGGCCTGTAGATTAGGCGAAGCGCCGCAGGTATTCACGGGCTCGACCGCAATCACCGTGATGGTAACCGGAGCCGGTCCATACGGCGAATTAAACGGTAAGCTGAAGGTGCCATCAGCGGCCACGGTGGCCGTTCCTTCGCTGGTGGCGCAACCATTCGATCCCTCCGGTCCATAGAGAACCTGCACCGAGTTGCCTGATTGGCTGGTAGGAGCGAATCCAGTGCCGCTCACGGTGACCGAACCCCCATCCGTGGAAGGTCGAGATACCGTAATTGCGGGAGTGAGCACCTGGAACCCGTTGGGAGTTTGAGTGGTCTGCTTGGTGCTGGTGTCGGTCACGCAAATAACGTAGGAACCGGAATTCGTCTGCGGCCACTTAAAGGTAATGTGCACAGTGCCGTCGGCGCCGACAATGCCTGTAGCACCGCTGATGGGGGTAGTCCCTGACGCGCAGCTGGTTGGGGCGTAGGCAATGACTAGTTCCTGTCCAGGTGTAAACTTGCTGCCTGTCGCTGTTACGTTTGTGCCTACGCTGCCGTAACCAGGATTAGTGTTGATACAGTTGCCTGGATTGTTTCCACAGGCGCCGCTAAGCGCACTTCTGGGCTGTGCCGACGCGACCTCCGGAACCCAGAGAGTTATGAGCAGCGCCAGAAGGGGAAGCGCCGCCACTAGGCCAATGCGCAGACTTCGCGTACGCGATGCCGCAAGATAGGCCCTATCCCCAATAGGCCTTTTGGTCGTGAGGTTATCCGCCATGAAATGTAGCGCCTCCTTCATCCACATGACACATAACCGCTAAAGCGCTTTTGGGCACATGGAATGACAGATGTCGCTGGCGTCTTCTGGCGAAAAATCACTGGAAAATGGTTAAGTGCGTGACGCAGCGACTGCGAGAAAAAGACCAGAGCAAGGTGCATGCGAAGATAAACCGAGTGTAGCAGCACATCAACAGGCTGTCAATGCAACACCTCATACCAGTACCAAAGGCCCAAGTCGGATGAACCTCACCGCACGCTTGCTCCTTAAAAGTGCGCTGGTAATCCCTACTTCTGTTGTAACGAACGAGCGCTCGATGAGTATTGCTCTCTCCTAGTGGTGGTAGCCCCCGTTGGCGGCGTCAACGCTGCGAATGGCGGTGTCAGCCTCCAACTGCCAGCTTGACAGTAGAATGTAGGCTGAGAAATAGGAGAATGTTGCTTTATTGGTGAGCGGAAAGGACGAACCTAAAGATGGCCAAGGAGTCAAGTACCGATCTGTCTGTGCCACATACACTACTGTCTTACGGTTATGATCCACGTCGCCTGACACTGCTCGACCGTCTCATCGCGGCATCGGCTCACTTGGCTATCTTGCTGAGTGTCCCTGGTATGGTGTATGCCGCGTTTCTCTGGCTGGCACTACGCCGCCGCGCACCCTTCATTGCCCGGCATGCCCGCGAGGGGGTACTTTGGCAGGTCGTGACCAATATTGCGCTAGTCCTCTCTCTGGTTGTGCTCTTTCTGGTCGCGTTTTTCTCATTTGGCACGACGCTCAACGCCAGCGGCAGCAATGCCGGTGAAAGCGTAGTCGGACTTTTCGGTTCGCTACTGGGCCTCTTTGTGGTGCTGATCTTGGGTCTGACGGTGGCGGTCGGCGCCGCTGTCATTGGCGCCATTTATGCGCTGGCTGGACGCCCGTTCCGCTACCCGCTATTCAATCGCCGGCGCCGGCAAGACTAAGCCTAGAGCGCGGGTTTGTTTAAGTGTAGCCAGCACGCAAGGTCTAGCTATGTCTATGACGCTCCGGCCCGGTGGACCGCGCTGCGCAGGCGAATACGGACACTAGCCTGGCAGAACCAGATGATTCCAAAGACACAGGCGACCTGGGCCGCGAGCGCAAGTACTCCAGCGAGACCGATGATTCCAGTGACGCCGAAACTATAACAAGCGACGAACGGCAGCAGGGGCACGCGCGCGGTTACGAGGAGCAGTCCGAGGAGGCCAGTGGCCTGGTAAGAGGCCAGGGCCAGTACCAGCCAGAGCAGAAAAGCCAGGCGTATGATCGTGTTGGTAGCCGGTGTGCAGAGCGCAATCGCCAGGGTCCCCACCAGTATACAGTTTGCCAGCAAGCCGATGCTGCCGGCAACTAGCGGACCCAGCGCCGCTTCGGCGAAGCGTTGGGTGAGGAGCGCCAGGAATAGCAGTGACAGCATCAGAAAGGCGCTAATGGCTCCTAGCGCCAGCGCCAATCCGGCAAACGCACTACTCAGTGACGTACGGAGCCCGGTTCGCAAGTAGCTCATGGGATGTAAGATCCGCTGAGCCAGCGCATAGGCCATCACCAGTACAATAGCTCCCAGGCCGAAGGTTGAGACCTCATAAAAATAAGACGCGCTGAAGGGAAAGCGAAAGCAGACTAGAAAGAGTAGCAGACCTAGCGCTATGCCAATAGGCAGCCACTTACTGTGAACGAAGCGATACAGCGACAACTCCATAATCTCGACGACGATTGGAGGCTTTAGCCCCAGGCGCAGGCTGACTTGTGTTGGTAGCGCCGCCAAGGCCAATGCTTTCTCTGGAGCTGCTCGTCGCGCTGCTGGTATGGTTGCGCGCGAGTTGGGTGCCGGGGTTCTGGTAGATAAAGTACTGCTTCGGCTGGTCACGCGTTTGGCGCGGCGCGACCTCATGCTGGACACGTACACGTCCCTCGTTTCTGATTTAGTATCGTGCCGCCGCACTCCTCCAATGACCAGCATGCTGCCGAGCGTTGTTCGATGGCCTGGTACGGCCTAGCGGCAAATTTGGTGCCGCTGGTTGGAGATATCGCCCCCGCTGCCCGGGGCGTTGTAGGTGAGGCTGGCTCCGGATATGGATGGGGCCTCAGCTGCGAGATCGGCGGGGCTGGAGACGGGATTGGCCGGTAGGTTGTCGCTGTTATGATTTCCACTGTCGTCCGGGCTCTTCGCGCTCACTTGCTGCTGCGGCTGAGTATCAGTGTCATTGCCGTTAGCGCTTGCTCCGGAAGCGGTGCTGCCGTTGGGAGCGGCCAATCCAGGTACACCAGACATGAGATCGGAAACCTTGGTGCCGGTGAGAGCCTCCAGAATCGCCGGAACTTGAGCCAGCATATTCACCACATCTCCGGTGATGCGGCTGGCTCCAAGATTGCCTCCACCTGCGGCCCCAGTTGAAACTATGCTGATCTTGTCGACCTTGGAGAGCGGCTCGGCAATCGCCCTGACAACCTCGGGAAGATTGGTGATCACTTTATCCAGCACAGCCGCTTGATTGTACTCATGGTAAGCGGCGGCCTTGCTGCGCATGGCCCCGGCCTCGGCCTCGCCTTTGGCTCTGATGACTTCGGCCTCCGCGAGACCCCGCAGTTTTGAGGCTTCGGCCTCGGCCGCGCCACGAATGCGGGCCGCCTCGGCCTCAGCCTGGGCCTGGGCTCGTAGTGCAGCGGCTCGTCCCTCAGCTTCAAGAGAGATACGCTGTTTTTCGGCGGTCGCCTGGGTCTCGATACGCTGCTTATCGGCTTCAGCGGCCCGGACAACTGTGGCTTCGAGTTCCATCTGGCGCCGGTGTCCCTCGGCCTCCTGAACCTTCACCTGAGCCGTCTTATCGATCTCTTGCGCCCGCGCCGCCTCGGCGACGATCTGCTGTTGCACGATCTGCGTCTGAAGATCGGCGGCCCGGTCGGCAACTACCTGCTGCTTCTTCACCTCGGCGTCATATTCGGCGCGCTTGAGGGCAAGGTCGCGTTGGGATTCAGACTGCTTGGCCTGCGACGCCGCCTCTGCCGCGACGCGTTCCTGATCGGCAGCGGCTTTGGCCACCGCCGCCTCCCGTGAAGCGTTTGCCTGCTGAATCTGGGTATCACGAGCGGCAAGTGCGGCCGCGATGTTGGCCTCTTTACGGATGCGCTCAATCTCCGGCCGGCCCATACTGGCAATGTACTCGTTCTCATCGCGTACTTCTTTGATAGTGAATGAGACAACCTCCAGACCCATTTTCGTAAGATCGGCCGAACTGGTTGAGCGCATCTTCTCGCTTACCATCTCCGGCTCCTTGACGATCTGCTCAATGGTAAGCTGGCCGACGATGCCGCGAAGGTGACCCTCCATGACCAACCGGATCAGTGCCTGCCGCTGGTCAAAAGTCTTGCTGAGAAACTGCTCGGAGGCGGTGAGGATGCTGTCGCGATCGTTACGAACTTTGAGTTGTGTGACGGCCTCGACCAGTACCGAAACGCCCTGGTTGGTATAGAGATTCTGCTGCGGCGCCACATCGAAAGACATCAGTTCAAGTGAGAAGGTTTGAGCGCGCTCAAACAGCGGTAGAACGAGCTTCCCACCACCAGTGATGATCTCGGGTGTCCGGGTACGGCCGTAGACGATTAGGGCCTGGTTGGGACCAACCTTCACGTAGCGCTGACCTACTGCACCAAAGATTGCTAGAATGGCCAGTACAGCCACTACTGCCACAATGATCACGATGATTAACCCTGATAACATAGTAGACCTTTTTCTTTTTGCGCGGCTGTGTGGCCGGCTTCAATCACTCATAATCGCTTTCAATCGGCTCTAGCAGTGGAGTGTTACCGGCACGCACATCGACCATGAATCGATCCCATGGCTGTACCGAGGCGATGCCGTTCCTGGTGCTGAGGATAACGATATCGGTATCGGCTGGAATAGATTTGCCATCGGCGCTACGTGCGCCGATGCTTTGCCGGCCGCCATGAGAGTTCATATAGATCACCTCGCCGATACCGTTCTCCCGGATCCCCATACTGGTCTTTCCCAGGTGCCCTTCGAGTTGTGAGCTCTCCGCGCCCACGATACCAACCTCACGGTTGTAAAATAAGCTGCTGAGCAGCGAAGATACCAGGAGAGCGCCGCCTAAACCGGTAAGGAGCGCCAGAAGCAGTGAAAGCTCGGCCCCAATGTTGGTATAATTGTGCAGCAAGTAACCAAGCAGGCCAAAAATGAGCAGGAGTATCAGCAGACCATACAGATTCAAGCTGCCCAAGAATAGGGACTTGAGACTGGCCAGCGGTGAGACACTGCCGCTGTCAACTGTCCCGCCACCGGCTGGATGTGCGTTCGTGGTGGCGCCTACCGGATGTGCAGCGGAGGTGACATGGCCACCCAGGTGGTGTGCGCCCCACTGCGGTAGGTGGAGGCTATGGCCGCCGCTTCCCAGCGTATGGCCATGTCCGGCTCCAAGCATGATACTGACTACCAGGAAGAGTGCCGAAAACACGAAGCACCCAAGGAAAACATAGGAAAGCGGATCTGAGGCAATCATGCCTGGTGCCTCCTGCTATGAGGCCGGCTCCGATTGGTTAGCGGTCGACCGGCTCGGTAATGTGCGGTGGCAGCGGTGTTGGCCGCACCTCCGACGTATTGGCCTGACTTATCTTTTGTAGCCATTGGAGAGCAGCGGCAAAGTTGATGCCCCAGCCCATGCCTATTACATGGGGGGTGATAATGTGGTTACTCTCCGGATTCCAGTATTCGCTGGCGATATTACTCCACTCCGCTAGACGGAAGTTATAGGGTATTCCGGCAACTTTGCCTTTCCAGGTACGTTGTCCCGGCTCCTTCGCTAGTTCCTGACCAATGGCAGCGGCGACCAGACCGGCTATCACTCCAGCGGTAAACGTATTCAACTTACCCATGCCTGTCCTCTCCCCCGAGCTCGCAACCTACTTTTTCAAGTTCCGCCAATGCCCGCGGCGGAAGGCGAAGTATTTGCTCCACGAGCACCAAGACGCGTTCAGCCTGAGGATGGTCACGCAACCGGTAGACCAGATCCTCCACCGGGCCAGACGCATCCGGCGCGACTCCGAGGCCGGGGAGAACGGAGTGGGACTTCGACGGCGTCAGCGCCACGGTCATCTCGGCTGGATCGCTCACCAGGTAACCAGGGTGCACCTGGAAGAAGCGAGCAAGCGCCTCACGGCTGGTGTTTGACAGATGCACGCGCTTGCCGCGCTCGAGTTGTGAGAGATAGGCCTGGCTAAGTGACTGGCCCAGTTCAGCCCGTAGCGCCTCCGCTACCTCCATCTGGGTCATCGGGCGGCCGAGTCCGCGTTGTTCACCGGCCAAAACGCGTAACTGCACCAGCTTTTCCCGTAGCTGCATGGCCATGCTCCTCTGGCGGAGAAAGAGTCTGCAAGATGTCTTCTGCATTTCTTTACTGCACTTGAGAGACACCCCCGATCAAAATATAACAAATTGCAATAATGATGTCAAGTAGCAATGTAGGGACCTACCGCCCTATAGATAGAGGAGTCTGAGAGACGTATACTGTAATATTCGCGGCTACAGCAAAGCTACTCCTATGTTATATTTAGGCTACGTTGGTGTACACGGCCCTAGAGCGCGAGATCACTGGGGGGAACCAATGAGTATCTACCCGATGCCAAACCAGGCCGATATTCCTGAGCAGGCGACCACTCAGTTATCTGCACGGCAGCAGGTTACACTGAGCGTCCTCTGGTTTGGGCTCAACTTTCAAACGGCGTCGCTGTTTGCCATTGTTCTGCCCGTCCAGATTCTGCTCTTTGTCTCTCCCGGCAACGTAGGCGATGCACAGCAGGCGGTAATCTTAGGCTGGCTCTCGGTGTTGGGAGGTCTGGTCTCACTGTTTTTACCTCCGCTGGTGGGAGCGGTTTCCGACCGGACGAGCAACACGCTTGGGCGACGCCGGCCATACGTCTTGATTGGCACGGTAATCGAGCTGCTGGGCGCCTGGGTGCTGGCCACTCCGAGTAACCTGGCCTTTCTCCTGGCCGGGCTTATCATCTTTGAGGTAGGAAACAACGTCTGTACCGCTGGATACCAGAGCATGCTTCCGGACCTGGTCCCCGAATCTCAACGCGGTGAGGCGTCAGGGTATATGGGTCTGATGACGATCCTGGGCAACGCCGCTAGTTTTGGACTGGCAGCGGTACTGCTGGGGTCGATAAGCACCAATACTGTCTCGCCGGAGGCGATTCGCCCCGGGGTAACCTTATATTACGTGTCGAGTGGGCTGGTGCTGGGGATTGGAGCTCTGGTAACTCTGGTCGCGGTACACGAACCACGCCACGACCCTTACGGCCCTTATGGTGAGCAGGTGGCGGAGCAGGATGGCCAACTTCAGGTGAAGTCAGTCGGCCAGCAGTTGCAGAACTGGTTTGCGCTATGGCTGGCGCCGTGGCATAAGCGGGATTTTACCCTGGTTTTTCTCACACGCACCTCGGTTATGTTAGGGATCAGCCTCTTCATGACATTTGTAGCGTACTATTTCGCCAATGTTGCCCAGGTCACCAATTTCGTCCAGGAGACCGCCGCCCTTGCGGTGCTGGCACTGGGAGGAGCGGCTACAAGCGCGTTTGCTTTGGGTATTCTCTCTGATCGGCTGCGGTCCCGGATTGGGCGAGTTCCGCTGGTCTGTGCGGCGACCGCCTGCATGTCGGTGGCGGCGCTGGCATTTGTGCTGTTTCCGGCAGGTGCACCGCTCTGGCCAATGGGGATACTCTTCGGTGTGGGGCTGGGAGCTTATTTTAGCGTGGACTGGGCGCTGGCGGTAGATGTGTTGCCCTCAACAGACTCGGTCGGCAAAGACATGGGCATCTGGAGTATCGCGACGACTCTGCCCGCCGTCATTGCTCCATTTGTGGGCGCGGTGGTACTCAACTTTGCTGGGTTGGCCGGCCATACGTCACTTGGATATCGTCTGGTCTTCACCCTGGCGGGAGCACTGCTGGTGGTTGGGGCGGTCTGCGTGCTGATGGTGCGCGACCAGCTGTCGTCCCCGAGTGGAGCTCAGCAATCCGGAACCCCGTCCCCAGGCCGGTCGAAAGCGAGTAGGCGTCGTGTGGGTCTGGGTTGGCGTCTCGCCTTCCGGACTCGTTCGGGAAAGGCGCAGGGATTCCTGCGCTTCTGGCCCTTCTGGGAGCAGGTAACTATCGCGGTCCACCCACAACAGGTTATACCTGATGCGCCCTATGACTTGCTGCGAGTCCAATTCACAAGATTTCACGGCCGTGCGATTACCCTGCCCGATGGAACGACTATACAGTCTGGTGATCAGATAGTCGAGCTTCACATCCATAACAGCGTCATGGCGCAGGCAGCTAGCCAGGCTAGCAGTTGGCAACTGCTCCGTATGCTCATGGGTGACCTGCGCAGCCTCGCTCGCTGGAGCCGCACATCCAGCTTCCCCGCCGACGTTCGCGCCATCTATGGCTACACCCTGCTTAGTCGTGGTGGTCGTCGCTTGGGCTTTACCGTTCGTGAGCGCCCACGTACTCTGCGTAGTTGGTTGGACGGCTTCTTTCTCTTGGGGTTGATGGTGCTCTACAATCCGGGAGGCCGGAGTCGATTGAGCCAGGGGACAACCTATGGCAGGGAGCCGGTCGAGGTCTGGATGTCTCGAAATGATTTGGACCGGATGTATGGCGGATTGCTCCGAGAACGTGATATACTCGAGACGTGACTGCTGTAGCTTGATTTAGTACGAATCATTAAGGGATGGCGGCGGCATGCCCAAGTCTTCTTCACGGGTGCGTATCATGCCGTTTCCCTATGGGACCGAGCTCTTCGACTCACGCCTGAAAAGGATTCAAGAGGAGCCAGGCGCCGCTGGTACCGATATCGTCTTTACCTTAGACTCGTTTCGGCCCCAATCGGCTCCAGAGCTATGCGAGCGGGATAGCCGGCCGCACGAACGTCTCCGTGGTGTCTATGTTCCCCTACGCCTCCGCTTTACCAATGCCTCCTGGGTGCGTAGGACAGGGATCTACCAGGATTTGGATGCACTCCCTGAGGACCATAGTGGCCGCCATCTCTTTGGCGTGCAAAGATCGCGCCGGCCTGATATGGGTGATGTATACTGGTTCGCTACTGGTGCAGGTGAGCCAGGGGATCTTTCCTTGCTGGCTACCGGCTCTCTGCTCGAACCAGAGAGTGGAGCGAGCAGGCCAGTCGAGATCGTGCGGCGCTGGTCACCAGTTCCACCACTGGAGCCGGGAAATATACCGCACCGACCCGCCCTCTACCGCCGCTACGGTGGAGACCCCGTTGCTTTCCGTCTTGGCGGCCGTACCTATGCCAGACGCTTGTTCATTGGCGGACTCTTCTATCAGCAGGAGGAACGACCGCTGGTCCATCACGTGCTAAATCTCTGTGGTCTGCAAAATCCCTGGCATATCCAGTCGGGGGAGAGCCCACACGATCGACGTGTACACCGAGGTGAGATGGATGAAGGCATGGATGCTATGGATATATTTGAAGAGGCTGCCTGGGTGACAGAGCGGCTGCGAGCAGGTCGCCGCGTCCTGGTCCACTGTTATGCCGGAATCAATCGGTCCAGCACCGTGTGCTGCGCCACACTGATGTTTCTCGAAGGCATAGGTCCTGAAGCGGCGCTGGCTCGCATCCGCCAGCGTCACCCCCAGGCTTGGCCCGATCCCTACCACTGGTTCACACTGCGCTGGATGTCGCAGGCCCTGGATATCCCTGATGTGCCTAACCTTCCCCCCGCTATGCTGGATGATGTAGCGGAAGACACCGAGCCACAAAAGGCATCACTTTTGCTGGAAGAGACCCCCATAGGGTAGAATCGAAAACATCAGCGCCATCACCCGGAGAGGACCCGGGCACTGCAACGCAGAAAATTGCCCTTGCAAAGTTGATGCACAGTCAAGAGGTATTTTCTATGGCACAATATGATGAAGAGCCGGTTCGCAAGCAACTCGAAGCCGAGAGGTTTCGTATCAAGCAGGAGATTTACCGCCAAACCGTGGGAGATGAGGCGGTGGTGCCTACCGATCCATTGCTCGATACCGGAGGCATGTCCACTGATCCGGCTGACGATGCTGATGCGCTGGCGGATCACGAGCGCATAGAGATGCTGATCAGTAATGCCCAGTCGATGCTTGGGCAGATCAATGCCGCTTTGCAGCGGCTCGACGCAGGCACCTATGGCATTTGCACCAACTGCGGCAAGCCGATTGACCCACGCCGCCTGGAGGCACTGCCCTATGTAACCCTGTGCATTGGTTGTCAGGCCGCAGCGGAGTCCGCGTCGATGCGCCGGTGGCTATGAGAGAGGATTGGTATGTCGTCCGCTCGCCGTAATGATGTGGTGATGGTTGCCGTTGGTGGCCTGTTGATTCTCCTGGATCAGCTGGCGAAGCTCTGGATTACCCAGTATTTTACTACTGACGGACGCCTGGATTCTTCTATACCAATCGTTGGCAATATCCTCGAGTTGATTTACATCCAGAACCGTGGGGTTGCTTTCAGCCTGCTGAATGGGCAGGAGAGTCTCTATGTGCTCATTGCTATAGCAATAGGGGTTATTGTCTGGCTCTACTGGCGCGCACGCGATACCGGTTCACTGCTCCTAAAGGTGACCTTTGGCTTGATCATCGGTGGTGCGATTGGAAACCTTATCGACCGCCTGCGTTTGGGTTATGTGGTCGACTTCATTCACTTTCAGATTCCCTCAATCGGATTTAATTTCGCTGTCTTCAACCTGGCAGATACCGGCATCACGATTGGCGTTATCATGCTGATTGGGTTGCTGCTGCTGTCCAACAAGCCAGCCGCAGAGCCCCGTCGAAATGTTGCGTCCCTGCCTCCTGCCACCAACGATGCAGCCGTCACCAGACTAAGAGTGCGGCGCCGTATATGACCACCTCATCCAAGAACCGATTAGCCCAGGACACCGGCACCGTCACCATTGAAGTAGATAGTGCGCTCTCGGGACAGCGTCTTGATCGTGGACTGGCGGTTGCGCTTGCCGGCACATCACGTACTCGTATTCAGGCGGCCATAGCGGCGAAGCGCGTGAAGGTAAATGGGCGTTTGGCGAAAGCCAGCACGCTGCTTGAGGCTGGTATGCGGATTGAGGTGTCTGCCAGCCCTGAGCTGGAATCGGAAAAACTGAAAGTAGAAGAAGACGCAGGCGCTTCGCGGCAGATGCCCACGCCTCTAGCAATTGTTTATGAGGACCGTGATCTACTGGTGGTAGATAAGCCTGCGGGGCTGGTAGTCCATCCGGCGCCAGGACACCAGCGAAGCACGCTGGTAGATGGATTGTTGTCGCATGTGGCCGAGCTGCGGATGATGGGGGGTACCGAGAGGCCAGGCATCGTGCATCGGCTAGACAAGGACACTTCAGGGTTGCTGGTTGTCGCCAAAAACGCGGTGGCTCACGCCAGCCTGGCTGACCAGATGAAGAGTCATGCCACCATCAAGCGTTACCTAGCTCTGGTTGAAGGCCAGATGTCGGTGCCCGAAGGTGTGGTAGATGCACCCATCGGCCGAGACCCACGCAACCGGCAGCGCATGGCTATCGTGCGAGCGGGTGGTCGGGTAGCCCGTACCCGTTTTCGCACCCTCAGGTATGCACAGGGGCGAACCTTGCTTGAAGTGCAATTGGAAAGTGGGCGTACCCACCAAATACGGGTGCACCTGGCGGCAATCCATCATCCGATCGTAGGCGATCGGGTCTACGGGCGCACGCAGCCCCCAGAGCCAACACGGCAGTTCCTGCACGCAGCTCATCTCGAGTTTCTGCATCCCAGCACCCAAGAGTGGATGGCCTTCGATGCCCCCTTACCCGCCGATCTCGCCGCTTTTGCGGCTCCCTGGATATCCGAATTCTCCGAATAGGCCCGGGTTACCCAAGTCTGTCCTGCCGCTGCTCTACGGCTTGTTAAGGATGGTTGCGGCCGTTCCCCACGTGCCTGGATCAAGGGTACGGTCCTCGTTAGTTTCACCTAGCAACTCCAGCCAGCGCTCGGCATCGATGGCTGCCCGACAGCCATCGCCGGCAGCGGTAACTGCCTGGCGGTAACGGTGGTCGGCAACATCGCCAGCAATAAAGACGCCTGGCTTGCTACTCATGGTATGTTCATGCGCCTTGAGATACCCAACCTCATCCATATCTAGAATGCCTTTGAAGATATCGGTGTTGGGCCGGTGTCCGATAGCTACGAAGAATCCCTGCACTGGTAATGTCGTGACTGCACCAGTCAGAAGATCTTCCAATACCAGTCCCTCAACACCGCTCTCACCTAGTATGTCGGTAACAGCAACATTGTAGTGAACGGCAATCTTCTCATTCGTGCGAACACGATCCTGCATGATCTTACTGGCTCGGAAGGCATCACGCCGGTGCAGGAGATGGATACGAGAGGCGTACTTGGTGAGGAAAAGCGCTTCTTCCATTGCGGTATCTCCACCGCCGGCTACCGCGATCTCCTTGTGCCGGAAAAAAGGTCCGTCGCAGGTCGCGCATCCGCTTACTCCGCGCCCCTGCAAGCGCTGCTCATTAGGTAATCCTAGCCACTTAGCGCTTGCGCCGGTCGCGACGATGACGCTTCGAGCACGGTAAGTGCCTGAAGCACTCTCTACGATGAATGGCTGGCCTGAGAAGTCCACCTGCGTTACGTCGTCGGCAATTATCTCGGTGCCGAAACGCCGCGCCTGCGCCTCAAACCGCTCCATCAGATCCGGACCCAAAATGCCTGCCTCAAAACCTGGATAATTCTCGACATCGCTGGTAATCATCAGCTGACCGCCGGCCTCGAGACCTGAGAACATAAGCACCCGCAGATTGGCACGCGACGCATAGATTGCCGCGGTATAACCGGCAGGACCCGAACCAATGATAATTACGTCATACGGACTAGCTACTGGAGTCGCTGAGGCACCATTAGCTGTGGTCATGTTATTCCTCTTTTCCACCAGGTCGAAACTGGGCGTACACCACCAGTATACCATACCCCGGGTGGGTATATCAAATCCGAATCTGAGCGTCGATTGCCATTCACGATTATAATTGGTTGATATCCGTGTCTCTACCAAACTACCCCTGATCACCGCTGGATTGCTGCGCAGATCGGTTGGTCACACAGCAGTGTGTGGTACCGTGGTTGGTATCTGCATGCCAGTCGCTGCTTTCCTGGCCTGGTTCAGCCTTGGACGCTAGTGGAGCGAGGTGAAGGCTGCTCCCTACCCCGCTCCAGTTGCGTACCGCTCGTATGATCGACTGACCGGCGACCAGTGCAATTACCGCGAGCCACAGCAGTGCACTGGTACGCACCAGTGTAATAATCGTGCCCAGAGGAGGGTCATTTTGGCCCGGAATGATAAAGAGATGCGTTGGGTAGATGAGTTCCTGCATTCGAGGCACGCAGCTAATGAGAAATGCGATCCACAGAGCCCAGGCAGCTGCTCGGTTTTGGAGATGATATGCCCAGGCAGTCCAGCCCAGGCCGATCAATGCGGGTGAGAGCAGAGTAAAATGGATATCTTCCGCCAGTGGGCTTAGCAGCAGGATCAGCAGCAGCGCCAGGAGGCAGGTACACATCTCCAGCGTACGAGACTCCCGCGTGCGCGGAGATGCTCTAAGCCAGAGCAGGACCACCCCCGCTATTACCGCCAGCCGGAGCGGCCAGACCAGGTCAGGCTCCACTACTAATGGGCGCGTGGCTGGATTGGCGGTGAACATGCGTAGCAGCAAGGCGTATGGCGACTGATTAATGAAGTCGGCGTTGGCGCTGAAGGCATTCCAGTGCACTAAGAATACCAGATATTCCCTCATCGACCCGAGTCCGACAAGGATAAATGGTAGGAAAATCAGGCCAACAGCGGCCAGGGCGCCTCGCAACGCCGCACCCCAGTCTCCCTTCCAGATCCACACCAAGAGCAGTAGGGCCAGTGTCGGCTTGATGGCTATTGCGATGCCCAGCGCCAAGCCTCCAGCCCAGGGACGGCCGCGTAGCCATAGGGCGCATGCACCCACTGCGAGCGATGCCATTAATAGATCTGCCTGCCCAAGCGCGAGATCATAGGCCACCACCGCGGGAAGCAGAGCGGCGAGCGCGAAAGCCATTGCTCCGGTCCAGGTTCGGCTGTTTCGCAAGTTGAGATTCAGTTCAAACCCCATCCAGAGGAGCGCCACGACGTTGACGAACGACCAGAGTAACCAGCACGCGCGTGAAGTGAACCCAAGGCGTAACGGCCCCGAGAGCAGCACCGCCAGCAGCGGCGGATAGACGTAACCCGTCCCTGGTAACCCGCCTGATTCCGGGTCGATCGCGAGCTTTGCTAGCTGTTGATATGGGCTGACGCCGTTGGCCACTTCTCGCGCTGCTCTATAATAGGCGGAGAAAAAATCGTAGCCGGCGCCGGCACCTGGCCCGGCAGCATGCAGCCAGATCACCAGAGCAATGGCGCCTAGCATCATTGCCAAGTACGTATCACGCCATCCGGCTGGGAGATATGAGGCAACTGCTCTCGGCATGATGCCATGCTTCCTACTGACTTTTGAATATGTCAATTGTGTACGATTATCTTTTTCTTGCTATCTTATTCTTGCTGCGCCCGCACCGCGACAATGTCGTGACTAGCGGCCCAGAGGCCGAGATCTCGCCTCTGGATGGCTGCCGCCATCAGGTCGGGAAATAGGTCTGGTGTGCAACCAAAGGTTGGACAGCCCATGCCCGCAAGGGCAGCCGCATTACTTGAATCAAAGCTAGGTGTGCCTCGGTCATTGAGCGCGAGCAGGCAGACCATCTGGACGCCGCTCGCGATTATCTCCTTCGCACAGCCAAGCATTTCTTGATTGTTGCCGCCCTCGTAGAGATCGGTGATCAATATCAGTATGGTCTGCGACGGGCGAGTGATACTCTGCCTGCAATACGTAAGCGCTCGATTGATGTCCGTACCGCCGCCAAGCTGCGTGCCAAAGAGCAGATCTACCGGATCCTGCAGGTCACTGGTCAGATCTACTACCTCGGTGTCGAACACGATGAGTCGTGTCGTCACTGCCCGGATCGAGGCCAGAACCGCTCCAAAAATGCCCGCGTAAACCACCGACGTAGCCATCGAGCCGCTCTGGTCCACACACAGAACTATATCGCGTAGCGAGGCGCGCTTATGACTGTATCCTACCAGTTTCTCGGCGATGATGGTACGCCGCTCCGGCAGATAGTTCTTGAGATTTGCACGAATAGTGCGATCCCAGTCGATCTCACTTGCTCGTGGACGGTAGGTCCGGCTAGCACGATTCAGGCTGCCTCGTACCGCCTCGAGCAGCGGATTTGCCAGTCGCCGCTCCAATTCGTCCACAACTCTACGTACTACCTGGCGTGCGGTATCTTTAGTCTTTTCGGGAATGACCTTACTGAGGGATAGCAGGTTGGCGACGAGATGGACGTCCGGCTCCACGGTGTGTAGCAGCTCTGGCTCCAGGAGCATCTGCTTCAAGTTGAGACGATCAAGAGCATCCTGCTGCATGATACGCACGGCTGAGGTTGGGAAGTAGGTTCGGATATCGCCAAGCCAGCGGGCAACTTTGGGAGAAGAGCTGCCCAGCCCTGCCGAGCGTTCCTGATCATAGAGCTCATCAAGAACGCTATCCATACCGGCATCGGTGCCGCTCAAAAGGAACCCTGCTTCCTCATCGTCATTGCCGCCACTAGTAGACATGGACGGGCCGGCCTCCTTTCCCAGGACTAGACGCCAGCGCCTTAGACGCTCGTTCTCTTCGGTAATGGCCAGGATCGTCATGCCTCACCTCCATGACCGGCCCCAAGAATCTGTGCCAGCACCGGCACAACGATGTCGGCTCGCTCGCGGTTGATGGGTTTGATGGGTTTGATAGGATTCGCGGTAGCGATGAAAGCATGGCCGCCTTCGCCGGCTGGTGAATCTGATGAGGGTGTCTGGGTACGGCGCATGTGTGCCACTTTCTCTCCCATGGCGCGTCGCTCTGGCGCCTGGAATCCTGAGAAGGCGCGACGCAGTAACGGCAACAGCGCGACAAAGGTTTCCGGCGCAAGGTCGACTAACCAGGCGTCCAGGGCTCGCCAGAGCCCGTCCTGCTGGAGCAGACGGAGACCACTGCCGCCAAGTATGCCCTCCACCCAGGCAGTCGCCTGGTCAGCAGCCACCGCCGGTGAGAGGGCCAGACCTGCCAGCCTCTGCAACTCGGCTTCATTCAGCCCACCTTGTTCCAACAGCAAGCGGCAGCCGCGGCCGCGCACGAGACCATGAACGGACGCCATGTTTACCAGGCGAAGCAGCACTTGTAGCCACTCTGTGCGCATACCATCATGGTTGAGAATATCAATAGTCTCCTGGACATGGTCGATACTTGCCTCCATCGCTTCGGCGGCGTCATCGTCAAGGGAAATGGAGGCCTTGGGCAGGCCTACCAGCACTCGGGCAAAAAGAGCGTCGATCACTGGCTCGATCTGTTCGGGCTTGGTCCGGCGCACGTCGCCGTAACGAACGATCTGCCCGAGAGCCGGCAGCGCGTCCATAAGATGACGCACATCGGCGGCGACTGCTGCCAGTGACTGCACTCGTGCCAGTAGATACTCGGTTGCGGTAGGCAGACCGGCCAGAATCGCTCTCTCCAACAGTGCAGTCACGACCGGTAGCGCTTCTACTGCGTCGGCCTGGCTGCGCGCATAGCTGACCGCGGCGTTCTCGATGGTATTGCCCCATATATTGTGCACAATCAGCTGCACGACAAACTCAACCTCCCATTTCAACTTCCAGTTCTCATGGAATGTGCCTCTGACACCACGGGAGATCTGCTGAGGCTCACCCCATCTGATATCGAGCAGGCTTAGCCTATGCAGTAGCTGGCTGCGGGCGCGGTCAGTGTCGTTACGCAGGTCGAGAGGCAGTATCACCACTTCCGGCGATTGCTTTAGCTTAAGGTGCCTGGCGTGCGCTTCCAGGTCTCGTTGCAGAGGTACCATGGGAGTCTCAGACGGAACTTCCCCCATGGCCTCTCCGATCTCCAGCTTCTCGCGAATGAGTTGCATTGGTTCGGAAGAGCCGTTGCAGAGTACAGTCTGGATGGCCTCATGTAGCTCATTCAGGCCAGGCATGGGGAGTTCGCCCATGGCGGCCAGCGCGTCGCTGAGGCGAACCGCCTCGATCACGGCTGCAGATGACGCGTCCAGCCCATGCTCTCTGAGCAGCTGCGCCGCGTGTGCCACCCAGCGGACCGTGGCGTTCTCGGGCGCCTGCCACAGATAGGTATACCAGCCCGGAGAGGCCACACCAGCGCCATAGCCGCTCCGGTAAGCCAGGCGCGAGTTGGTCCAGGGAATCCAGGTCGCTTCCACCTTTACTCTCGCCTGATTCTTAAGAAT
Organism: Ktedonobacterales bacterium; assembly: GCA_052143275.1. GTDB lineage: Bacteria > Chloroflexota > Ktedonobacteria > Ktedonobacterales > JADMIN01 > JAJPKE01. The sequence goes on along the minus strand of JBKQTH010000302.1, from coordinate 370 downwards.
ATCGGCATCGTCGTCAGGATGCTCCAGTTGGCCCAGAGCCGGCGAATGCCAGGCTCCGCAGACTATAGCGATCCGCTGATACCCCTCTGCCTGGACTCGGCGAATCGTCTGGCGCATGTAGGCCTCACGCGCAGCCTCCTGGTTGCTTCTAGGCTTAAGATCCGCTCGTAGCGCAGTCATGGCTTCCAGTATGCCCTCAAAGAGTCCGGTTGCGTTGTGCCGCTGCTCAATCTGGCGCTCCCACCAGAGTTCGTGGTCGGAGTACCCTGCCGCCTCGGCCAAAACAGCCAGCGGGTCATACGCCGGGTCGTAGAAGGCGGTCTCGCGGTGATGTCTCCTGCCATCGGCAGGGGACCTTCCCCCGGCAGGG
>JBKQTH010000301.1:0-14141 GCA_052143275.1 Ktedonobacterales bacterium | reverse complement strand
CGCGGAGCGAATCCCGGCAATATTAGTATCGACGGCGCGCAGTTGCTTCGACTGCGCACCAAGCTGGCTCTCCACCATGCTGAGCAATCGCTCGCTCTGGCTCATTTCACGGTCTATTTTCGTGATAAGGCTCCACAGGTCGACTAACTCGCGAGAGAGTTCGCCGCCGGCATTGGCGCTGCTTGCTGGAGGTCCGGCCGAAGCTTGGCCCGCCTCGGATCCGCCAGTACGGTTACCTCGCACGCGGCGAGACGAGGCGGCATCGCCGCTGGTCGCGGCCAGACCGGCGGCATCGGTTAAGTCTCGTCGCTCGTCCGCGAATGAACCAGAGATAGCGAGCATTGGACGAGTAAGCGGCGCAATACTGGTCTCACTGCCTGTCTGGGCGTCATCTGCCAACCCGGAGCTACTCGAGGGGACTGCCTCAAATTGCCCGGTATAGCCGGAGGGGCCTATCCCCAGGTCCGGCCCCAGACCGGTTAGCTCACCAGTGTTACCCCGCGGTAGATTGTTCTCCGTTCGAGTGATTTCCTCGGGTAGAAGCACTCTCAACATGCGGCGGGCGGTAAAGATGTCACCCAGTTGCTGGCGCGTAGCGGTCAACACCGTCCCGGCAGCTGCGATCAGAGCTCCGGCCATGCGTTGCGCCTCCTGCACCGAATCCAATGTGCGGCTGAGCGGCTCTTGGCTGTGATTGAGCGAACTGACTACATCGCTACTGAGCCGTTGCACGCGTCCCAGACGGTGGTTGAGGTGTGCTTGCATCTGCTGCAGTGCTACCGACACGCTATCCATCGGCGTGTAGGTCATTATGGGGAGGCTAGTAGGTGTCGGGGTGCTGACCTCCGTCATGCGGGTAATCGTGTCGATCATCGGCAGCGCGGCGGCGCCCATACGGGAACTTACCTGCTCGGCATGAGTAGCCGCCTGATAGCGCTGGAAGAGGACATTCAGACTGTCGGCAACCGGAGTAAGTTCGCTTTCAGGAATCTCGGCGTGCACCGCGTTATCGCCGGCCATCACCCGTGATATGGTTTGAAGCAACTCGGCAACGCTGTCGTCCAGCAGACGCTGATGATCATTGGTCTGGCTGGAGAGTGCCTCGAGGCGGGCCTGAGCAAATTGCAGCTCCTGGCCGCGCTGGGCCTCTGCCGAGGTTTCAAGGATATATTGTGAAAGCAACCAGGCGATTAATGCCGTGAGCGCCTGCAGGCCAAGAGTGAAGGTCACTGCAAAATAGGCGTCACTTCGCTGGATAGTATGGTTGCTGGAGAGGCCAAGGAGAATGGCAAACGCCGCAAAAACGGTTGTCGAAAAGGCGGTGAGCAGTGTGATCTCAGGAGAAAACAGCAGGCCAGCTTCAAGAATAATCGCGACAAAGAGAAGCGAGGCCTGACCTGCTTGCAATGGCTGGCTCTCAAGTGCCAGCACGAGAGCCTGTCCAGCAACAGCGAGTCCCCCGCCGATGACCAATATATAGGACGCGGCCGCACTGCGATGAAACAGCCGATTAGTCAAGTAGGCGCAGCCGTAGATAGCCAGTGCCCCAATACCGAGGAGCACAGAAGGAATCATCGTTGGCGAGCCGATATACCCGGCGGTGGTTATGACGGTGACCAGGAATTGCGCCAGCACCAGGACGCTGACCAGCTTGCTCCGCTGCTGCTCGCGCTCGGCAACCGTGACCATTGTGTGGCGTATCAGGGTAGAGAGCGCCAACTTGGGCTCGAGTGCGGGTCGTAAGGGGTCGTTTTGATTGCTCATATTTACGATTACTGCGAGCTAGACCCGGCCCCCACGAAGGGAATCGGGAGGGACGCCCGCTCTCCTTATAATGTAGGCATAGGCACCACGTGACGTTGCATGGCGTGACAATAGCCAAGAGTAGTGCAGGCTGCCGGTGGACCGGCGCATGTATTGTAGGCGACGGTCGGTGTCACGGCAAGGGTACAGGTACTCGCAGGTAACGCAAGATCGGATATACTGGCAAAAAGTCTTTGGTAACGTCATGGTACTTCTATGTAGTACGATGTAGGACGATGTAGGACGATGTAGGACGATGTAGGACGCTCCCTGCGGTACGATGCAGAAAAGGCAGGCAGGCTATGGCACGCTACATTCTCGCACTGGATCAGGGAACGACGAGTTCTCGGGCCATACTCTTCGATGAAGTAGGGCGGCCCCGGCAGGTCGCTCAACAAGAGTTTCCGCAACTATTTCCGGCTCCGGGCCAGGTCGAACATAATCCCGAAGACATCTGGGGAAGCCAGCTGGGTACCGCACAGCAAGTATTACGCGAGAGCGGCGTCTCAGCCGGTGAAATTGCCGCTATTGGAATCACTAACCAGCGAGAGACCACTCTGGTCTGGGAGCGAGCCACTGGTCGACCTATTCACAATGCCATCGTGTGGCAGAGCCGATTGACCGAGCCTATCTGCGCAGACCTGCGCCAGCAAGGCCTGGAAGCGACCTTTCGCTCCAAGACCGGTTTGCTGATCGACGCCTATTTTTCCGGCACTAAGCTCAAGTGGATTCTGGACCACGTGCCCGGGGCGCGTCTGCGGGCGGAACAGGGTGAGCTTCTCTTCGGCACGGTGGATACCTTCCTCATCTGGCGGCTTTCGGGGGGACAGGTGCATGCCACTGATTACTCCAACGCATCGCGTACGCTGCTCTTTAACATCCATACCTTGACCTGGGACGATGACCTCCTGGAGGTGCTGAATGTGCCGCGCGCCATGCTTCCGGAGGTCAGGCCTTCGAGCGGAGTCTTTGCGCTCACCGAACCGTCTCACCTGGGGGCTGCAGTTCCGATTGCCGGTGTGGCCGGCGACCAGCAGTCAGCTACATTCGGGCAGGCGTGCTTTATTCCTGGGATGGCCAAGAACACTTTTGGCACCGGCTCGTTCATGCTTCTCAACACCGGTGGCCAGGCCTTGAATTCCCGCAATGGCCTCCTCACTACCATAGGATGGGGGCTGGGCACGGTGAAGCGTCCGGAAATTACCTATGCGCTGGAAGGCAGTGTCTTTGTGTCAGGGGCGGTAGTTCAGTGGCTACGTGATGGGCTGGGCCTTATCAAAACCAGCAGCGATGTGGAGCAACTGGCCAGTTCAGTACCCGATACTGGAGGGGTTTACCTGGTGCCCGCATTCGTCGGCCTGGGCGCACCGTACTGGGACTCACGCGCTCGTGGCGCGATTGTGGGCTTGACGCGCGGTTCGACCGCCGCTCATATAGCCAGGGCAGCCATCGAAGCCATGGCGTATCAGACCCGTGACCTGGCCGAGGCGATGCTGGCGGATTCGCCAGCCCCTCTCCTGGCTATGCGGGTTGACGGTGGCGCGGCAAGCAACAATGCATTGATGCAGTTCCTGGCGGAGCAATTGCGTGTCCCAGTTCAGCGGCCACAGGTTCTCGAAACCACTGCGCTAGGAGTGGCTTACCTTGCCGGGCTGGCGACCGGCGTATGGACCAGCCAGGAAGAGTTAGCGGCGCACTGGGCGCTGGAGCACGAGTTTGTGCCCGAGATCCCGAGCGAGCGTCGAGACCAGATGTATCGTGGCTGGCAGAAGGCGGTTAGCCGCAGCCGCGACTGGGAGGACTAAGGACCGGTTAGCTGGTCTGGGTACGGGCCTTGGCCTGGGGGCGCTCACGCAATACCACCCCAGTAAACGGGATGCGGAACACGGTAAAGACGTCCAGACTGATCAACAAGCCAGTCAGCAGGAAGAGCGCTCCTAGGAACTCGCCTAGAGCCGCACCGCTGCTATAGCCCAGACGTTGCAGTCCGGTAGTTATGCTTGGCACCACCGCTCCCAGAGCCAAAAAGCCCATGGAGATAACTCGGTAGCCTGGGGCATGTTTTTGCCAGAAGGTCCAGGCGCTCCACAGCGCCCCACCAAAGAGAAACAGCGCCCCTGGAATATTCATCACGATGGCGATGGCGCTCAGGTCAGGAGGTAGGACCTGAAAGGTTTGCACGTTGGTTACCTCTACCGTAGTGCTGGACGCGAGTTTGGCCACAGTGGCACTGGGAACCTGGTAGATAAGGATGCGCACCGCTGCGTAGAGTGAGAGCACCACCGCAATGGCGGTAATGATATCGGCGATGCGTCGTGGCCCCAGTAGATAGAACGAACCCAGCCCCAGGTAAGCTGCGGTGAGGATCCCCCCAAAGAAATACCATGTTTTGTACTCCGCCACCGTCCAGTGATTGGCGCTGCCAGCGAATGCAGCGGCGGCGGCGGTACCGTAGAAGAGTAGTCCCAGAGTCCACATCAGCTTATAGGGTCGTGGGCGGTGTAGTTGCTGATCGAAGACGAAGATGGCGCCGACATACGCGGCAAGGGAGGCCAATAGCTCAAACCAGGCGGTAGACGACATTCGAGTGCCCCTTTTTTGGCGTTTGCGAGGGAATTTTGCTTTCATTGATGGATTATAATTGCTTGCTCTTGGAGAGAGACGCTATAGGGCATTATAGCAAAAAGGGTAAGACGAGGATTTTCATGGATTTTTCAGGGAAATTTCCCGTAGTAGCAGCGTGGCCCCATAGAAACCGTCGTGGTATAATCGGATTTGAGTGAGAATTTTTCTCAAGTTAATTTCTGCGACCTCTGTCCTGGTCGGTTTTAGCAGGACATGTTGGCGAAAAGAGACAAGGCCTTTTTATGAGTATGAGCACACCCAGGCGCGGCGGCAAAGAAGTCGCAATGGTGGCGCGTACGCCCGCTGAGTACATAGCAGGGCAGCAGGAAGCCAATGTGGTGCTGACCAGCATGGCGGATATGGTGCGGTGGGCCCAGAATTATGCCCGGAGCCGTTCCATCTGGCCTCTGGGCTATGGTTTGGCTTGCTGCGCCATTGAGATGATTACCGCGGCGCAGGCCCACTATGACCTGGCTCGCTTTGGGTCGGAGGTCTTTCGCTCCAGCCCGCGCCAGGCCGATCTCATGATCGTAGCTGGCACCGTCTGCACCAAGATGGGACCGCGCCTGGTGCGCCTGTATGAACAAATGCCTGATCCCAAGTGGGTAATCTCGATGGGTCAGTGCGCTAACTCCGGCGGTGAGTTTTACGACAGCTACTACACCGTTCAGGGAGTGGACATGCTGGTGCCGGTGGATGTCTACGTACCGGGCTGCCCACCTCGTCCGGAAGCGCTTATCGAGGGCATCCTCAAATTGCGTGAGAAGATCGAAAAACAGGGCCTCAAGATTCGCGGTGAAGAGTAGTAGAAGAGAGTCACTATGCGTGGAATACTCCAGGGGCTGGGGCTAACCCTAAGCCATCTTACGCGTCCCAAAGTTACTCGACTCTATCCATATGAGAAGCGTGTGCTGCCGGAGCGTAGCCGCGGTCTTATCCAACTCATCCAGGAAAACGGCCAGGATACGCCGTTTAACCTAAAATGTGAGGCTTGTCTGCTCTGCGAGAAGATTTGCCCACCACGCGCAATTACCATCGAAAGCCTGCCTACTCTGCGCTTTCGCCGGCGACCTTATTTCTCCGAGGCGTCAGTCGGAGGGTTCTACACCCCGCGTGTCTCAGAGTATGCCGTCCACTACTACCACCCTCCACTCTCTCCACCTACCGAGACTCCAGTAGCGGTTGAACTGGAGCAGCCGGTAGATCTGGCCCTTGCCGATGACATCATCAATCGCTCGACAGTAGACGGTTGGGATCTTGCCGCAATGCTGAACGAGGTGATGCAGGCTTACGAGGGATTGCCGCTCGCGGTAGCCGAGCATATCGTCAAGCGGCGTGGAGTGGATCTCTCCGATGTTTTTGGTATCGCTACCACAAGTCCCTATTTTGCACCAGCTAGACCCCGGGTACCAGGAGTACTGCGAAACGATCAGGTAGAACGTGGGGCATCGCCGGCGACTCGCGGCAAGTACGGTAATATCAACCATAGGAGGGGCCAGAGTGTCTAAGACACAACCAGGGCTCTTGCGAAAACCGGACGAACCGGCGCTGCTCCAACTGTCGGCCTACCGCAGCCAGGGCGGCTACCTAGCTCTGGAAAAAGCAGTGGCGAAGATGTCGGCGGATGAGGTGTTGGCGGAAGTGCGTCAAGCGCGACTGCGAGGCCGAGGCGGCGCCGGAGTGATGGCCGCTGAGAAGCTGGCACTGGTAGGTCGCTCGCCGGAAGACCCGAAATATGTCGTCTGTAATGCCTACGACGCCGACCTGCGTTCAGGGATTAGCAAGACACTTTTGACCCAGAACCCGCACCTCGTCATCGAGGGCATGGTGATTGCGGGGTACACAGTTGGCGCTAGTGAGGGTTTTCTCTATGTGCGCGGCGCGGATCGGTCGCTGGCCTCCAGCTTGCAGATGGCTCTGCAGGAGGCTAGCGCCGCCGGAGTTCTGGGGCCCAGCGTACTGGCGAGTCCGTTTGCCTTCTCTATTACCCTGGTTGGAGTTGATCTAGGCTTCATCGGGGGTGAGGAATCAACCCTCATCCAAATCATCAAGGGGCGCCCGGCCAAGGCGCAACAGCGGCCTCCTTACCCAACCCAATACGGTATTGCCGAGAAGCCGACGTTGATTCAGAATGTCGAGACATTGGCTAATCTGCCGCAAATCGTTTACGGGGGTGGTGAGATCTACAGCAAAATCGGCACATCCAGCTCGCCCGGAACCAAGCTGTTCACCGTCATAGCCTCCCAGCTTTCCGCACCCTCAGTAGTCGAAGTTCCCTTTGGCTCGACGATTGCTGCGACGTTGCATGCGGCTGGCGTTACCGCCACGCCGGAAAACGCGCGGGCAGTGGTGGTTGGCGGTCTGGAAGGCAGTGCGCTGCCTCTGTCTCAGCTCCAGACGGCTCTAGATTTCGAAACCATTGAAGACATCGGTGCCATCATCGGATCCAGCATTATCGAAGTTCTGCCCAAGGATACCTGTATGGTGCATTGGGCAGCTATGCAGTCCTTGGCGCTCTCCCAAGAAACCTGCGGCAAGTGTGTTCCCTGCCGCGTAGGGGTAAAACGTATTGCCGGCACTTTGCAGGGCATCGTTAGTGGCATAGGTAACCAGGGGGATCTAGACCTTTTGGAAGAATTCTCCCGCTACGTGCCCGACGGCTCGCTCTGCGGATTTGGCGTCAACGCGGTAAATCCGATCGTCAGCGCGATGAAGAACTTTGGGGCCGACTTCCAGGCTCACATCGATGGACACTGCCCTACCAATACCTGCCAACCGATGCGGTCGCATCGCTATGTAACCAAGCATGTGCTGTAGTATATGTGCGCTAGCTTGCCGTTAGAGACGAGGAATCGATGGCTGTAACAATTCGTGACGACATGGCTACGGCCCATGGTGACGAGCCATACAAGCGCAATGAAGTTGGTCAACCGTCATTTACCATTACGGTTGATGGACGAACAATGCAAGCCTATGAGGGGCAGACCGTTCTGAGTGTTGCGGTTGACAACGGAATACTTGATATCCCCACTCTCTGCGATGATGAGAAACTGGAGCCAACGTCGGCCTGCCGGATGTGTCTGGTGGAGATCCAGGGGGCGGAGCGGCCGCTGCCTTCCTGCAACACTCCGGCGGCGCCGGGCATGGTCGTGCACACCAAGTCGGACCGGCTTACCCACATCCGCCGCACCAATCTGGAGATGATGCTCTCCGACCATAATGCATACTGCCAGCCGCCCTGCCAAATGGATTGTCCAACTCATATCGACATTCCCGGTTACCTGGAGCTGATCGCCAAGGGGCAGAACCGGGAGGCGGCGCGACTGGTAAAAGAGGTATTGCCCTTCCCCTATATATTGGGTCTGACCTGCCCGGCACCCTGCCAGAAGGTCTGCCGGAGAACGCTGGTAGAGGAAGAAATAGCTATCTGCCGTATGCACGGCTATGCCGCAGGAGAGTGTCTCGACGATCCTCCGGTGCCTTATGTGCAGGAAGCGCCTACGGGAAAGAAGGTAGCGGTGGTGGGAGCCGGACCTACTGGCCTAACCACTGCCTACTATTTGGCGCTCATGGGGCATTATTGCAAAGTCTATGAGATGCAGCCGCAGCCGGGAGGCATGCTGCGCTACGGCATTCCTGAGTACCGGCTGCAGAAGGACATGATGGACAAGGAGCTGGACAGCGTCTGGAAACTGGGTGTGGATGCCCAGTACAACGTCAAGCTGGGCAGAGACTTTACCGTCGATGGCCTCTTCAAAGAGGGTTTCGACGCGGTCTTTCTAGCCATCGGCGCCTGGACCTCGAACGAGCTTGGCCTACCGGGGCAGGACAACCCAGGGGTTGTCAACGCCATCAGTTTCCTGATTGACAAGACACTCGGCGAGTCTCAGCCGGTGGATGACAGCAAAGAAGTTATCGTTTTGGGTGGCGGTTTCACGACCTTTGACTGCACCCGCACCTCCCTGCGTCTGGGCGCCAAGGTACACACCATATATCGTCGCGGTCGCCAGGAGATGTCGGCTACGAGTGAGGAAGTTGAGGACGGCGAGGCCGAGGGTACCGATCTCCAGCTCTTCGGCAGCGCAACCCGCATTATCTTCGACGAACGGGATCAGAACAAGATTGTGGGCCTTGAGATCCAGCGCATGCAGCTGGGTGAGCCCGATTCCTCCGGTCGCCGCCGGCCAGTTCCTATCCCCGGCAGCGAATATACCGTACCCTGCGACACCATCATACCGGCCTATGGCCAGAAGCCGGACGAGGAGGTTTTGCCTCCGGAGTCGGGTGTGAAGTGGACCAAGCGCCAGACCATCGAGACCGACCCTTATAGTTTTATGACGGCACGTCCGGGGGTCTTCGCCGGTGGCGATTGCCAGCTGGGTGCAGCCACCATCATCGAAGGTGTGGGTCAAGGCAAACTGGCGGCTCGCTCCATCGACGCGTATCTGCGCGCTGAGGATATGGCTGAGGTATCACGCCGCATCGAGGCACAGGAGCGAAAGCCTGACCTCTTTGATATCGTGCCGTACAAGCCGGTCGAGCCCAAAGTCAAGATGCCCATGCTGCCATATGAGGATCGCAAGCGCAATTTCAGGCTCATTGAACTGGGGTATACCCAGGAGCAGGCGGAGCGTGAGTCGGGCCGGTGCCTACAGTGTGCCTGTCCGGCGGCAGGCCAGTGCGACTTGCAGCGCTATAGTCTGGAATACAACCTGGAAAATAATCGGTTCCATGATGGTGAACCCCAGGACTACCACGACTACAGCTTTGACCTCTCACACAGCTTCATTCTGCGCGATCCAAACAAGTGCATCAACTGCACTCAGTGTGTGAGGGTATGCCATGACGTCATAGGGCCTAATTGCTACGGAATGTTTGGCCGCGGCTTCGACACGATTGTTTCGACGCCGTTCAACGTATCGCTTCACGCCACCGACTGCGTCTCTTGCGGCGCCTGTGTTCAGGTATGTCCAACCGGCTCATTGATGATGGCGGAGCGTGAGTTGGTGCGCTACGACTTCGCTCTCGACCGGTGCATCTTCTGCGGCGACTGCGTGGAGGTCTGCCCACACGGCGCGCTTGGGGAGACCCCTAATTTCGAGTTGTCGTTCTACCACCGCTTTGGGAAAGACATCGACATCCCAATGAACGATCTGGCTCGTGCTCCCTCGTTCCTGGTACGCCAGAGAGTTCCGCGTAAGAAGGACGAGCAGCCGTTAGGGCAAAATCCACTGGTTCGACCTTTACCCCCGCGGCCGATTCGCGCCTGATTGTTGGTCTATTGTTTGTAGTGTTCGACTGTGGAGGCACTGCGCTCCGTGGCGATATTGGGATCGAGTCCCGCATGGCGCAGAGCGCGGCGCTGGCGCAGCAAGTCCCAGAGCTGGTCCAGGCTGGTTTGCAGCTCAGCCAGCCGGGCGCGCTGCTCATCGTCTACTCCTCCATGCTCACCGGCATGTAAAAGTTCGTGTTCTTCCTGCGTTTCGACATTGATTCTCTCAAGAATCTCGTTATCGGTCATAACCTTCTCCTCCAATCGATCCTGTCACGGCGCCCTGTGCCAATGGTCCATAATAGGGCATAATAGCGCATAATAAGGCGGACTTGTCTGGAAGCGCAAGCCACCTGCCAACAGGAAAAACAGCATGAGCCGTTGCGGGCAGGTCGTGCGGGTTGCTATAATGGGGCGCATGCTCCACGAGGGATTGTCCCGGTGACATGCGGCAACGATCGCGTTCTGCGTTCTCAACAGTGCTCGCACACAGGAGTATACCGCAGCACGCGATGTCAGGCTGTCCGGGTACTCCCACAGTATGGGCGCTCGAGGAATGGCGGGAGTGGCGTAGATGCGCGCGTATGCCGGAGAGGGAATAGGTATGCTCGGTCGAGTGCTGAAGAGCCGCTACAAACTGATTGACGAGCGTGGAAGCGGCAGTATGGCGACAGTTTACATAGGCCGTGACTTGGAGACTAACCGGTTATACGCCGTAAAAGTCTTGAGCCGGCAGGCCGCCGCCGAGAGCGAGCTGGTCGAGCGTTTCCAGAGGGAATTTGAGCTGCTGACTCGTCTTTCTGGTCCACATGTCGTCAGTCCGGTCGACTTTGGCGAGGATAAAGGTAGCCTCTTCATTGTAATGGACTATGTGGATGGACACACCTTAAAGCACGCTATACTTACCACCGAGCGATTTCCCATCATTCGCGCTGTTGACTTGGCCGAGCAATCCGCGGCCGGTGTAGCGACAGCTGCCGCCTGCGATATCGTTCATCGGGATATCAAGCCACAGAACCTGCTGCTCAGCCTGGATAATACGGTTAAGTTGACCGATTTTGGCCTGGCGCGTAGCCATGAATCAAAGGACATTACTGTAACTGGTTTCTTTGTTGGAACCCCCTTTTACGTCTCGCCCGAGCAGGTGGAGAACAGCCGTAAGGCCGATGTACGCGCCGACCTCTATTCGCTGGCATGCGTATTCTTTGAGCTATTGACTGGACATGTACCGTATGATGGAGAGCATGCCTGGGATGTGGTGATGCTGCATCTCAATGGCGCTATTCCATCGGTGAGGGTGCTTCGTCCCGAGCTGCCTGCAGAATATGATGCGTTCTTCGAGCGGGCGCTTGCGAAGCAACCCGGAGATCGATTTCAGGCGCCCAGCGCCTTTATTGAGGCTCTGGAGACGTTACCCATTCCAGAGCGTTCTGGGTCGAATGCACCCAAATCTGATGAGATAGTTGGCGCACTCATCCCTGTCGGCGGGCTGCCCCTGGCTTTGACGGCCGCAGATATGGTCATTGGACGTAGCGATCCACAGCGAGGCTTCCAGCCGGATATAGATCTTATTACTTTTGATCCCGCGCAAACTGTCTCTCGCCGGCACGCGCGAGTAACGCGCCGCGCTGGCCATTTCTATGTAGAAGACCTGAACGCGTTTAACCGGACACGACTTAACGGTACACCACTGGTACCGCACCAAGACGTAGAAATCCACTCAGGTGATGTAATGCGTTTAGGGCATGTAGAACTACGATTTGAGATTCGCCCACGCTAATCGCCTGGGAGCTTTGGAAGGAATGAGATACATATGGGGTATGTCACTTACAACTCGCTCAGCATGCTCAGCAGTGTCGGAGGCATAAGCAGCACCTTGGCGGTAGGGCTGGCGGGAGTCGTCGTCGTGGTGACGGTCGTACTGGTCTTTATCATGTTGCTCCGGAGTAACGGTGCGGGTAAGCGGACGGCGAGTGGACTTGGTTATGACGCGCAACAGGCTCCATTCGGCCCGCCTCCCAACGATCCCGGCGCGGAGTGGCCGGCTCCGCGCGGAGCCAACGTTGCTCCGGGCTGGCCGCAGACCGATCATTATGAGTATGGGAGTGCCCCGCAGAGCGCGGGTGCACGCGGCGGGAACTGGGATCCGGGCTATGGCGGCCAGGTGGGACAAATGGGACAAATGGGACAAATGGGACAAATCGGAGGAACCGGCCCAACTTCACAGAGCGCCTGGAGCAACAGTCCAGCGCCTGGAGCTGGCTGGGCCGGGGTCGCTGGACCCGCTGGACCTAGCGCCGGCTGGGGTGAGGCGTCACCGTCGGCCTGGGAGAACCAGAACGATCAGTGGGGACAAAACCCGCCTGGATGGGATGCGCAGCCGGCCTCATCGAGTCGGCCGGCAGCCAATTCCTCCGGTGGCTGGGAGAGTTCTCGCGGCGGACACAGCGTTCCCGGATCCAATCCACTGGGATCCAATCCGCTGGCTGGCCAGTGGGGTGATCAAGGTGGCGTGAATCCGCAGTGGGGTGCTGCTGCTGCGGCTCCGCAGCGCGAGTGGAGCAGCGCCGCCCCGGCGCCAGCCAGCCCGGCAGGTGCAGCCTGGGGTGGTACCGCGCAATCTTCGTATGACAACAGCTTCGGAGAAGCCGAGAAGACTCGCATCGCGCGTCCCAATACTGGCCAGCAGCGGGTAGGCATGATCGTCATTCGCCAAGGAAAGGAACCGGGACGGGTTTTCGAACTACGCAAAGATCGACTTACCATTGGTCGTAGTCGTGAAAGCGACATCTTTCTGGAAGATTTGGCGGTTTCTCGGCTGCATACCACAGTCAACAGCGATGGCAATGGTCACTACATCATACGTGATGAGGGCAGCGCCAATGGAACCTATGTGAATCAGCAGCGTGTCACCGAGCAGGCTCTTGAAGAAGGCGACGAGATCCAGGTGGGTCAGACTGTGCTGGCGTTCGTGCGGCGATAAACAAGGTAAACAAGCGACAGAATAAGAAGCTCGTTTTTTGAAGAGACGAGAGGCAAAACTAGGTGAACGATGACCTCTTAGGCCTAACTCTCGGTCACTGCGTCATCGAGGAACTGCTTGGGCAAGGTGGTATGGCGCGCGTCTACCGCGGCAAACAAGAGAACCTCGATCGTCAGGTAGCTATCAAGGTTCTACCGCCTTATTACGCTGCCGATCCCGCGTTTGTCGAGCGTTTCAAGCTCGAGGCGCGGGCAATGGCGCAACTGTCGCATCCCAACATAGTCATCATACACGATAGTGGGGAGGAGACCGGCCGCCTCTACATTATCATGGAATATGTTGCGGGTGGGACACTCAAGCAGAAGATGGCTTCGGGCATGATGCTTAGCGAAGTAACCAGGATTATTCATGAGGTGGCATCGGCTCTGACCTATGCCCATTCACGAGGCATCGTCCATCGAGATGTGAAGCCGGTCAATGTCTTGATCGACACTACCGGACGGGCCGTGCTGAGTGACTTTGGCATAGCCAAGGTCTTACAGACCTCAGCTGCGTTGACTCAGTCCGGTGCCGGAGTTGGAACTCCCGAGTATATGTCGCCGGAGCAGTGCCGCGGAAGCGGTACGGTAGATGCCCGTGCCGATATCTATGCTCTTGGCGTTATGCTCTATGAGATGTTGACCGGACATACGCCATTTGAGGCCGATAACTACACGGCACTGGCCCACTCGCATATTTATGAGTCGGTTCCTCTCCCATCCAAACTCAATCCGCGCGTCTCTCCAGCGGTACAGTCAGTAGTCATGAAGGCGCTAGAGAAAGATCCGGTCGATCGATTCCAGAAGGCAACCGACATGGCAATTGCCCTGGATCAGGCCGTAGCCGCACAGGCACCCTTAGGTGTGGTGACCGGACGTCACAAAATCTTAGACATTGAGCACGAGCGGGCTATAGCCTCATCGACTGCGCTTTCCAACAGTCCCGCCGTCAATAGAGTTCTGCCTCCGGCTCCCAATGGCCCCTATCAACAGCAGGCTAGCGGTTTGATTGCTTGCCCTGCCTGCAAGGCGTCAAACCAGTCCTACAATCGCTTTTGCACCACTTGTGGCTATAGCTTGCTTGCTGGAGTAGCCGGCGTTACCTGCCAGGCGTGTGGTGCGCGCAATGCTGCAGGCCAACGGTTCTGCACTGCCTGCGGACACTCGTTGCGGCCGTGAACTGGTCGGGGAAGACCACAGCGGGCTCGGTGACGGGCCGGCCGGGCAGTGAGCGACAGTACCATTATCCCGCCCTTCTGCCGGCCAATCTTAGACTTATGTTATCCTGAACGGTGTCTATACGGCCACACGTTAGTCCACTGCAGGTGACACAGGCGGAGGAGATAGGGAAAAAGATGGCATCAACCTCTGAAGGGGAACACCGAGACTATAACCAGCTAGTGGCGCTGCTTCACCATCA
>JBKQTH010000300.1:0-3773 GCA_052143275.1 Ktedonobacterales bacterium | reverse complement strand
GTCGGGCCTGATCGTCCGGTAGCCGATGCCAAAACCGCGCCTATCAAGGACGAGCGAAGTGTGATGACCAACCGCGCAGACCTGGTCGTGATCGGCAATGGCATCGCAGGGTGTATCGCTGCGATGGAGACGCGCCAATATGCACCGGATGCTCGTATCCTGATCGTCACCGAACAGAATCACCCGACGATCAATACGCCGGCGCTGAAACAGTTCGGAGCTGGGCAACTTGAACTCGAACACCTGCTGGCATACTCAGCGGGCACAGAGCGGCAACTGGGAATCGGGGTAATCCAGCAGCGCGCAACCTCGGTCGAGCCGTCCAGCCATAGGGTGCGACTAGCCGACGGTCGCGATATACTGTATAAGAGCCTGCTGCTTGCTACTGGGGCCAGGGCCACGCCGCTTCCACAGGACCTTCCGGGTCGCACATTCGATGGGGTCATCACGCTGCATACGCTCCACGACTATCTGGGCCTCCGGCGGCGATTGCCCACGGTCTCGTCGGCGGTGGTCATTGGCGGTGGCTATCACGCGGCTGAAACCGCCATGCTCCTGCGCCACCAACGGGTGAAGGTTACATGGCTTGTTCGCGGACGAGGTCTGCTGCCGCGCCAGCTGGACTCTGCAGCGTCCGACCTTTTGCTGCGGCAAGTGCGCCGCCAGGGTGTAGACGTCCGGCTCGAGACGGAGGTCGCCGGTGTCGTCGGGCGACTGGGAGTAGCCGCCGGAGTATTGACCACAACGAACGAGTTCATTTCGTGTGAGCTTGTGGTCGCCGCGATCGGCACGCAGCCAGATATAGCGCTCGCGCAGCGAACGCCCATTGCGGCGCAGCCCGGTCACGGCATACGCGTGAACGAGCGCATGCAAACGGCGGCCCGAGACATCTACGCGGCGGGAGCAACTGCGGCCGTCTGCGACCCGCAGACTGGTCTATCCGACGCCCGTGGCCAGTGGTACTTCGCCGTACAGCAAGGGCGACTCGCAGCGGCGGTGATCGCCGGCGTGCCTATTTCGCCGAGTGCAGCGATGGGTGCGGTGGGTAATTTCTGGCACGCGACGCAGTTCGACAAATTACACGTGCTCGTTGTAGGCGCCCCCATGCTCTCAGAACGAGACCACTTCGAAAATGAAGCACTTACGAACGGATCAGGCACGTTCTATCGGCGCATTGTCGTGCGCCACGGCCATCTGGTCGGATACCTCGCCGTTAGCGCCGACCCTCCCCCTGGCCTGACCATCAAACGATTGATTGACGAGCGGATCAACATCGACGAGATCAAGCGCAAGCTCCTCACCGAGGATTTCGATCTGAGATCCTTCTTTACGCAGCGGCGCTTGTACGCGCTCGATAACGGCAAGATTAGCGCTGTGCCACAGCCGGTGGCGGACATCACACGCGCTCACCAGATCCTGGACAAGTCGGGTCGTCTGACGCTGGTCGAGGGGTCAGTCAGGTGAGCGCGGGATGTGAACCGGTCAGGTGAGCTAGTGCCTGCGCATCGCCCGGCGCCAATGCGCCCCAGTAGACATGTGCATGGGTAGGTTGGCGTGGCATAGAAAGGATGACGGAACGATGCATCGTTCGCGTACCCAGGTCGCGGAGGAACTAGCAGCCTGCATCTGCTGCAACGAATGCCTGGCGGCGTGCCCGGCACTCCCACTGCGGATCCCGATCGAGACACTGAACCGCGAGACGATGAGCGAGTGTATCTCACCGGAGATCAGTCGCTTCGCGGAGGCTTGCTACCAGTGCGGAGCCTGCGTCCCGGTTTGCCCCGTCGGCCTGCACCGAGACGCGATGATGTTTTGGCTCAAGATGCGGCTCCTACGTGTGGATAGGGTGAAGAGCCATATTAAGGGAAGGCCAGATGGGAGCATCGGGAGGATGACGACATGGCGCTAAAGGCGACCGCGCGGCCAGAGGCCGTGAGACCTCCTCGTCTCCGCTGGCTCGCCAGGTGGTCTCGTAGCGAGAAGCAAGCGGCAGTTGGGGGACTGTTACTGGGCTGCGGCCTGGCTTATGTGTACACCTGCTACCTTCGCGGCGTCGACGTGTCGCCTGATAGCCGTTGTGGGTATGTCTTCGCCATTGCAGGGACGGTTCTTCTCGCGCTCGTCGGAATAGGGTACACGCTGCGCAAGCGGTTGCGAAGATCGCGAATCGGGCTTCTGCATACCGCCCTCTCCTGGCATATGGTAGGCGGCATCCTCGCGCTTGCGCTTGTCCTTATGCACGCCAGCGGCAACTTCCATCCGCGTACGGGTACCTACGCGCTGTGCAGCCTCATCGCGCTAGTCGTCAGTGGGATCGTCGGGAAGCAACTAGATCGTATCGCTCCGCGCCTGGCGGCCCAGGCTGCTCTAAAGACAGTGACTAAGGAGGGGGACGAGCGTCTAGAAGCGCTCGTCGGCGCCCTCGACACGAACCGCCAGACGCGCCCTACACATCCGAAACGCCGCGAGCAGCGTGCGGTTAACGATAAGCCGGCCAGCGAACTGGACGCAGCAGGCGCTCGTTGGGAGCCCTGGGATCTGGCGTACTATGACCTGGACGCACCGCCCGATCAAATTCCGTCGCTGCTGCATCAGCCGCGTCCCAGCAGTGCAGACCCTACGCCCCACGGGAAAGGCGCGCTAGTCTTCGAGTCGCAACAGATACGGCAGGCGATTGGCATTGAGCAGCTCTGCTTGCGTCTCATCCGAGTCTGGAGGTACCTCCATACCCTTTTGAGCATCCTCACGCTTGTCCTGATCCTATGGCATCTGGAATACGTGGCTACACTGCTCCTCAACGCTCGGTAACGCTCCGAGTTCATGATAGTGGGCCAATGCATCCCGGGTAACGTTCGATAGGTTCATTGTCTTGGCTAGTGGGTGCATGTTACCATGGATTCAGCGTGGGCGAGTCGTTATCTCGACGTTATGGTTCTGCGGCCATTGGAGGCAGTCTCATGCTTACTTCCGGGGAACCCCTGGTGACCTACCATACGACGGTGCGCGAGATGCCGACTGATGAGCGGCCAAGAGAACGTCTAGAGCGTCATGGCGCGCCAAGTCTCCAATCGGCCGAGTTATTGGCGATTATTCTACGAGTAGGGACGTCAAAGGAAAACGCGATCGAGCTGGCGTCGAGGCTGCTGCGGCAGTATGGAGGGCTTGGTGGTTTGCTGGCTATGGATTTCGCGGAGCTGTGCAATGTGCACGGCCTGGGAGTAGCCAAGGCGGCTCAACTCAAGGCCGCTTTGGAGCTGGGACGCAGGGTGAGACTTCCCGAGGGCGAGCGACCACAGATCGGGAGTCCCGAAGATATTGTGCAGCTCGTCATAGGTGAAATGGGTTTCCTCTCCCAGGAGCAGTTGCGAGTTCTTTGTCTCGATACCAAAAACTACGTGGTTCACCAGGAGGTCATCTATCAGGGGACCGTCAACGGCAGCGTCGTGCGTATCGCTGAAGTCTTTCGGCCCGCAGTTACGCGCACCTGTCCGGCAATCGTAGTGGTACACAACCACCCTTCCGGCGACCCCACTCCATCGGATGAAGATGTCCGTACTACCCGCCAGCTTGCTCAAGCTGGGCAATTACTGGACATTGAGCTGCTGGATCACGTTATCGTCGGGAAATACCGGCATGTGAGCCTCAAGGAGCGCGGGCTGGGGTTCTGAAACCGTTCTGACGATGAACCGTGACGTGCGCGCCGAGGGTCAAAGTGTGGGCGCTCACTGGGTTACTAACTTGCCAATCAGCAACCCAGCGGCCGCCGCGGCCGC
>JBKQTH010000299.1:0-4451 GCA_052143275.1 Ktedonobacterales bacterium | reverse complement strand
CGTCGTTCAGGGAGAGTTCGGTTTTGTAGGCCCGCTGCACCTGCATGGTTGTCCTCTGGTGTCTGCCTCTCCACGAGCGCAGCGCTCGTTACCTGGTTGCTAGAACAAATATACGAGCTAGTGAGATGCCTGTCAAGGATGAGGGAGATGTGGGGACCTATGGCAAGACATGCCCATAGATTGAAATAAGAATTGGTAACCCCGTGGCTGGCCAAAGTGGTATGCGCTGCTCTTTAGTCTAGCACACGATAGCGCGGCTGTTAGGGCAACTCCAGGTCGACCTAAGTGCCTAGTTCATCGCTGACGGGGAGACTCGCTCATGCTTCACAAGAAGATGAGTCCACCGGCGCGAGCAAGTAGAGCGCAACGACTGCTGGCCACGTGCGCCTGGGCTTAGCGCTGGTAGCCACGGGAGAACCATGCACGCGCTCCAGAAGAGATGAGTTAGTCTCGGCGTCCACGTGATCTCCTGTGGTAGGGGGACACGGACTCGAACCCCGGGAAATTACCGATAATTTCTCCGGCAGTATATTCGGTAATGTGCAGGGAAAACTACATCATCTGGCTGTCAAAGCCTCGGATATGGAGATGATGCACCACCTTGACGCGAAACTCAACCGGCTTGTGCAGTTCTTCGGTCTTGGAGGACGCCATTGCCTTGCCGAGGGCTACGACGAGGAAGATGCCGGCGACACCTTCGGCGAGTGCCCGATTCGGCGTCGACGAACCGTCCGGACGAGCAAGACGACCGCCAGCACCGGCAACACGAAGATGCTGAAGATCGCCAGCCAGATCGCCACGGCCGCCAGCCACCCAGCGAAAACAAGCGCCGCGTCCCAGGCGTCATACACCGTGCGCCCGAAGTCGAACCCCGACTGGGTATGGGGAGTCGGCGCGGGCTGCTCGGTCGGCTGGAGCGTCAGCGTCACAGTGTAGTACGTGATCTCGCCCACCAGGGCCTGTTGACCGCGATGGGGCGCGACAACGGCCGGTGCGGCGCGGCACCCAGAGCAAACTGTTGACCGGCTCTTGCTCCTGGCACGACGGTATGTCGCCCTCGGGCGCTGACCCCTCAGAGCAGATTTTCATCCCTGCTGGCGAGCTCTGCCCAGGGGTAACTGTTGTAGAATACCTTGACATCGCCACACGGCACCAAGGGAGCCGAGCAGGTGGGCGGAGAGGCGAGGGCCACGGGCATGCACCGCGACGGCGCGAACTGCCAAAGGAGCGCCGTCGCGGAGAACGGGTGGGTGATCTCGATTGGGCGCCGCACGCGGCCCGGCTGGCGGAGCTGTTTCGGGCAGGGCAGGCCCTGGAGGCGCAGCGGACCAATCCGGTACCCGCAGCCAACCGAGAAAAGGAAGGGAAAGGGAACCCATGAGAGCAGTGGTCTACGACCGGTACGGGCCTCCTGAGGTTCTGCGACTCGAAGACGCCCCGCGACCGGTGCCCAAGGACGATGAGGTCCTGGTCAAGATCCACGCCACGACCGTCAACCGAACGGACTGTGGCTGGCGCAGCGCAGATCCATTCTTCGTCCGCATCTTCCTCGGTCTCCGCCGGCCGCAGCGGCGGATCCTGGGCAGCGAGCTGGCCGGCGAGGTTGCGGCCGTGGGCACAGCCGTCAGCGAGTTCGCGGTCGGTGACCACGTCTTCGGCATCAGCGGGTTCGGCGCACACGCGGAGTTCGTCTGCATACGCCAGGAGCGCCCGCTGGCGCAGATGCCGGCAGGCATGCCCTTCGAGGAGGCAGCGGCGGTCTGCGACGGAGCGACCAGCGCACTAGATTGCCTGAGAACGGCAGACCTACGGCAGGGGCGGAGCATCCTCATCTACGGCGCCTCTGGCTCCATCGGCACGGCGGCGGTGCAGCTGGCTAGGTCCTTCGGTGCCACGGTCACCGCAGTGTGCAGCACCAAGCACGTCGAGCTCGTGCGAGCGCTGGGAGCCGACGCGGTGGTCGACTACACGCAGGAAGACTTCACCAAGAACGGCCAGACGTACGACATCATCTTCGACGCGGTCGGCAAGACCTCGTTCCGGCGGTGCAGACGTTCACTCAAGTCGGGCGGGATCTACATCGAAACCGACCTGGGGTTCCTGTGGCACGTCCCGCTCCTGGCCCTGCTGACCCGGCGGATCGGCGACAAGCGGGTGACGCTCGGAGTAACGCGCTACACGAAGAAGGACGTCGTCTTGCTCAAGGAGCTTATCGAGGCCGGGAAGTACCGAGCAGTCATCGATCGGTCCTACCCGCTGGAGGATATAGTCGAAGCGACGCGGTACGTCGAGGCGGGGCAGAAGACGGGGAACGTCGTCCTCACGGTGAGCGGTGACCGCAGGTCCTGAGCAGAACAACCAACAGATCGCCCAAGCGGTTGGTACCACCGATCGCACCGTGCGCAAGTGGCGCGGACGCTGGGTGGCGAACCCGCCCCAGACGGTCAACCTGATGGGGAGCTATTGGGCCTACAGCGCTGGCCTCGCCATTGCCTGGAGAACCAGTCGAGAAATCAGGTAGAGAGGGCTTCTTTTCAAAATCAAGCGTCAGCAAAATGAAAGTGGTGCAATGCCGCGGCTGGTTTTCTCAGTTTGCCACAACAGGTAGCTCCCATCGATGATGAATCCCATCTCATTCCCCAGACTTGACATATCTGTTTGAATTAGCTATCATTGCAATGAATGATCATTCAACTATGTGATTGATTATTCGATCACAACGCAAGACAAGAGAGCCTCTGCCCCTGACGGATCTGGCCATCAACGCGCCTGTCCATGGCATCTCTCTTGAGAAAGGAACAGCACATGGAATTTCCTCCTTTTCAATCAAGACAAGAGGTTGTGATTCATGCATCTCTCCATGCCGTCTGGGAATTTAATCAAGACTTGACGAACATCGCTGCATACCATCCCAGGGTCGAGCGGGTAGACCTCATTTCAGGGAAACGTCAGAGAGGGGAGGGGGTTGCCTATAGGTGCCACCTCAAAGATGGGAAAAATACGTGTGTGGAGAAAGATCTCGAAGTGATTCCCATGGAAAGGATCGTCACGGCTCTACCTGAAGATACCATGGGAATTACCAAAATGCTGCCAGATTATCTTGTTGAAGCGAGACTTACGCCTCTTGCTGAGAACGAGACAAAAATAGAATTCAGCCATTATTACTCAACGAAGTCTCTCAAGGCAAAATTATTCAATGTCATCGCAAAAAGGAAGATTGCGAGAGACTCTCAAAACACTCTTGAGGCTATGAAAAGAACGATTGAAAAAAGTGCGTCGTATTCCTTCGAGGGACAAAAAGAGCATGCAGCCTATGACCAAGACGCCTGATCCCATTCAAGAACTGGTGACGGCTGCTCGGCGCAAGCAGATCCTGGATGCCGCCACGCAGGTGTTTGCCGAAAAAGGCTTTCATCGCGCTACGATCAAGGACATCGCCCGTGTGGCTGGGATCGCCGATGGCACCATTTACACCTACTTTGCCAGCAAAACGGAGGTGTTGTTAGGGATTCTCCATCGCCTCAATGAGTCAACGGAACGCGAGCAGCAGCTCACGCCGGAGAGCGAGCAAGATCTGCGCTCCTTTTTCACCTCGTACCTGCGCCAACGCATGGCCCTGTTGTGGCCCAATGCGGAGGTGTTCCAGGCGGTCCTGCCGGAAATGCTGGTCAATGAGGAATTACGTGGGCTGTATTACCAACAGGTCCTGGTGCCCACCTTCACCGTCGCCGAACACGCCTTCCAGGCACAGAGCGCAACAGGGCAGGTACGGAGCATCGATGTGGCTCTCACGGTTCGTGCCATCGCGGGCATGCTTTTTGGTCTGCTCACGTTCCAATTGCTTGGCGACGAGGTGATTGCCGAACGCTGGAAAGAGCTGCCAGAAATCCTGACATCGCTGCTGTTTGACGGCTTGCAACAAGGAAAGGAAACCGCCCACGAATGAAGCGACCTCCGCATTCTTCCATCAGAGTGAGCCTGGAGATGGGCATGATCGCCTTTTTCATCCTCGCGGCCCTCAGCTTGCTGGTGGTGTATCTCGCTTCCCCGTCGATCTACGCCCAATCGCTCTCGCTCACGTCCTCTCCGGCTGACCGCTATCCAGTTCCGGTGACCCTGTTCCTGGTCGGCGTTCTCGTGCTGATTACCCTGCTCATCCTTGGGGTCGTGCGCCATTGGCGCTGGCTCTTCTGGCTCATGCTGGTGGCCTTTGTCGGCTCCGCTCTCCAGATCCCAGTCACTCTCTTGCAGATTGCTGATGTGTTGCCCTCTTCCGATCCTCTCTGGTACGGCCTGTTTCGCATGGGGGCTGCCGTGGTTGAGCTCGCGCTGGCTGTTTGGATGATCCACATCTATCGACACGAGGGAGTTTGGGCTCTGGGAAAGAAAAGGAACGAGCGGTAAGTCCGGGACAGCAACGAGAGCCGACATCTGGGGAAAGTGAACCCGCT
>JBKQTH010000298.1:0-30796 GCA_052143275.1 Ktedonobacterales bacterium | reverse complement strand
ACAATTCAATCGTGATGAACCAGAAACTGGGTTCAGTGACGAACTTAATTGTCTAGTTGCGAATGTACCCATGGTGCAAACTTCCACACGCGCATAACCACTCCGCATGATGCATGTCACGTTTCCGCGAGGTGAAACGATATGGTTACTGAGATCTCACAAGCAGGGGAGAGCAGGTTGCAGCAACCGCGCATAAGCATGAAGCACCAGACAATGGAAGAGTTGTTTGAACGAGACGCGGAGAAGCTTTTCGCCTATCTTCGCCACCATGCCCCTTCACCGGAAGATGCTGAGGACATTCTGGCGGAGACCTTCATGGCGGCTCTTGCCGAGCCAAAATTTCTGCATCTGTCCCACATGGCGCAGGTCGCCTGGCTCTGGCGCGTGGCGCGCAACAAATTGGCTGATGCATTTCGCAAGGCTGCTTTCCGGCGTAATGTCTCTTTGGAGCAAGTGAGTGAGACGATGTATGAGGATGAGGCACGAGATCCTGAACAGATGGCACTCAGGCAGGCCGAAGCAGACGAGATCCACGCTCTTGTACGCGCGCTCCCGGAAGCCCAGCAGGAAATATTACAGCTGCGCTTTGGGTATGGTCTCCACTGTGGAGAAATTGCCGCCATCCTGGACAAACGCGAAGACGCGGTACGCACGATGCTTTCGCGAGCCATGAATTCCCTGCGTCACTTGTATGCGCTGCGCCCATCTACTTCGCAAGAGAGCACGCCACACAAAGATATGGATAAGAGGTAAGGAAGGAGCAGTGTATGGCACCCGACAATGACTACTTCACCCCTGAACGGGTCGATGAACAGATTGAACACCTTCAGCGAACCTCAGTTATCAACGAATCATCCAATGAGGCACAGCTAGTAGACACCTTGCATCGTTACTATCGCGCTCCTGCCGTCGCTGAACATCACACTGCGCTGGAACGTGTTCGGCAGCGTGTTCTCGGCAATCACAGCACAGGAGCCACACTTGGGGTTAGGAACGAGTGGGTGACCTCGCCGTCTTCCTCTGATCTGGTCGCGCGTTCACGTAGCACTCGCCTGATGGGCTTTTTAAGCGGCCTGGCCGCAGTCATCCTGGTGGGCACTCTGGTTGGGGGCTGGTTAGCGGTGACACACCTGGCTGGTACTTCCCCAACCGTGTCTCCCAGCACGCCGAGCAGCCTGTACGTCGTGCAGCATGGAGTGGCCTATCGCCTGGCTGCGAGCAGTGGCAAGGTGATCTGGCAAGATCGTTTAGTAACAAGCCGCCAGTCCGGCAGTGCCAACATACAGGTGGTCAACGGCGTGGTATATGTGGTGCTCGACTTTGACCTTTATGCGCTTGATGCCGGCAATGGAAAGCAGATCTGGCACGATTCTACCACGCAGCCCTATGCCTGGTTCGAAGTAGCAAATGGACGCATGTATCTCTACAACTCGCCCGACGGCACCTTCAGTGCGCGGAGTGCCGCCGATGGCTCCCTAGTCTGGAATAATACTGCGTTCTCCACAGGAGATGCGGCCTATTCCACTGTGCTCGACGGGAATCTCTATACCGTGAATAATGCCGGCACCACACTCTACTGCCTGGATGGCGCAACTGGTCAGTATCGCTGGAATCACTATCTGGCGGCAAACCCTATCGTGAGCGCACCCCTGGTAGCCAATGGAGTTGTGTACGCTGCCGCAGACAACTCTCTTGACGCGCTCAACGAGCAGACTGGAGAGACAATCTGGAAGCAGACCGTGCCTGTCGCGGGAAGCTTTGCGACCGCCTACCTTGCCGGTGGAGTCCTCTACATCACGAATCTATCGCCGGCCCCCGTGCCATCATCTCAGCAGAAATTCGACGACAAATACTTTTTCGCCTACAATGCCAAGACAGGACGGCTGCTGTGGGCCGCCGAGCCAGGGTATGCAACGCTCTTCAATCTGCCCATCACCAGCGGATTGCTGTTTGCTCCACGGAGGTACAGTGGGACCTATACTATAGCGGGCCTGGATCCACGGACGGGGCACGTGGCTTGGCAGATGCCCTTTCAGTGCGCAGTGACTCAATTACCACCAGAGTTGGGACAGGTGGTGGCTGCAAGCTGCAATACCGAATGGGCGGCAATAATCAACGGGAAGTTATACTTGCTCGAGAGAGACATTTCGCCGACACAGAACAAGACTTCCTACACATTAAAGAGCTTCAACCCTGGCACGGGCCAGCTGCTTTCTGCCAGTCCAGTCACGCTTGGGCAGAATTCTGCCAGTCCAGTCACGCTTGGGCTGAACTCGGTAGGAGTAGTCGGAGCCGGTAACGGGCTTCTCTACATTCAGATTGGAGTGCCGAAGACGGCGAATGACTTTCACTACGACGAGTACTCTTTTGCCGCTTACCGTCTCAGCGATGGCTCGCTCGCGTGGAGCCATTCGAAGCCGCTTTCCCCGGCACCGACGAGCGCCAATACTCAATTCGACTACTCCCAGGTGGTCCTGGCACCATCCTACTACTCCCAGGTAGTCCTGACACCGTAATCCCTTGAAGCACTGCGTTTGCGTCAGTCGCCGTCGCTCTCGTCGCACGGCGCAGAACGGCTCGACGAACGGCGCAGGACATTATGCAAAGCGGAGGACATCTCCGAGGCCACCCTGTATATCGGTGACGCAGCCGCGCCGTGTGGCCGTCAACGAGCTCTTGATTCGCCCGACCGAGCGGGAAGTGTGACAGAGCGCCACCGCGTGAAGGAGACTGGCTGCCAGCAGGATGTCTCGGTACGGCTCTGGAGGGACACCTTTCTTTGCTTGGCCAGAACAGGCTGGCGGGGACACCAGTATGCCGGTCGGCCTCGCCCGTCGGGTTATGCCACACCCGTGATCTCGAGGCCAGCTCGCTTGTCGGCTCTTAGCGTTGCCGTGTCACCGTTTCGTAAGCGGGTGCAATCGATGTGTTAGGAACGAGGGTTATGCTGACGGGTGTCCCCCGCTAGATGCGAGAGTGGAGCAGGTGTGGCTGCTACGCCTTTGTCCATGGACCGCGCGTGCTCCGGATCTGCTGTCGGCGGGTGCAGGACGCGAAGAGCGGGAAGCCGAGTGAAAGAGATCGACCAACGATGGATGCGGGAATCGCCTCGCGGGTGAATGAAGCGCTCCTCCGGTTATCCGTTGACACGCGGATAACTGTGCTGGGCACACTGCGCAAGCGACTGGGCGATTGGCTCGTGTGATCGTCATGAGCAGCGGCTATCCGCTCAGTACTTTTTTGAGAAGGATGGAGAGAGAACGATGGCACAAACCGTTCTGGTAACGGGCAGTAACAGTGGCTTTGGTCGGCTGATCGTTGAAACTCTGGCACGCCAGGGCTACATCGTGTTTGCAAGTATGCGTGCAACGACAGGGAGGAATGCCCCGGCGGCAGCAGAACTCCGCGCACTGGCGGGACGAGAACAGTTGGCCCTGCATATCGTCGAGCTGGATATCACTGACGACGCGTCGGTCGAGCAGGCCATCACATCCCTGCTCGCAATCACTGGTCGTCTTGACGTCGTAGTGAACAACGCTGGGACGTCGTATAGTGGACCTCTGGAAGCGTTCACCCCCGAGCAAGTGCACCAGCAATTTGAGACCAACGTCTTCGGCATGATGCGGGTGAACCGTGCGGCCCTGCCACAGATGCGTAAACAAGGCAGTGGGTTGCTCCTGCAAGTGGGGTCGGTTGCCGGACGTATGGCCTTGCCGTTTCTGGGACTGTACGGAGCGACGAAGTTTGCCTTGGAGGGCCTCACCGAGTCCTATCGCCAAGAACTGGCTCCCTTTGGCATCGACGCCGCCCTCATTGAACCGGGGACTTTTCCGACCCCCATCGGTGCGAAGCATCAGGTCGCGGCAGATAGCGAGCGTGCTGCCCTGTATGAGAGCGCGATGGAGGCGTTCATGGTGCCGTTTTACGCGGAGAACCGATCCGCCACGCCTCCTGACCCCCAAGAGGTAGCCGATGCGGTGGCACGCGTCATCTCCCTGCCTGCGGGACGGCGCCCGGTGCACACCGTGGTGGCGACGGTGGCGCAGCGTGAGGCTCCTGAGGTGGTGAATGAGGTCGCCGCACTTGCCACCCACGCCTTTTACCAGACGCTCGACCTCCCTCTGGCCAGCATCATGCCCGAGGAACAGCACCAGGCGCAGGCGCAGTAAGGTGCCCGGCCGTACACGACTCCTCCGCCTGCAGAGGGACGCTTCGGGCCTAAGGCGGGGAGCTATCTAGACGACCGCGCCCGTGCAGCATTCAGCGCCGGGCGGAGGCTGATGTCCCCTGGCGCACGTCCATAGCCAGTGGCTGGTCTGCGAAGACCCGGAAGCGCATCTCCAGGGGCCTCAGGAGGCGATTCAGAGCGGCGTCACCCATATCTTTGTCCATGCGCCGCAGCCCGATCAAGTCAACGTCATCCGTTTCTATGGCGAGCAGGTCTTGCCCCGACTATC
Source organism: Ktedonobacterales bacterium (assembly GCA_052143275.1). Taxonomy (GTDB): domain Bacteria; phylum Chloroflexota; class Ktedonobacteria; order Ktedonobacterales; family JADMIN01; genus JAJPKE01. The sequence goes on along the minus strand of JBKQTH010000298.1, from coordinate 26,339 downwards.
CCAGGCGCCCTTGGTGGCAGCCGCCGCCTAGGAGCATGCGAACAGCACCTTCCCCCCATGTTGAGCATGCGAGATGGCTTCCTTGGCCGCACTGAGCGGATAGACGGCAGCGATGGGCACGTGCAGTTTGCCCTCGGCAATCAACCGGACACCCATCTTTATGGCCTCCAAGACTTTCGGAGAAGCGCCAACCGCTGGAGATCTGAGCCAGAAGCCGCGAATCGTCACCCGGCGGAAGATGATGTCCGCCGGGTTTACTAGACCGGGCTGTTCGCTCATGAAGGCATAGACGACCAGGGTGCCTCCAGGGGACAAGCAGCTGGACAGCGACTGCATCTCTGCCCCGGCGACGCCATCGAGCGCTAGTGTGATCGTCGCGTGGCCGGTGGCTTCGGCGACCCGCCCGGCTACGTCAGATCCATCCACCAGGACGACGTCACTCCCCGCGTTGATGAGGTCGTCGATGAGTTCCTGACGGCGAATCAAGCTAACGGTCTTCAGACCACGCTCCCTGGCAAAGGCGATCACCCAGCGTCCGACACCAGAATTGCCAGCATTTTGCAGCACCCACTCGCCTGGTGAGAGGTCCATGTACTCACTCAGCAAGAGCGCCGCGGTCGGCGGATTGATCCGCATCATCGACAATTGCTGCGGATCACCCCCTGGTGGCAGCGCGAAGAGATCCTGTGCGGGTACTACCAGACGCTCGCGCCAGGAAGGGCTGGTGCTTGGAATCAGCACCCGATCCCCTACCTGCACATGCTCCACGTCCTTCCCGATTGACAGAATGCGCCCGGCCCCCTCATTGCCAAGGCCGGCGGGCAAGGGAGGTCGCACGCCATACAGACCCCTGATCGTCAGGAGGACAGAGGTGTTGATCGGCGCATATTCGACGGCGACCAGCACCTCGTCGACACCAGGGGCATCTGGGTCGGGGACCTCTACCAGTTCGACCACCTCGGACGGGTTGCCGAACCTAGCTATCTGAAGGGCATACATGGTCCTTCTCCTCTGGAATGGCTGTCACCTTGGTTCCAACCGAAGCGTCATTGGCAAAATCTCATCACGCACCATTGAGGGCAATGAGGAATCGTTGCGATACTTCCGTCGGTATTCATCGCTCACTCGCGCATTGGTCGCGCCATCAGTCACCGGCACGGCCCGCACCAGTATCTGTTGCCCATTGATATGCACCGTCGCTGTCGGATTGGCTGTGATTTCTTGATACCACCGACCAGCGCTCCCACGCACCGACCGGACAAAGACATCATCGCTTACTACGACGACCCAGATTGTGGTGCGATGAGCGGAGGCATTCGCCCCTGGCTGCCGGGTTTCGATCTGGATCTCCTGCGTTTGTGCCAGCCGGTTGCGTGTGTCCGCATCAAAGTGTTTCGGCACAGTGGAACTCATGGGTACCCTTCTCTCGTGTCTGATGGCAACGCCTTCTGGGTCAGCTGCCTACTCGGTGTATCTGCCTGTTCCGAGCGTCATGGCTCCCCTGTGATGCTGCAATCCCTATGCCTCCATCGCTGCCAGATACGATTGGGGACGTGGCGTGTCCCCGTATTTCTGCTGGCAGATGCTCCGCGCCTCCTTCATGATAGGCGAAATAAGCTGCCAGACCTGCCCCAAATAGCGTGCCTCCTGCGACAAGGAATCCATTGGCCCCTCTCCCTGCTGGACCAAAATGTCGTATTCCAATTGCGCCCAGAACATGGCCTGCCGAGTGCTTTCCAGGCTGAGTTGCTCATAAATCACGCGATCGCACACAGTATGGCACAGCACGGTTGGCAGGACTTCTTACCTAGCCCAAGTGCTATCCGCTGTCTGCTCTTACAGATGCATAGCTGTTTGGAGCTGCGGCTTTTTGAGCATCACCACGTTTCGGGCGATCGGAGCGGCCAGCGCCCTCGCAGCGTCTGTGGCCGTGGGTCGTCAGCGTTCGATCGTGTGCAGCCTGTTGCAATCGAGGTGCGATTTGGCTACAATCCAGCCAAAGCGGCGGCCGAGATCGGCTTGCAAAATACATAAGGACGGCATTGCGATGGGCAGATCAACAGTCGTTATCGTCGGCGCCGGACCGGCTGGTCTGGCAGCAGGTGTGTGCATGCAGCAGAGTGGCATCAACGCGACGATTTTCGAGGCGGGTGAAGCGCCAGGTACGACCTGGACAAGCTTGTATGACCGGCTGCACCTGCATACGATCAAGTCGCTATCGGGACTGCCTCTCTGGCCGATACCGCGTCAATATCCACGTTATCCCTCACGCCAGCAGTTTGCGGACTATCTCATTAGATATGCCGATCATTTCAATCTCGACATCAGGACACGCTGCAAGGTCGAGCGTGCCACTCATGACGGGAAGGGCTGGCTGCTCACGACTCCTCAAGGCGAGCGGCGCGCTGATGTGATCGTCTCGGCGACAGGCATCTTCGCGCATCCCACGCTACCCGAATATCCCGATGCCGCGGTCTACCAGGGCCGAAGCCTGCTTGCCAGGGATTACCACAATGCGGCGCCGTTTTCCGGACAGCGCGTGCTGGTTGTTGGAGCCGGCAACACGGGAGCTGAGATCGCCGTCGATCTCGCCGAAGCTGGTGTAGCAGTGACCAGCTCGATCCGCGCAGGCACGAATATTGTGCCACGCGATTTGCTCGGCGTGCCGATTCAGGTCTGGGGGCAGATCATGGCCCGCACGCCACGAAGGCTGACGGACGTGCTGACACCGGTGCTGCTGCGACGCTCCGTGCAGCGTCAGGCGCGCGCCGGCGTGCCTCGCCCAGCGCTCGGCGTGCTCGATAGCCCGGGCATTCCCATCATCGGGCTCGATTACCCTCGACTTGCACAGCGGGGAAGCATCGTCATCGCCGGTCCCATCGAGCGTTTCACACCAAGCGGCGTGCGGTTCGCCAATGGCAGCGAAGCGAGCTTCGACACTGTGATCTTCGCGACGGGCTATCGCCTTGCCACTGATTACATCGATCTGCCATTGCCGCTCGACCAGCGCGGACATATCGAAGCCGAGGCGGTGAAGCAGGCCGAAGCCAACGGCCTCTATTTCATCGGGACGAACTACGACATTCGCGGCACACTGTTCAACATCAGGCATGAAGCGCCACAGCTGGCCGCCGCCATCGCCGCGCGCCCGTAAGCTAGGCCCGGCACATCCAGTCGCGGTGCTTGTTCGCCCACCACATCACCCAAAGGCTGATCCCGATGGTGGCGAGGTTGATCGCCATCTCTGTGCCGACGGAGCCGGGATTCGTCGCGATCGCGCGATAGACGCCGTTTTCGAGATCGTAGAGCACGTCCATACCGGCGAGATACAGGCCCGCGCCGCCCCCGACGAACATCCACATGATCGCACTCGACTTGCCGCGCAGCAGCTGGATTGCGGCGACGAGCGCGGCGAGCGACATCCAGCCGTCGGATGCAGGAAAAGCGTTCTCGAAGCTGATGTACGCGTGATCGTGCGGCAGGGTGGCTAATGCGTCGCGCCCGCCGGGGATGAGAAACCACACAATCCAATAGATCGCCGTCACAATCGCCACGGCGATCATGACCACCGCAATCAGTGTGCCGCCAGGAGGCGCCTTCGCCTCAGACTGGATCTCTTTCGCTGTCATCTCTGCCATAACGATGATTCCAGCTCCTTTGCCTAGAATGGATGATGCCGTCTCTAGCTACCGAACATCGAGACGTACGTACGAGCTTATCCTCTCCGTCTAGAATACCTGCCTGCCTGACCGCATGTGGGTATGCCATTTAGCTTCTTTTGTGACGATCAGTAAAGGTGTTGTGAAGCCGTCTATGGTGGCCTTGCCCATGTAAGCAGCGGCCAGTGTAACTACCGCTCAGATCCTTCATACAAGTACCGTATAATGACTGGTATCTACCCAGTCGATAATCAATTTGCGTTCCTCAAACAGCCAACGATCACCGGAACGAACCATCTTATCGTAGTAGCGGATAGACACGACCAGCAAAGTGCGCTTTCTATCTTTCTTCCAAAGGTGATGAGCTAAACAATATGACTCGCCGAGAGCATGGTCGCCATTGATAGCGATGGTACTTTGGCCCAGAACGGCAGCTATCGTCGTCAGCTACAAAAGCGTTGACGGCCGCGCTCGCCGCCGTACAGCGGCTCCGCATCAGAGCGACCGAAGAATCGGCTGCGACGGATCAACCCATTGCTGGTGAACCGGCCCAATTCCAGTCACGGCGATGACCGCCGGCTCTGCGTCGGTCCCCTTGGCGCCATCGTAGTGAGGCGTGTTGGCGACCCGATGGACAAAACTACCGGGGTAGGCCGGCACGGCGTTGTCCGGGTCGAAATCCGGTCCACTGTTGCACCACCATACACCGGACAAGACCACACACAGGCGATCCGTTGAGTAATGGTGGGGGCGCTCATAAAGCCGGGGTACCACTTCATGAGAACGAGATAGATGCCATCCGCGGACTCACTTCCGGCTAGCGTCGCCTCCTCAACGCTGTGGGGCGGCGCCCCCGCAGGAACCTGCCAAGGAATGTTGGCCGGAAGTGTGATGATGGTCTGGCGCGGGTCGAGCTTTGACATGGTCTGCCTTCCTTTTTGTGTTCAAAGTAATTTCAGCGTCTACCGGAGCGGATTCGCTTTCGCCGTCATGCTGCTGTGTGTGCGCCGAGCGACTGCCCTCGCGTGCCCGGTCCCGTTGGGGTACGTCGCGCGCGGTCGGTGGACGCGGCGCTGTACGAGGCACGATCGGTTCAACCAAGCTTGAGCACGACCTGCTCCTGGCCGAACCAGCCTACTCCTGGGCAAACAGCTTCCAGTGCCCCTCGGAGATGACTTCGACGGCGCCGTCAACGACTTGTATAGCCGTCTGATCGTCAATCGCGTATGCCGGCACCGGTAAATGTCGGCGAACAATTAGGTTCGTCACTGAAAGCATACATCCAGCGAGATTTGATCACATTGACTGGTTGCTATCTCGGGGCGCAGGTTATCCGAGATGCTACCCCTTCACGTAGGCCAGCTTTTCTGCAATCTTACGCTCGACTACTCGCAGCACGTCCACACCGCGCACGTGCCCGCGACTACCGTCGGCGTTGGTCCACTCGTACCTCCAGCGCACGACGGCTCGAGCCCCGAAGGCCACCGTCTCCTCGGCGCTGAAGACGGCGTCGGGTGAGGACTGAAAGAAATCCTCCCAGAAGCGGCGCACCGCGTCCTGGCCCTCAAATCGCTCACCGTCCGGCGCTGGAAACGTGTTCTCGAAGATGCAGTCCTCAGTCATACGCGCCATCACCGCTGGAACATCGTGCCGGTTGAAGGCTTCATTGAATCGGTCGACAGCCTCGACCGTCGCTTGCGACACCAGATCTACATTCATTGCTCTCACTCCTCGACAGGTACTCCGCCACCCCTACAGCCGATCTTGAAACGCCGCGACCTGCGCACTGTGCTCGCGCTTGTGCCCATAGTACATGTACACCAGCAGGTCATCCAGCGAGTAGGCGGCGCCATACCGTTGCTTCGCACCTGTTCGCGGCCCTGGCTCCGGCGCTCCTGCACCTCGGTGTCTTTGAACCGGTCAGCCAGGCTGATGTATTTGTCCAGGCGAGGAGTGGGACCGCTCCCCACGAAGCCTGCCAGAATATCTACCAGGACCTCCTCATACGAGGCCAGATGCGCTACGACGTCCTGCACTGACCAGACACCACAGGCTCCGGAGGTCTCCCACTGCGCCTCAGGGAAAAGGTCTATGGCCCGAAGCGCTGTCTGCTGCCCATACTTCAAGATATCCGGCGCATTCATACCCTGCTCTTTTCCGTGACCGGGAGAGGAAGTATGCCTGCCTCTCCCTACACTACTCATTCGACCAGGACGACTTGCCGTAGAGATGCCCACCCTGGAAGTCGAGTCCGACATAGGGCTCGTCTCCCACGACCCAGGCGTCGTGGCCCGGCGGAAGCACCTGAGCGTCCCCGGGGCCGATCTCACTCTCGGTGCCATCATCCATTCGTACATGCAGACGGCCGGAAATGCCGTAGTTGAAATGAGGAACCTCGCAACTGGGTGTCCCGGCGGTGGGCTTCACATGCTCCGACCATCGCCATCCCGGCTGAAGGGTCAGCTTCATAAGGGAGAGGTCGCCGAACGTGATCACCTCAATCGTGGTCTTGGGCAAAGTCCTTGTCTCTTCCGGGGTGTTCAAGCTCTTGGTCTGCATTGTAGCCATGCTCGCTCCTGCTTTCTGTCTTTCTCGGCGAGTCGCCGTCATCGCTCGCCCTGGAGAAGTCGCTCCAGGGTACGTCTTCATAGTAGCCGGAACATTGGCCAGAAAACATCGTGGTAAACACTGAGATTCGGAGGAGAGAACACGGAGAATAGCATTTGCCCCTCGAAAGCGGGACATGCTCAGTGGCGATGACTCGACCCCTGCTGGCTCGCTTTGGAGCACCAGACGGTATGATGTTTTTCACACGCTGTGAGTCACGGCGAGCGTGCAGTGTAGGGAGGGCCTTACAGACCCCATGCAGTTGACACAGTGGGCTAGCTCCAGACGACCAGATATGCTACTATCCCTGTCAAGCAGAGGCGATGGTGCTGCGCGTTGATGAACGCAATGGACTGCACGACTCCAACGGTATTTTCGTGCTGATAGCCTGCATCAAGGCAGCACGAGCAAGCGGCGGAAGAAGGTGCAGCGTGACACCAGCAATGTCAGGTGGTGAAAGGGCTTTGGTGCTCGGCGGTGGCGGGGTCACGGGTGTCGCTTGGGAGACAGGGCTGCTGCTGGGTCTCGCTGAGGCTGGCCTCGACCTTTCAATGGCTGATGTCTTTGTCGGAACATCCGCCGGTTCCGTCGTCGCCGCACAACTGACGAGCGGCGTCCCGCTCGAACAGCTCTACGCCGTCCAGTTGGCTGCGGAGTCCGGCGAGATCGCCGCGCGCATGAGCGGCGCTACGCTGGTCCGGTTCATGGTCGCTATGGCGTGGCCTGGTGACCCGCAGCGTGCGCGCGCACGGCTCGGACACGCCGCGTTGCGGGTCAAGACGGTTCCCGAGGCCGAGCGACGCGCCGTGATCGCGCGCAGATTGCCCACAAACGACTGGCCGCAGCAGCGGCTGCTCATTACGACAGTGAACGCGGAGACGGGAGCCGCCGTCGTGTTCGACCACGCCAGCGGTGTGTCACTGATTGACGCCGTCGCGGCGAGTTGCGCGGTGCCGTTGGTGTGGCCGCCGGTGACCATCAATGGCCAGCGCTATATCGATGGTGGCATGCGCTCAGTCGCCAACATTGACCTGGTGAAGGGGTACGGCCGGGTCGTGGTTCTCGCTCCCACGACGGCCGCATTTCGACGCGCAGGCCGACCCTCCGCTCAGGTGGCCGCTCTAGGCAAGGACGTGCGCTCTGTCATCGTGAGCCCCGATGCGGCGTCCCGTGCGGCTATTGGCCCCAACGTCCTTGATCCCGCGCGCCGCGCACCCGCGGCCCAGGCAGGCCACGCGCAGGCGGCCGAGGTGGCAGACCGGGTCCGAGCGGTGTGGTCGTAAGGCCAGTGGCAGGACATCTCGCCATTCTCAGGGAATCGCCTCGGCACGTCGAACGCGTCGCAGACAGTACGCGCCCGCGACACCTGCTTATGTGGCAGAGCCGCACTCGTAATGTGCGAAAACTCTATCCCAGGTTCTCTACGCGCTTTTAGGCTGCTTCACGAAAGTAGTCATGGATACGCCCTCCCAGAACACCTCGTCGCTGCACCACGCCATGTCCTAGTCGGTGGTTTAGTGATTCAGGGATCTGCTGCCTCAATCCCCGGTGGGGGCAGGCCTGGTCATACTACTGGCTGTATTCACGTAGGACGTGGTGCAGGTGCTGTTCATTGATGATGAGCAGGTGGTCCAAACACTCCTCCCGCACGCTGCGCACCCACCGCTCCCTGATAGGCATTGGCATTCGGCGCACGATAGGGCGTCAGTATGACGTTGATGCGCTCCGAGGCAAACACGGCGAAAGGCATACGCACTCCTGCACAGAATGGTGATGAGCGAGACCTCATCATAGCATTTTTAGCAGGAGAGAGCTGATGGATGGCGCGAGTGCTCAACACGTCGGATGCAATTTCCGCCCATTACGGCACATTTGCTGAGACGAGTGGTGTGGGGTAGGGTCAAGCCGTCTTATGGAGGCAGATGCCATCGGACTGCTCGCTATTGGCGGGAGCGAGCAGCCCTGTAGAGGTATCGGGGAGTTAGCGTGCAGCCACCACTTGTGGGCGGCGGCTTGCCCAGGGGAGTGCCTGCTCCAACTGAGCGGCAAGACGGAACAGGGTGGCCTCATCGCCGTAGCGTGCGACACACTGTATCCCGATCGGAAGACCATCACGGGATTGTGCCAGCGGGAGGCTCATAGCAGGCTGCCCGGTGGCGTTGAAGAGGGGAGTGAACGGGATCACCGCAAAGACCTTGTCGAACCAGCCACGGGGATCAAGGGTGGGGTCGTTCTGGTTGAGGTATCCGAGCGGCGGAGGCAACGTGGCCACGGTGGGGGTGACCAGCACATCGTAGTCGCGAAAGAACGCTCCCACTGATCGGTTGATGAAGTTGCCGGTGCCTTGCGCTACCAAGAGGTCGAGCGCCGTGGTGCGGCGACCCTGCTCGACGCAGCTGAGCGTGACCGCCTCAAGCACATCTGGCCCCAACTCGACACCAAGCCTCCTACTGAGGAGGACGGCAGTGCCTGCCAGGGAAGCCGTCCATTGGGGAAGCTGAGACGTGACCAATGCCTCCCAATTGAGCGGTGGGCTGGCTTCTTGCACCCGGTGCCCGAGGGAAAGCAACTCCCGGCCAACGCTCTCGACCGCCTGCACATGCTCTTGCTCGACTGGAACGCCAGACCATGCCCTGCTCGTCAGGGCAATCCGCAGCTGGCCTGGAGGGGTGCCGACTTCCTCCGCGTAGGGCCGGGCAGGAGAGGCGATCTCGTACTTGTCGCCGATCCCCGGGCCGGTGACAGCATCCAACAAGGCGGCGGCATCACGCACGGTCCGGGTCACCGCAAACTCAATGGCCAGGCCACTGAGCAGCTCATCGTAATCAGGACCCACCGGTGTGCGGCCACGTGTCGGCTTGAGACCCACCAGCCCACACCAGGCGGAGGGGACGCGGATCGACCCCCCGCCATCATTGGCATGGGCAACCGGCAAGGCCCGAGCTGCAACGAGTGCCGCTGAGCCGCCGCTCGACCCACCCGAGGAGCGAGAGGTATCCCAGGGGTTGACCGTTGGACCGTTGGAAAGGGGTTCGGTTGACACATTAAACGCGAACTCTGGGCAGGAGGTCCGTCCGAGTGTGGCCAAGCCGGCCTGCTTGAAACGCGTCATCAGATCAGTGTCGTAGGGGAAAGGAATACCTTGACCCGTCAGACGACTCCCTAGACGCGTTGGCACACCTTGGGCATGCAAGACGCAATCCTTAATGGCGAAGGGGACACCGGCAAACGGACCGCTTGCTGCATAGGGGAGCGGCTCGTCGAAGAGCTCTCCGACGAGGGCATTGAGTGCTGGGTTCACTGTTTCGATGGCCTGGCGTGCCGCCTGCTGGACTTCATGTGCGGATGCTTGCCCGCTGCGTATCAACTGTGCAAGACCGACTGCGTCATACTCGATATAATCCGAAAGATTCATCCTGTCCTCCAATCATGTAACCTATCTGGATAGGCTCGTCACTTCATAAAGAGCGGTGGTTGGTCAAGTCGGGGCATCGGCCCTGGAGAAACCTGGATCGACGGAAAATCCACCGTATGACGCAAGTGTCAATATCATGCGGTCTTTTACCGGACTTGACCAACCACCGCTCGAAAACATCCGTGAAGTTCGTGGTTGTATGTTAAGAAGTTGCAGGCTGTGACGTCACTGTGCTTCTTCTTACAGGACGAGTATGCCAGAACACTTTCGGATTTCTCTTCGTATTTTTACGAAGAGCATCGTGGACACGATACGAAGATTTCGGTTAGGAAGTGCGGGAGAGATACGTAGCATTCGCAAAGAGCAGGACAGAAGCGCCTTGGGGGTACTGGACAGTCCACCAGGCACGTTCAAGAAGAGAGGGGGGCTGATCCTGGTCAGCAATTCAGAGCTGGCTCTGCTCTTTTTGCCCCAGCCCTTTTTCACTGGCCCAGACCGCGATCTGTGCCCGAGAGGCAAAGCCTAACTTGGAGAGGATGTTCTCGATATGTTTCTCGACCGTGCGAGAGGTGACGACCAGGAGATCGGCGATCTCGCGGTTTGATTTGCCCTGGCCAAGCAGGGCGGCTACCTCGCGCTCGCGCTCGGTCAGGCCGCCGAATTGCTCGGATTCGAGCTGGCGCGCTCTGAGGAGTTTTTCCCGGGGCCAGAACGTGGTGCGCGCTGCGTGGGTGAACTGCTCACGCAGCGCGGGTTCGTCAATCGTCGCGGCCAGCGATGTGATGGCGTTCCGGGCGGCGATGGCCTCGCGGCGGGCCTGGTCCTCCTGCTGCGCCTGCTGGTACGCGCGTGCGAGCAGGCCATGGAGGTACCACAGGCGGGAACGATCTTGCCGCCCCAGGGCGCCGCGCCTGGCCTCCTCCAGCACCTGCACGGCTTGGTTGACTCGCCCCAGGGCCAGCAGCGCCTCCCCTTGCAGTCTCAAGAGCCAGGGGATCGGCTGCCCTCCCGCACCAGGGGTCGCGCCCGGGACGGTTTCCAGCAGCTCCTCTGCGATCTGCAACGCCTGGTCCGGTTGTCCCTGCGCCAGCGCCAGTTCGCCCCAGCTGCTGCGTACAAATCGCTCGTTCTGCGTGCGCGGGCGCTGCTCACGCGGCAGCACGGCTGCCAGCGCCGCCTCTGCGTGCACCAGGTCACGCGTGAGCAGATACGCCTGGGCAAGCGAGCAGGTGATATGGCTGACCCAATACGCTGAGCCGAGTTCCCGTGCCAGAGGCAACGCTTGTTCCAGGATGTTCAGGGCAAAGGTTGGTTCGAGCATCAGGACGTAGGTTGCTCCCAGGTTATGTGACGCTCCCACGATCCACTGCTGGTGTCCGATCTCACGGGCAAGCCTGAGCGCCTCGTGTCCATGCAGAAGTGAGGTGCCGAATTCCCCAAAGGACGCCAGGACAGCGCCCGTCGCGAACTCGGCATAGGCCAGGGCAACCAGCAAATCGCCTTGACGAGCCAAACGGAGCGCTTCTTCTGCATCTTGCACGCTCGCATCGCGGGTTCTGAGTGCGCTGTAGGTGGTGATGTTTATCACCGGGCCAGAATAAATGGCCCGTGAGCTGAGCGCAGAGACAAGGCCTCCGGTGTCCCCTGCAGCTCGAAACAGCTCAATGGCTTGTCCCCACTGGCTCACCGCGGTGACCGTCTCTCCAGCAAATCCGTTGGCCATGCCGAGCAGATCAAACGTTTCTGCCATGCCCGCTTGGTCCTGCTGGTGCTCGAAGAGCTGCAATGCCTGCTGGTGGAGTTGCACGCCCTCTGCGCTCTGCCCGGTATTCACGAGCCAGTTGCCCAGCCGATTGAGACTCATCGCCTGTAACCGGGGTTCGGAGAGGGCCTGGGCCAGGTCGAGAGCGCGGCGGAACAACGGACCCGCTCGCGTGTAATCGCGACTCGCCCACAGAAAGCCCAGGTCCGAAAGCCCTTGCCATTCCAGCTGGCCATCGTGGGCTTCCCGGGAAAGATGCAGCGCCTGCTCGTAGTCGGCCCTGGCTCGTTCAAACTCGCCCAGCAGTTCATGTGCTTGTCCGCGCGCCCGATACAGCGCAGCCGGTGGAGGTTCTGAGAGGTGGGCAGCGGCCTGGATGGCCCAGCTCAACTGTTCAACTGCCGCGCGCGGGGCGAAGAGCGTCAGCGCCTGTTCCCCGGCGCGTTGGCCATACTTTCGCGCCCTCTCCCAGTCCTCTCCCTCAAAGTAGTGGTACGCCAGGTCGGCCAGGTGGGCATCCAGCGCCGGGCCGCCGGCAAAGAGCTGGAGGGTCGCCTGTGCCAGGCTGCGATGCAGCGCTCTGCGCTCCCGCGCGAGGAGCCCGGCGTAGATCGCCTGGCGCGTGAGGGCATGCCGGAAGGAGAACTGATCCGCCGATTCCTCCACTACCAGTTGTGCTGCCACCACTGCTTTGAGGAGTGGGAGCAGCTGAGCGTCCGTGCAATGCAGTAGGTGCTGGAGCACCCGCACATCAAAGCGGCGCCCGGCCACGGCTGCCAGGGTGAGTAACTGGCGCGCTGGTTGGGACAGGCGCCTGGCGCGCTGCTGCACGGCATCCTGCACACTGCGGGGAATGGCCACCCGGCGCGCAGCCGCAGGCAGGATATGCGCCCACCCGCTCTCGGTGAACGTGATCCCTCCGCTGGAAAGCCCCGACTTGAGCACTTCTTCCAGAAAGAAGGGATTGCCGTCCGTGAGTCGCCAGAGGGTCTCCAGCAGTTCGCCAGAAATCACCTGCTGCTCGGCGAAGATGGCCCGCAGCATCGCCTCGGTCTCGCTGCGCGTCAGTCGGGCGAGCCTCACCTCCTGGCTGAAGTGCTCACGATCAAGCTGGGCCAGCCAGTGACTGAGCCGCGGATGCACCTCGTCACTGCGGTAGGTACACAGGAGCAGCACGGGCCTGCTGGTCATCTGCCGGGCCAGGGTATGCAGAAAGTCCAGGCTGCTGTCGTCACTCCAATGCACGTCCTCGACGATCAGCAGCAGCGGACGCTGCCCGGTCTGCCGCGTGAAGAAGTCCGCCAGAGCGGCAAAGAGGCGGCGTTGCTCCTGCTCGGGGGGGAGCTCGAGCAACGGAGGCTGGCTCGCCAGCTCTGGAAGCAAGGAGACGTGCTCGGGGAGCAGGGGAGCGAGGGCACGGGCGAACGGGCCAACTGCCGCGATGATCGCAGTCGGGGAGAGGGAAGCGAAGCAGGAGCGCAGGAGGTCGCGCAGGGGCGCGTAGGGAGAGGTGAGGTCGGTGGGGAAGCATTTGCCTTCCAGCACGTGGAAGCCCTGGGCAGCGGCGGAGGTCTTGAGTTCAGCGACCAGTCGTGACTTGCCGATGCCTGCTTCGCCACAGAGCAGGAGCAGCTGGCCCTGTCCGCTGCTCGTCTGGTCGAGCCGCTGGCCGAGGGCCGCCAGCTCTTGATCCCGGCCAATGAGCACCGGACAGATGACCGGTTCATCCACCGCTAGAGTCATATCCTCACCACTGGTGCACTTTCTGCTTTCTGCATATGCTCATGCTCCAGCCTAACCCGCTCCATTCCATCGACTTCATATCCGGCTCGAGATATGAAGACGTATGTCTATGTAGTGCGGTCATGTGGTCTGGAATCTCATAGAGCCTATTCGCACTCTGACAGAAAAGCATGCAGACAGCAGCAGGAAAGTGTCGTGTTGTCGTCTGCCTCCCCGCTGTAGCCCGTGTGCGATTCAGCGGCTTCTTGTATATAATTATATGACACTACCTTGTACAATACTCTGCGGCTGATAAAGAAAATCCGTTCGGGTCACTTGATTGGACCCGAACGGATTTTCTGTCTTCACACTTGCTTGCTAAGTAACAGATGAGATAGTCACTAGACACAGTGCACAACATTGTTGTACATGAACAGCGACACCTTGGCCATGTTCGCGCTCGCCTATCTGACGGTGGTGCGCCAGCACGCGCGTCAGGCCCAGCAGACAGGGAAAAAAGGGCAGGTCCACAGGAAGGAGGCGTTCCGCTAACGCAGGCAGTCGACCTGTTGCCGCTCACCGTTCCCGAGGTGCGGCATTTATTGTGGACGCTCGTCTGGCCCTGAGCATTCACGCGCGTCCTTCGTGCTCCAAATACTGCTTCATCATCGCCAACGTGCGGAGATTCTCGTTGCGTATGGGGCGCACGATCATCGGTCGCAGAAGCGCGAGCACACCCGACAGTCGCGGTGTCGTGGTGCGATAGACCCGCGTGTGTGCGCCGAGCGGTTCCAGCCGATAGCGAATGTCAATGGTCAGGCGGCTGAGCAGCAACCGCGCCTCCTGGTGAAATGCGAGGGCGAATGGTGGGCGAAATTCAGTCACGCGGCCGTGCAGCGTCGCTTGTTTCCCGTCGACATACGTGGTACCGAGCGTGAGTGGCGTGTCGGACACCTGCGTCGTCGTGCCATATAGGCCAGACGGTGGCAGCCACCGGTGATAGTTCGGCAGGTCAGCGATCAGCGCAAAGACTTGCTCGACTGGTCTGGCAATGTCGATAGTAAAGTCCATCGGATGTCCCCACGGATACGGGTACGGGTGCAAGACGCCTCGGAGGAAGCAGCGCGCGCCACGTCGTTCACTCTACCATAATCCCGCCACCATCGGTGAGTCTGTTTAGTGGTCCATCCCCCGAATCCATGTGCGTCCGCCAGAGATTCGTTGACCCTGGGAGCTCTCAGTGGCGCGCGCTCGAGTGTAGCAGGAGGGTTACCGTGATGGGGGATCGGGCAACCCCGCAGGCGGGGGAGACGGCCACATGCATGTGCCAGAACTGCGGCTGTCGTACTAGAGGCGGTACCAATACACTGCTGAGATGACATAGCATGCCTGTATGCATAGGATTCATCTCACTGACCGGCGATGGGCCTTCATTCAGCCGCTCCTCCCACCTCCTGGCCTCGCGTGCCCGGATCCCGTTCGGGTACGTCGCGCGAGGGCGGTGGACGCGGCGGTGTACGCGGCACGATCGAGTCACCCACGCGGGTGCACGAACGGCTCCTGGCCTGCGCAGGGCCGAACCAGCCTACTCGTGGGTAACCAGCTTCCAGTGCCCCTCGGAGATGACGTCGACGGCGCCGTCAACGACTTTGATGGCGGTCTGATCGTCAATCGCGTATGCCGGCACCGGCATGCCGGCGGCCCATTTTTCTGCGTTGGCCAGGGAATTGTCCGGCATATCGGGGTGATCCACGTGCGGAAACATCGCAAAATCCACCAGTCCCAGCGTACTATCGCCACCGGTGGGCGGCTTCCAGTCGACGAAGTCCTCCCCGACGTGGGGGGCCATCACCATGCTCCCGGCGCTCAGTCCCACATAGACCGCCTCGGGGCGCAGCGACGGCAAGAGGTCGGCCAGTCCGGATTGCCGCATCCAGTAGCACAGGTACAGGGGATCGCCGCCTTCCACCAGCAGGGCGTCAGTCTCCTGGACCAGCGGGAGCCAATAGTCTTCATCGATGCTGGGCAGAGCGGTGAGCTCCAGCACGCCGAGCGACTTCCACCCCACTTCGCACATGGAGACGAAGCCAATGGTGAAGGGCGCGGTGTTGGTCTCTCCGCGGATCAGCCGGGCGACCATGGCCGGACCAGTGGGCTTGGCGTACAGCGCGGTGGGAATGTAGAGGGCGCTGGACGCGGCAATCGGTTTGCCTAAGAGCTCTTCCAGCGCGTTGTGGATGCTGGTGTTGGTGATACCACCCGAGGTAAGAAGAAACTTCATGATGCCTCTCCTCGTCACGACACTCAGGGCCGACGGTCTCTCCTGCCCGCTTGAGGAGAGTACAGATGCTGGCCCCATCGAAGTTCGAAACTGGCTGTAGAACAAATATACTACCTCGTGAGAGACAAGAGCAAGGGGTTAGGAACGACGTCTTGACGCTCGTTGTTTTGTAGGCGGCGTAGCGGGGCAGATCACACGCCAGATGTAGGATCGGCAGCAGGTTCATTATAGTTGGTCAGTCGGCTGCATGTACTTCCATAGCTCAAAGGGCGCGGGAGACGGTGCCAGTCTGGCTGCGTCTCCCGTATGTTTAGCATGCCTGGCCCTGGTTCATCACTCACTGGTGGATCCCGGAATTTGGCTTATGGCCATCATCGCTTCTTGCAGAGCCGACTGCACCCGCGGAGAATTCCTGTACCGTGGTGTATAGACTTCTGCCTCGCGGGCTAACTGCGGCCAAGTCAAACTACTGCCGGTTCGGCTGCAGGTAGAAGCTACAAATGCAACCCGCCGAACCGCGCAATCTTCGTGCGTCTCGACTGCTTGCTGAAGTGCTTTTGCGGTATAGGGTAGTGCAGCAAGATTATACCGAGCAGCTTTTAGCTCTGGGATCCGCCACCTCATAGTACAAGCGGGCGTCGTTGACCTCGGCAAAGCCGGATGTCACGAGCGGTGCCAATGTGCTCCTCCTATCTACGCCTAGTGGAAAGGGCGTAGATAGGAGGAGCACAATGAATCGGATTATACCTCCTCCAAGCAGCAAGCAGAGGGCGCCAGCTACAGCTATTACGGTTCCCAACATGCCGGCGATCTGCCGATTCCTTTACCGTCCATTCGCCGTTGACTCCGGGTTGCAGCATCTGCGACTCGCTAAGGGCTGAGAGGTGAGCCTCCAGCAGCAGGTGGGTTGCCGACATCTGTTCCAGGATCTGGGTTTTACGACTGGTATGCGGCACGTAGAGCATCCTTTCCGGAGGTTATGCTGCCTGGGGTGAAGAGGTGCCAGCCAAGCGCCGCTACCCTAACTTTAGGGGTGGCAACACACCGTGCATTATCAAATACGTCAACGCCTCGACCACCACGGTCAGTAGCAGGTAGGCGAAGATAAAGATCAGGATGAGCCGGCGCTCCAACCTGTAGAAGCCAGTCCTGGGTCCTTTCCTATAGAGCGCCGCGGCCTCGAGCGAGTACACTCCCCGCGGATACAGAGATTCTCCCTTGCGGAATGAAAGAGGAGGAACGGGAGAGAACTAAAATCCCCCGTTCCTCCTCATGTACTGAGAATCTCTCAGTCAGCAGAATAAGCCAGCGTCGTAACGAAGTAGAATCCGACGTGTTGATCATTGAACATATACGTCGTCAATGCAACACATATGTCCGACTTTATTCTCCTGCTACAGCATGGCCATCTCTGGGTAAGTTTTGGAGAACGGCTACACTGCTGGAAGGGCGTTGGATTGGAACAGGCAGGAGAGAAACTGGCTGGAGGTCTGCTGATCCACCTGGTTCCCGATACGAACAAGCAGGATATTGGCCGGATCATCCCGGATGTTTGGCTCGGCGGTGCGATATTCGACGAAGTTGTGAAGAGCGAAGAGCTGAGCGATAAGTCGTCGATAACGCAAAGGACCCAGATCCAGTCCTGCGGTATCCCAGTGCCAGCACAGGCCCATAGCTAGGAGAATCATCCGCTCCAGTGTGCGAAGTTCGAGCGCCAGGGTCAGGAGTTGGCGGGCGATGCCCAGCCTGCGCCAGGGTAAGCTGACTTCGACGGCGATCTCATAGGTGCTTGCGAGTCCTTGCCACCAGGCGTCGGCGGGTGCAAGCGTGACCTGGCCTACTATCTCTCCGCTCTCGGTATAGGCAAGTGCCAGCGCGCACTCTGGACTCCTAGCAAGGTTGAGCAGGAGCCGATATTCACCCTCGGGATGGTGTGCGAAAGCCCGAAGACCGTCATCGGCTCGCAGGCGCTCAACAAGCGATGGGGGACTGAACTGTTGCAGGAATAGTGTTCCTTTTGATGTCTCGAATGTCCGGTGCTCGGAAACGGGATTACCAGCATGAAGCAGGTCGTGTGCGATAGAAGTATGCAATGTTTGAATCATTGCGCTTCCTTTCTTTACGAATCATATGAATGACAAGCCGCTTGGTAAAAGCAAAAAGTATGGATTTGCCCGGCGTTGCCCCGGTTGTACAATCAGAGGAAATCAGAACTGGTTCCACAAATGCTGGTTGGTGATCTCGTGGTGGAACTGCACCTCGGCGCTCTTGATGAGTGAGCCGAGCTTGCGTGGGCAACGGTCGGCCTGGTCGCGCTTCAGTTGCGCGAATTTGCCTTGCACCTCGGCACCGATCAGCTCGCGAATGACGTCGCTACCCGCGAACTCATCGATGGCATCATTGATGTTATCGAAGAGCAAGCGATCCTGGTTGTCTCGGCGATCTCTCCCTCGGCGATCTTTCGGCAAGCTGCCTTCCACACCGATGCGCAAGAGCGCGTAAATCGCCAGATAGGGATTCGCGTCAGGCGCAATGGAGCGCACTTCGATGCGCGCGGATTGTGCATTGCCGAGGGGGATACGTATCATCGAGCCGCGATCAATCGCTGATGCTTTGATCTGGTTGGGCGCCTCGAAGTGCGGGTCCAGGCGGCGATATGAATTGACGCTGGAGTTGAGGATCAGGCAGAGATCCGGCGCGCTCTGCAAGATGCGATTGACATAGTCCCAGCCGAAATCGGATAGGTTGTCCTGGCCGGAGGCGTCGTAAAACAGGTTGCACTTCTCACCGGAGATCGACATGTTGGTGTGCATGCCGCTGCCATTCACGCCGGAGACAGGTTTGGGCAGGAAGCTCGCCGTCATCTCATGTTGATGCGCGATCTGGCGGCACAGCAGCTTATAGAGCATCACCTGGTCGGCGGCGGCGGTCACTTCGGTGTAGGAATAGTTCAGCTCAAACTGCGAGGGAGCCACCTCAGGATGGTCTTTCTCGTTCGAGAAGCCCATAGCGCGTTGCGCCTCGGCGGCGGCGTCGATGAAGTTTCGTAGCGGGTCGCCGGGCAGTGAGTGGTAATAGCCACTGGTGGTAATGAAATCGAAGCCGGATGCGGTGTAATCTTGTTCGGCGTGTTTCCCTTTAAAGAGGAACCCTTCGATCTCATTGGCAGTGTTGCAGGTGTAACCGTGTTGCTGGTAGTACTGTGCCGAGAGAAGCTTGAGGCGGGAACGAATGTCGGCTGCATACGGCGTGCCATCGCGTTCGAGCACTTCGCCAAAGACCAGGACTTTACCGGCTCCGAAAACATCGGAGGGCAGCCAGTAAAAGGCATGCCAATCCAGTGCCAGCCGCAGGTCGGATTCTTTCTGCGCCGAGAAGCCGTGGATCGAGGAGCCATCAAAGGTCAGGTTATCGGCGGATTTCAGGAGGAATTTCTTGTCATAGTCCAGCATGTGCAGGCGGCCTTCGAGGTCGGAAAAGCATACGGTGACGGACTTGATGCCTGGAGTATCCGCAAGATACTTGCAGCGCGCTTCTCGCACGACATCCACTGGGGTGCGATTCAGGCGTTGCATTTTCGCGCTCAAGTTCATCTCTTCCAGTTGGTCATAGGGAATTTCCAGGAATTCCCGCAATGGTGTATTCATGATAGCTGTACTCCTTTTGAGAAACATCGCACAAGATCATCGGCAGTGTCTGGGCCAGCAACATTAGCTCCATAGCAGTAGCTGAACCGGTCAGCAGTAAGAACTGCCAGGCAGCGGCAATGGTACGGGAGTGGATTTGCTCTGCGTCCAGAGTGTACCTGGGGAGAGCTGGATCCACATGTGTAGCGATACGCATTGCGCTTACCCATTTGCAGCGGGCTCAGGAACTGCAGAAAGGGTGAGGATAGTGTGGACGATAGGTAGAACTACCCATAAAGGAACAATGGAGGGTGACAACAGATTCCTGTTTTTCTGTCATTCTCTCCTCTTCTGCTACATTTTCACGGCCTTGACGGATTAGAGCATTTGTGCCAGACTGCTGGTGGTGTTGGCATCCTGGCTGGGCAAAACTTCGTCCCGTTCCGCTCCCGCACCTCACATTGCTGGCTTTGTGCCGGGGTGGCCGGGAGTTCGTCGGACACCTAAAATGCCTGTGGAGAGGAAAGCGCTGGCGCGTCTCGCAAGAAGCGCGTGAAACTGTCCTCGCAAGCCGGGAGACCGAAAGAAGCAGGAACCAAACGCGCTTTACCCCTTTGCTGGGATAAAGCGGTAAGTTTTGGAGAACGGAAAACTGTGCTGCAAGTGTCTGGCTCAGTACGCCACCTAGCCAGACACTACCCGATGATCAGGCCAGCTGGTGCTCCATAGCGTAGCGCGTGGCGGCGCTGCGCGACGAGACTCCAATCTTGCTGTAAATCGAAGTGGTATGCCGGTTGACGGTGCGTGGGCTGATGACCAGGTGCTGGGCAATCTGCGCATCAGACCAGCCCTGGGCGAGCAGATGCAACACTTCCACTTCGCGGGCGGTGAGATCATCGGGATACATTGGAGCACCTTCTTTTGCTGGCGGCGCGCTGGAGGCAGGCGCGGCGGCATCCGGCTGCTCCTCCGCGCTCACCGCACCAGTCAGCATGACCTGCCCCAGTACGTCATCCGCCCCAGTACGGCGCGCACTCTCGAACCCCGCCTGCCCAAGCTTGGTCCGCAGCTGGTCGAGCAACTCGCGCTGAGGTGGGCGTTCTACCGGGTGCCTGGGCATGCCGAGTGTGTCTCTCAGATGGTCTGCCGCTCCAAGCAACTGCGCCGCGAAGGCCGACTGCTGCTGAGCTTCGGCGATGGCCGCTATTCCTACCAGGCACCGAGCAATCCCTGGGGACGCTCCAAGACTGTGATATACCGCCAGGCTTTCCTCGTAGTAATGTGCCGCCTGCGCTAGCTCTCTTTCGGCGCGCCACAGATCCCCCAGACTGGCTAGCACTCCGGCAACTCCACGTCGGCTGCCGATCCTGCGAAAGATTGCCAGGCTCTCCTCCAGCAGCGCGCGCGCGTCTTTCACCGAACAGCCGTCACTAGCGATGTTACCCAGGCCCTCTAGGGATACGCCCGTATTTAGCGCGTCCCCTAGGCGCCGGAAACGCTTCAGGCTGGCCTCGAGCAGTACCTTGGCCTGCCTGGACTTGCCTCCCTGCCAAAAGGTGAGAATCCCCAGATTCTGCAATGATGCAGCTTCCCCCCAGGGATCGTCGATGTCACGATAGAGCTCCAGACCTTCCCGGCAAAACTCTGTGGCCCGCTGGTAACTGCCTTGCAGACCCAGAAGTATCCCCAAGCTTATGTTGACAGAGGCGACGTAGCTTCGGTCTCCCACCTGACGGAACAGCGTCAGGCTTTCGGCATACATGCCGACCCCACGCCCATACCTGCCTTGCTCCTGGTAGATGCTGCCCAGGTTGCCGAGCACTACGGCGGTACCCCACGAATCATCGAGGGAGCGGTAGAGCGCCAATCCTTCTTCAAAGAGTTCTGTCGCCCGCCGGTTGTCCCCCTGATCATGGGCGACATGACCTCGGTCGTTTAAGGTTGCCGCCAGCAGCCAGCGGTCATCTAGTCGCCGTGCAATCTCAATGCTGCGGTCGAGTAGCATGGCGGCGCGCAGATAGTCCCCCTGCAGGCAAGCAAGGATGCCAGCGCCGGCCAGTACGCTAGCCCGAGGCCTACTGCGAGCCTGGCTGGTAGCCAGCGGATCATCCGCCTCGGCCTCCGCCAGCACATGTTCGAGCCAGCGACGCCCTTCGCCGAAGTACGCATGCAAGTACCAGAAGCGCCAAAGGGCAGCTCCTAGCCGTAGTGCCAGCTCACCCTCGTGCTGCATGAGCGTCCAGTGGAGCGCCGACCGCAAGTTGGCGTGCTCCAGTTCCAGACGGGCCAGCCAAGCTTCCTGCTTTGGCCCGCGGAGCTCCGACTCGGCCTGCTCGGCCAACCGCAGATAATACCAAGCGTGCGCCAGCGAGGTAGCTGCTTCTTCCCCTCGCTCTTTGAGTTGCTCAAGGCCATACTCACGCAGCGTCTCCAGCATTGCCACGCGCGGCGAGAGAGCCCACAGGTCCGCCGTGACCATGTTTTTCTGAACCAGGGTCCGCAGCAGCCGGAGCAGCGACCCGGCGAACTCGGACGCTACCGACTCCACCGCTTCCAGGGAGCACCCTTCGGCAAATACGGTGAGCAGGCGAAAGAGCACCTGCTCTTCCTCGCTCAGAAGTTCGTAGCTCCATTGTATGGTTCGTCGCAGGGTCTGCTGCCGTTCCGGCAGGTCAAATCCATCGCCCACTAGCAGGGCCAGCGGGCCGTCCAGCCGGGCGAGTAGCGCCGCCGGGGGCAGGAGAGAGACCCAGGGTGCGGCCAGTTCGAGTGCCAGCGGCACACCCTCCAGGCGTTGGCAAATGGCGGCGATAGTAGTAGCATTCTCGCTCGTGAGCCGAAAATCGTGCTGCGCCGCCTGGGCACGCTGTATGAAGAGCGCCACCGACGAAACCTTGGCCAGCTCCGTTATGCCGCCACCACGACGGCGAGACCACTCCTTCGGAACGGCAAGCAACGGCACCGGAAACACCTGCTCACCACGGAGCTGAAGCGGCGCGCGACTCGTGACCAGTACCTTGAGCTGTGGGCAGGCGGCAAGCAACTCGCTGAGCAGCGGGGCGGCGCCGAGCACCTGCTCAAAGTTATCCAGAACGAGCAGCGCGGTCCTCTCGGCAAGAAAGGCACTCAGGGTGCTGGAAAACGGCACGTTGGCCTGCTCACGCACCCCAAGTACCGCTGCCACAGTGTCGGCAACTAGCTCGGCTTCGGTGACCGCCGCCAGGGAAACAAAGAAAACACCGCTCGAGAACGCTGAGCGAAGCAGGGAGGCGACCTCGATCGCCAGACGGGTCTTCCCCACGCCGCCAACGCCGGTTAGGGTCAGCAACCGCACCTCATCGCGGGCAAGTAATGCCGTTGCCTGGCTGACCTCCTGCTCTCGTCCGATCAGTGGGGTTGGAGGATGAGGAAGATTGCTGGGAGGAAGCTGCGGCGGCGAAGGTACTGGGCGGTTCCCTACCAGTTCGACCGGCGGAGGAGGTGGAGTGACGTCGGCGAATTGGCGGTGCCGGCGTGCCGCGACGAGTAACTGAGATCGGTCCTCGTCCGCTAGCTCCAGCGCCGCGGCCAGCAGCACCACAGTATCTCTACGAGGAGATTGGCGAGAGCCTCGCTCCAGAGCGCTAATGGCGTTGCGGCTGAGACGTGCTCGCTCGGCGAGCTCCTCTTGTGTCAAGCCGGCGGCTTTGCGGTAGCGTGCAAGGACATCGCCGAAAGGTACGGAGTGTTTGGTGGTCTCCATAGCAGGTCTCCAGGCGCCTGCCGAGCAGTCGAGCCTCCCAGGATAGGTCACGGCCTGGCGGGCGCTTTTCCTCCTTTCCGATTATAGCATGGCGCCGCTTCTCCAGAGGCGAATTGTGATCGTAACTGTGTCCGTCAGTGTACGCATTGTGTCTGGGCGATGCGGGAAGACTGGGGCATAGTAGGACCGCAAGCCTCGGCGCACTGCCGCCGGAGCATGCACGAGCAGAACCTCCAGTGGGAGTGTGACCAATCCGTTCGGCGCGTGAGAGCGCCACGATGCATGAAGGAGCGATGGTAATGATGATGAAGACCGAGATTATGACCAATGGGCTGCTGGGTACCCGACCCGAAAAAGACTGGCGGCCCGCTGATTACCTGCCACTTGCCACCAGTCTCGGAGCGGAAGGTGCTGGCAAGTCATTTTCGCTCGTGACGCCGGAGCACGTCGTACTCACAGCCCGTTTGCGAGCGCGTCTCGCCGACCAGGAGCGTCAGCTGCGCGAGCTATCAGACGAGCTTAGACGACTGCGGGACGCGGAGGGGACACCGGAGCGATATCATGGAGCGGGCAAGGCCGGAAGCCGGCACCTCGTTTTGGATTGGTTGCGGAGCCATGTCGCTGGGGGAGCGCTGTAATGCCGATCAACAGCAGCAGCGTTCCTCTGCAGATACCACGGGCAAGAGCAGTGGGGACGCAGCAGGCGAAAGTCATCTCAGCAAAGCGAGCAGGTAGTATACCTCCAACGGCGCTGGTCCTCCTGTCAGCCGTCTCCCTGGAGTTTGGAGGTGCGCTGGCCAAGACGTTATTTGCGGCGCTGGGCCCAGCCGGCGCTGTGACCGTGCGGGTGAGCTTAGCCGCCGTTGCTCTCCTGTTCATATGGCGGCCGAACCTACGACACGTGTCTCGCTCCTGTATAGGCACGGTGGTGCCCTTTGGGCTGGCGCTAGCAGCAATGAACCTCACCTTCTATCTGGCTCTCAGTCGGGTGCCGCTGGGAGTGGCGGTCACCGTTGAGCTGGTCGGCCCGCTGGGAGTGGCGGCAGTCAATTCGCGGCGCTGGACTGATCTCCTGTGGGTGCTTCTCGCCGCCACTGGCATCGCGGCATTTGCTCCGATTAGTATCGGGACGAGTGCAGGCCTGGATCCGCTCGGCCTTGGACTGTCAATGCTCTCAGGTGTCTTCACCGCCGTCTATATGTTACTCAGCGCGCGTACGGGGCGTGTCTTCGCCAATGGCAGCGGCCTCGCCCTGGCGATGGCGGTGGCGGCGATTGCCTTGCTGCCGATCGGGATTACCAGAGCTGAGACGGGACTTCGTCTCCATCCGGACCTCTTGGTAGTCGGCGCCGCGGTGGCGCTGTTGTCTTCGGTAGTTCCGTATTCGCTGGAACTGGCGGCTTTGCGCCAACTGCCGACTCGCGTGTTCGGTATCCTGGTCAGCCTGGAGCCGGCGATTGCCGCTGGGGCAGGTTGGCTGGTGCTGCACGAGCAACTGGAGCCGCGCTCGCTGATCGGCATAGCACTGGTCACCGCGGCCTCCGCTGGGGCTGCCCGCGCTCACCGCGGAACGTGTTCGCCGGCAAGTACACAAGCATGATTACTTCTCTTCAGCAAGGAGCAAGAAGACATTGAAGTTGCGTCGTTTTGGTAGACACCACGGGACTAGGCGACAATGGGTGCGGTAGGAGCCGATCTCCTTTCAAACGCTTCAGGGGGACAGATGCCCCAGAGCCGAGTGCCGCCGCTGGCGATTGTAGAAGCCCTCGATAAACGCGAAGACCGCGCTGCGCGCCTCCTCATGGGTCCGGAAGCGCGTCTGATCCAATAGTTCACACTCCAGGGTAGCAAAAAAGCTCTCCGCTAGCGCATTATCATAGCAATCGCCGGTCGTGCCCATGGAACATTGGATGTCCAGAGCACGACAGCGCTCTTTGAAGGCCGCCGCGGTATACTGGCAGCCATGATCCGAATGGTGGATGAGGCCGGGCCGAGGATGCCGGTTCCAGACCGCCATCCCCAACGCTGCCAGGACGAGTTCGGCCCGCAGGTGGTCGGCCATGGACCAGCCCACCACGCGGCGACTGAAGACGTCCAGGATCCCGGCGAGGAAGAGAAAGCCTTTTTGCTGGGTAGGTACATATGTGCTGTCGCTGACCCAGAGTTCATTGGGCGCGGTGGCCGTAAATACTCGCTGCACCAGATCGGGAGCCGGGCGGGCGGCAGGATCGCGTCGGGTCGTCCGGATCCGGGCGCGGCGGCGATGACAGCCGGCGATGCCCACCAGGCGCATGAGCCGGGCGACGCGTTTGCGCCCGCATCTGGTGCCCTGCGCCCTCAGTTCCGCATGGATCCGGGGCGCCCGCATCTGGTGCCCCTGCTCGCCTGGTGAATCTGCACAATGTGACTGCTCAGCTGGGCGTCGGCGTGTGCGCGAGCAGACGGCTCGCGCCGCCGCCACGCCCAATAGCCGCTCGGGGAGACACCGAGCAGGTGGCAGAGTGTGGTGACCGCATAGGTGGCCTTTTCCTGCTCGACAAACTCAAATCCTTTCACGGGATCGAGGTGGTCTCCCGAGCGAAAAAGGCCGCGGCTTTTACCAAGATCTCGCGTTCTTCCCGCAGGATCCGATTTTCTTTGCGCAGGCGCCGCAGCTCCTCGCGCTCCTCGGTGGTCAGACCGTCCTGGCGCTTGCCCTCATCTAGATCGGCTTGCTTGAGCCATTTGCGCAGGGTCTCGGTACTCATGCCCAGCTCACGGGCGAGCTGCGTGTACGGCTTCCTACTGGAGCGGGCCAACCGAATGGCTTCGGCCCGAAACTCCGGCGGATAGCTCGGCGCATGCTTCGACGACGTCATGATGGATACCTCTCTGGAGGAACTTTATCCCCAAGCATGCAAGCATCCACCGAAACGGGGCAACTCCAGTAGACGCCCTCCCCATTTATCTCATCAATCTAGCAGGACAGGTCGCCGTCACACGAGCCTGCGTACTATCTGACATACCAAACAGGAACTCTAAGTCGGTACTAGCAACCTATCGTCAGTGACGAACTTAATTGTCTAGTGACGAACTTAATTGTTCGCCGACAGGAGTCTCTTCCTCCGACATGTGCGACTGGATCTTGCCCACGACCGGCCAAGGCCGGGATCACGGTTGATCCCGACATCAACAGCCAGCCGACTACGACCTCGAAGGCCCGCGATCAGCCATGGGTATCCAGATGGGTATCCAGCTCCTTGCGACCCTGCGCTGCTCGGATCTGGCCGAGCCACTCTGTGCCCAGCCGGCGCCCATTTGGGAGTTGGTCGCCCGGGTCCCAGCGCCACGTGGTGATCATCGCCAGCACGAGGATCCGGCACTCGCGCAGCAAGTCTTGATTGACACCCGGATAGTGTTCGCTGACTTCTTCGGGCGCATGGGCGAGGTCGAATTCGACCGGCCCACGGCAACACGTCTCGAGGTCTATGAAGAGCAGCCCGTTCTTCGTGGTGAGCACGTTGCCCGGGTGCGGCTCACCGTGCA
>JBKQTH010000297.1:0-25960 GCA_052143275.1 Ktedonobacterales bacterium | reverse complement strand
GACCCGGCGACCGGGCACGACACTAGGAGCCTTAAACGTTCCTAGCGGATCGAATGGGCCTGAAGGTGTTGGCGACACGAGAGGCGTGTCCCCACGTTGTAGTCGGTTTAGACGGAGCGCTGATCGTGGTTTCTCCGGCTTTGGGTAAGACGGCCAAGATGGTTGGGATGGCTGCGAAAACGTCAACTGTTCCTCCCTTTCTGGTTCACGCCCCAGTTGCTGGCTGTTGCGTTCCGCTGGATTACGCGAGCATCTGGGGGTACTGCGCCGTTAATCTGCTAATCCGCGATCCAGGCTAACGGCAATCCATGGCTCTGAGTTTGATAGTAGACGTCTGTTGGCGCATGCTCATGCATATGGCGCAGCACGTGGGCAAAAGAGACATGGGCACCGGGAGCAACGATAAACCAGACGGGCTTAGTATGTCCAGGCGTCTGTACGGCGAACTGATCTCCCTCGCGCGTTGCGACAATGACCCCATGGATGTGCTCCAAGTGTGGGGGGGCGCTCGGCTGGAGCGCCCGTAATCCCTGGAGGGCCAGGAAGGTCCCTATCCCAATGAGCGCCACCGCTACTACCCATGCTGTGAAAGTTGGAAAGCGGGCAAGGAGGCGCATTTGGCTACGCTCCCTTCGCGGATTCGGTTGCGTTGGTCGCGTTAGTTGCTCCGGACTGAGCCGGTGTGGTGGCTGCGGTGAACGAGGCACCTACCACAATTCCGTTGGTTAGGGTGAGTTGGACTGGATTGGTCAGATTCAGTAGACCTGTGCAGTTCAACCCGTCGGGACCGATTGTAAACGACAGACGAGAGGCCAGGAACGTGAAGAGGTTGTCGGCCACCGTGGAGTCGGGAGATGCGGCAGCGGCGGTCCATACCTCATCCTCCTCTAGGCGAGCGGGGGCAATGCGCATGACGTTCTGGCAAAAGGTTCGTTCGTCTGCGCTGGCCTTAGCCACCGACGTCTCGCGCGGTTGATCGACCCCTGCGCGATAGAGGTTCTGTTTGGTCAGGTTTGGCTGGCTGTTCACGAGCACCATAGGGTCTCCGCTCGGCACCAGTGCCACTGGAGCTCCTTGGTACATCGCGGCTTGCAGTTCATCCAACGGTAGGGCGGTAACCATCTGGCCAGGATCCGCCAGATTGGGCGCCTCCCAAGGAGCGCAGCCGATCGCGCCATCTAGGAAGACCGCAAGAAGCCGGTTGTCGCTTCCATTTCCAAACGAGGTGCTCCCGCCGAGGAGTGTCCGGTTCGCCGCTGTGTCCTGTGCCAGCTTGCCGTCTTGTGTAAGAAGATAGGTTGTTGTGACATTGTCACTCGGATCCTGATCCACCACCGAGTAATCGCGGACCGTGGGACAGGTCATGCCGTCCTTAGCGGTGCCCAAAGGGGGCGGCGTGAGTTTCTTGGCTTGGATCAGGCGATTCGCCTCACTGAAGAACGCGGTGGCATGACAATAGGCGACCTGGCCAAAGTCAGATTCTCCAAGCCCATTTACGCACTGCGCGTCGCGTAGTGTGGTACGGTCAGCTCCTTGCAGGTGAAGGTCTGTCCCATTCGAGCCGAACCAGATGCCGACCACGGCGTGCGCGGGGAGCATCGGAACTACCGGCGCGACTG
This sequence comes from Ktedonobacterales bacterium, assembly GCA_052143275.1. Classification (GTDB taxonomy): domain Bacteria; phylum Chloroflexota; class Ktedonobacteria; order Ktedonobacterales; family JADMIN01; genus JAJPKE01. Next base: position 24,341 of record JBKQTH010000297.1, on the reverse strand, counting down.
CCGGTTGGGTCCCCTGGTCGATGACCAGCGGGCTGTAGATCGAAATCTGACCTGTCGACGGATCAAGCACTGCCGCCTGCACAAACACCGCCACGCTGGTAGTGGCCTCGTCACAGGTTACGCCACTTGAGGAGCTAGCCTCCAACTGGTACGGCGTCGCCAGGCCTTTCGCGGTTAGAGGATTTCCAGGCACGATCAGTGTGCACGCATCCTGGCGCTGCTCACCGTGTTTCGCCCCCAGGGAAGCTTCCGACTCGTGATCCGGGCCGCCACGAAGCCCAGCCGCCTGGGCCGGCAGAATCTGCTCCGCGCCCTGCAGTGCGATCAAACCCGCAGCTAAAATCAACACCCAGGCCATTACCGGCAATGCAGTTGTCCGGCCCAATCTGCCAGACCAGCGGAGCCAGCAGGACTTTGCTCCCAGTTCCTGTGCAAGTGGCGGCGCGCTATGCTTCTCCTGCCCTATACATTGGTGCTGCATGACGTGACATCCTCTCTACTCGATACTCGATACTCGATACTCGGTTCTTCGGCGTGTCTCGTACAGTTTCAGCGAGTTTACCGGCTCCTCGCCTGTGAGGCGGACACCTTGCGCGCCAAGTGCAGCCTCAACAAGAGCAAGTATAGGCGCCGATATTGTGTAGCAATAGTCCATAGCCCAAAAGGGGTGGGCAAGTTACTGTTTATTGCATGGTACGTTTGAGCTAAATTTGATAATGGTATGTGGGAGCAAACTTGCCTTGTGGCTGCATTGCGGCCACCGGAAGCTGGCCGGTCGGTCACGTCTAGCACGGGTTGACCTGAATACTTGGGCCAGAGGCAGCATGGCGCGGGTGGCCGAAGCAGAAGCGCCGCCTTGACACCGCGACCGGTGCATGGTATTTTTGCCGGCAGTAGCCGGAGCGACTCGAGCGCCGCTGCGCAGCAGCCCATGGCCGAGACGGCCCCCTGGTGCCCCTAGCCGGAGAGGAGACAGCATCCACGTTTGATTATGGCTATTACCAAGCAGTCTTCGCCGGACGCGCGATGCCTTTCGCCTATCTCGACCTGGACCTACTCGAGCAGAACATTGGCCAGGTAGCTTCGTTTGCCAGAGGCAAGCGAGTTCGGCTCGCTTCCAAATCAATACGGAGCCTGGCCGTGCTCCGGCGAATTCTCGCCTCTGACCCTTGCTTCCAGGGTATCATGTGTTTCACGGCGCGAGAGGCGGTCTATCTGGCCGATCAAGGGTTTCAAGACCTGCTGGTCGGTTATCCGACCTGGCACCAGGAGGAGATTGCCGCGGTGGCTCGGGCCATCGCTGGCGGCGCTGAGATCACCTTGATGGTCGACAGCGCCGAACATATACAGCACACCCAGGAGATAGCGGCCAGGAACCACTGTGTCATACCCGTATGTCTTGATATAGACATGTCGCTTCCGGTTCCGGGCCTGCATTTCGGCGTATGGCGCTCGCCTCTGCAAACGCCCACGCAGGTACGCCCTCTCATCGAACTCATCCAGGCTTCACCGTGCCTCAGACTTGACGGTGTCATGGGTTATGAGGCCCAAATAGCCGGAATCGGTGATCACTACCCCGGTAAGCCGCTGAAGAACCAAGTAGTTCGAACGCTCCAGCAACGCTCAGCTCGGGAAGTGGCTCACCGCCGGTCAGCAATCGTCGAGCTGACAAAATCTTATGGTCTTGGGTTGCGGCTGGTGAACGGCGGCGGAACCGGCAGCATAGCCAGCACCGTAGCTGAGCCAGCGGTGACCGAAGTCACTGTCGGCTCAGCCTTCTATGGCCCCGCTCTCTTTGATAATTACCAGACTTTCCGCTACCGCCCAGCCGCCGGTTTTGCCATAGAAATCGTCAGGCGTCCGGCGCCTTCTATATACACCTGTCTGGGAGGTGGCTACGTGGCCTCGGGGGCCGCTGGAACCGACAAATTGCCTGAGCCGTACCTTCCACAGGGCGCTCGCCTGATTCCGCAAGAAGCCGCCGGCGAAGTGCAGACTCCCATTCGCTATACGGGAACAGTGTCGCTCCGCCTTGGCGACCCCATATTTCTGCGCCACAGTAAAGCCGGGGAATTGTGCGAGCGCTTCACTGTACTCGCGCTCGTCCAGAATGGCGCCGTAGTAGACGAGGCGCCAACCTACCGAGGAAATGGTCAGTGTTTCCTATAGGTCTCTTCTTTTGGTCTCTTTGCGCCTAGCTCGAGCGAAAGGGAACTCCTGGAATGGCCACTACTTCGCCTAAGCTGAGCCAGCGTCAAAACGGCCGGCACAATTGGACCAATTGGTCGGGATCAGTGAAATCCCGGCCATCGATGCTACTCCAGCCCAAAAGTGTCGAAGAACTCACGCTCCTGGTCAGGCAATGCGGTGAAAGCGGACGCCATCTGCGCGTGGTGGGTTCTGGACACTCATTTACGCCCCTGGTCCAGACCGACGACGTATTGATGTCGCTGGAGAACCTGCAAGGTATTGAGTCGGTCGATGCCGCCGGCGGAACCGCGACTGTGCTGGGAGGAACCCGGTTGAAGCGTCTGGGCGATGCCCTGTTGGCCCAGGGGCTAGCCCAGGAGAATCTCGGGGATATTGATGTGCAATCCATCGCTGGAGCCGTAAGCACCGGCACTCATGGCACTGGCACACACTTTGGCACGCTCTCCACACAGGTGGAAGGTATGACTCTGGTCAGCGCCTCCGGCGACCTGATCGAGTGCTCGCCGGACCAGAACCCTGATGTGTTCAAAGCGGCTCAGGTGTCGATCGGTGCGCTGGGCGTCATCGCTCGGCTGAAGCTCCGGGTAGTGCCGGCACAGCACCATCGCTACCAGGTGCGACGTGAGCGGCTCGTCGATTGCCTGGCGAGTCTTGAGACCTACAAGCAGGAGAACAGCCACTTTGAGTTCTTCTGGCTGCCCTACACCAGCTATGTACAGGCCAAGTTCCTCAACGAGACGGCGGCGCCGGCTACCTCGGGGACTCTCTGGGGTGCCGTCAACAAGATTGTGCTGGAGAACTGGGTATACTGGCTGCTCTCCGAGAGCTGCCGGTTGGTACCCGGCGTTACCCGGACCGTGGCCAAGCTATCGGGAGAGGCTATCTCGCCGCTAGAGGAGGTAGACTACAGCCACCGGCTCTTTGCTACCCCACGCATGGTACGCTTCCAGGAGATGGAGTATAACCTGCCCGCTGAGCAGTTTAGCAGCGCCCTGGCCGAGATCAAGTCGTGCATCGAGCGGCACCGGTTCAACGTGCACTTTCCCATTGAGTGCCGATTCGTACGCGCCGACGACATCTGGCTGAGCCCGGCCTACCAGCGGGACTCCGCCTATATCGCCGTGCACATGTATCGGGGTATGCCATACCAGGACTACTTTCACCACATCGAAGCCATCTTCCGGCGCTATCAGGGACGGCCACACTGGGGCAAGATGCATACCCGCACCGCCGCTGAACTAGCCGCGCTCTACCCCCGTTGGGAAGACTTCCGCCGGATACGGAGGTCTCTTGACCCGAGTGGTCTCTTTCTCAATGACTATCTCCGGTCAATCTTTGAGCCAGGTCCGCTGGACCATCTCGATGTCCCCTAGTCCTCTAAGTTCGTTGATGTCTTGTCGGTCCCTCACTCGTCGGTGACAAGCACCTGAGCTTAGTGGAGTTGCAGACCGAGAGTACCGGCCAGCTCTATCAGGGTCGCGACCTGCTGCCTCGCCGGGCTGGAGGAGTTGCCGATCCGACCGGCCAATCCACGGAGCGCCCTGAGTGCCTGTGGCGTCTGGAAATCATCTTCCAGAGCGGCGATAAACTCGAGCCGCGACTGGTTAGCTGCGCCATCTGGATCGCCGTCGCTGCCGCCGGCGTCTATATCCTCCGCTGGAATCCGGCCGGCGGCGCACTCAAGCCGGGCCGCCAGCTCGGCGGCCGAGCGCATATCTTCCCGAGTGTAGCTCCAGGACGTGCGATAATGATGCTGCAGCAGCAGTATGCGAATGGCATCCGGGCTATAATCCTGGAGTAGATCCCGCACCAGAACCAGGTTACCCAGCGACTTGCTCATTTTGATACCATCCAGCTCTACCATAGCGCAGTGCATCCAGGTCCGTACGAACGGCGACTTGCCGGTGGCATGCTCGCTCTGGGCAATCTCACAGGTATGGTGTGGGAATATCAGATCCGTACCGCCACCATGAATATCAACCTGCTCGCCCAAGTACTTCGTCGCCATTGCGCTGCATTCGATATGCCAGCCCGGTCTGCCAGGTCCCCATGGACTTGGCCAGGCCGGTTCACCCGGTTGCTGCGCTTGCCAGAGCACAAAATCCAGGGGATCGACTTTACGAGGGTCATCGGGGAAGTTTCCACGGGCGTTGGCCGTCGCCAGCCAGCTATCGTATCCCACATATCCGCCGGCGTCGGCCAACCGGCCGAACTCTGGATCTTTGCGCACCGAATAGTACACCCAGCCGTCACGCGAATAGGCTAATTCTTTGGCTAGTAAGACCTCGATCATGGCAACCATAGCCGCGATTTCGTCGCTGGCTCGCACGTAGTAATCGGGCATGACGACGTTCAGGGCTCGCAAATCGCTCAGGTAGCGCTCGGTCTCACGTACCCCAAGCTCGTCCCAAGTGGTCCCCGTCTCGCGTGCTTTACGCAGGATGTCGTCATCAATGTCGGTAACATTCTGCACATAACGAACGCTGAAGCCGCGCCAGCGTAGGTACCGCACCAGACAATCGTAGATGACGTTGATGGAGGCGTGCCCGAGATGGGTGGTGTCATAGGGAGTGATGCCGCAGACATAGAGACTGACCGGCCGGGCCGGAAAATCCACAATATCAAGCGGCTCAATATGCTGGCTAAGGGTATTGAAGAGACGCATGGCTTTAAATCCCCTTCTCCACGTGGGAAGCCGGCAGGCGAAAGAGCCGTTCGGCGTTACCCGAGGTTATGGCAGCCAACTCACTGAGCGTGATTCCTCGCAGGCCAGCTATCCGCTCGGCAACCAAGCGCACATGGCGAGGCTCGTTGCGCTTGCCACGGAAGGGAACTGGCGTCAAGTAAGGGCTGTCAGTCTCGATCAGGATTCGCTCAGCCGGCGCCCAGGCCGCTACCTCCGCGAGTGTAGTATTGGCTGGATAGGTGACCGGTCCAGCGAACGAGAGATAGAAACCGAGATCCAGGGCGTCGCGAGCCATCTGCCGGTCGCCTATGAAGCAATGGAAGACGCCAACCAGACCCTGGCCATGCTCACGCAGGTGGGCGATCATATCGGCATGGGAGTCTCGATTATGTAAGATCACCGGTAGGTCGAGTTCGCGTGCCAGCTCCAGCTGTTGAATCAAAGCCTGCCGCTGCGCCCTCGGAGGCGATAGGTTGCGATAATAGTCTAGGCCAATCTCGCCGATCGCAACTACTCCTGGTAACCGGGCCAGCTCTCGCTCGTCGGAGAATGCCTCGTGGGTAAGCGTGTTAACATCGTGGGGATGAGTACCCACCGCGGCAAATATCTGCCCGGGATATGCGGCGGCCAGTTCGACTGCGCCACGGCTGCTTTCCACGTCGATACCGGGCACCAGCAGCCGATCAACGTCGTCTGCAAACGCCGCTAGGATAACCTGCTCGCGATCGCCGGCAAACTGGTGGACCTGCACATGAGCGTGAGTATCTATCAACACGAGACAGTCTCCGGGCAGACAATTCTCAATCTGCAGCCTCTAAGCTCTTCGCTACGATCTCATTAGCTACTATAGGTGCGCGCCTCCAATGGTGTCAAACATGAAGCATGACCCTGGCGCGCTTCCGGGGGAGATGGAATCGCGTGCGCCAACCATAGCTGGCAACCTGTTTATGCAACCCCGGAGCCATGCCACAGATCAGTATCAAGCAGTATGGTCATGGGGCCATCATTGACCAGCTCTACCTGCATATCTGCTCCAAAATGCCCGCTCTGTACCGGTATTCCGAGCCTCTGCAGCTCCTGACTCACACACTCCACCAGCGGCTTGGCGATCTCGGGAGCAGCCGCTCCAGTAAAGCCGGGACGGCGCCCACGTCGCAAGTCGGCATAGAGAGTGAACTGAGAGATCACCAGGGCTCCACCACCGAGATCGGTAAGCGAGAGATTGATTTTGCCAGTCTGGTCAGCGAAAATACGCAGACCGGCGATCTTGCCTGCCATTATCTCGGCCTCGGCGGCGGTATCCTCCGGCCCAACCCCAAGCAGGACCACTAATCCTGGCGTTGGATCAAGCTGACCTACCACAGTACCCGCAACCAGAACCCTGGCAGCAATGGAGCGCTGAACAACGGCACGCACCGGCTACTTGCCTGATGTTCCGGAAGTCGAGGTTCCAGAAGTCGAGGTTCCGGTAGAGGCCGGCGCGCTGCCGCTGGTACCACCTGAATCGCTGGCAGCTCCGGACTGGCTTGCATTCGGTTTGGCGCTTACCGCCTCGCCGCTTTTTGACTCGGCACCGGATTTTCCATCATGTTCCGGCAGAGCCGTAGACGTAGCCGAGCGAGTGTCGTTGATATAGAATCCGGAGCCTTTGAAGACCAGCCCTACCGGGAAGATGACACGGCGCACTGGTTGGCCGCAGGTAGGACAGACGTCTAGTGGGTCGTCGGTGATCTTCTGCCAGGCCTCGAAGCGCGCACTGCACGACTGGCAGACATATTCATAGGTTGGCATGACCGCGCTACTTTCCTCCATCAAGGGGCAAGGCGCCGCTCCTTCAGCCCCGACCGGCGGTATCCTAAACAACCGGCACGGATGACAATGGGATCGTGCGCCCAGGATGGTATACTTAGGACAGGTTCCATAAACACCATATGGTACCTTTGTGCATTATACCACCTCCCGGTACGTCCCTTACTTTATATTTTATGCGGGGAAAGCTCGCTCCACCAGGTTCGGCCCGGATCCGTTGTGGATTCGCCTGGGAAATTGCCGACATACACAAGACAATCCGGTGCCTGATGTTGTAAACTGTTGATTACCTGGTATCATAGCAAGTAGGCGCAAACTGGCACTCCCACCCTCCTATCTCACGTCACGAGCAGCGACATTAGAGGGTTGCCAATGCATTACCCCGTACGTCCTGTACTGTGTACCGAGGCAGCGGCGGTCTTCACAGAAGGCTGGCTTAGGATAATCCAAGGAGAATAAGCCCAGGCCTATAAGTGGGACACGGGTGGGAAAGCGGCAATAAATAATGGTTAGCAGTAGTAAATCTCATCAACATGACCGGGACCTGTTTCGGCCTGACTTGTATATCAACCGCGAGTTATCGGCGGTCAACTTTATCCGCAGAGTGCTCGAAGAAGCTCGCTCGAAGCGTCACCCGCTGCTGGAGCGCGTCAAGTTTCTGGGCTTTGTGAGCCGGCAAATTGACGAGTTTCTGATGATACGGGTCGCCGGCTTGCAGGATCAGCAGATTGCCCAGGTAAAGGAAGTTGGCCCCGACGGATTACTGCCGGGGCAGCAACTGGACGCACTTCGAGCTGATCTACTGAATGTGTTGAGCAACCAACACAGGTGCTGGGTCGACGAGCTGCTTCCCCAGCTTTGCGAGGCCGGAGTCTGCATTCTCAACTATTCGGAGCTTACCCGCGCCCAGCGCGACGCGGCCGCCAGCTACTATGACCGAGAAGTGTTTCCAATTCTCACGCCCTTGGGAGTAGATCCCGCCCATCCCTTTCCCCATATATCCAGCCGGAGCCTAAATCTTGCCGTGTCTCTCACTGACCCGGAGGGTACCGAGCTTTTTGCCCGCGTCAAAGTGCCCTCTTTGCTGCCTCGACTGGTACCGGTGCCTCAGGGTGCTCGCGAGCGCGCACGGCATCCGGAACTCGAGACTCTTAGAGGCTACGCCTTTGTCTGGATCGAGCAGGTCATTACTGCCCACCTGGATTCTCTCTTCCCTGGTATGGAAGTGAAAAGTGCCTATCCCTTCAGGGTTCTGCGCGATGCCGACTTCGATATACAGCGGGATCAAGCTGGTGACTTGCTGGAGACAGTTGAGCAGAACGTGCAGCTACGTCGCTTCGGAGTGGTGGTAAATCTCACTGTCCAGCCTGATATGCCTGAGTCAATTCGCGACATGCTTCGGGAACATCTGGAGTTAGATCCTGACGATGTTTCGGAATTGGATGGGCCGCTCGGCCTTGGTGATCTGTTTGAGATCTGCGAAATCGACCGGCCTGATCTAAAGGATCAGCCCATCGTCGCGACCGTGCCAAGCGTATTGAGCCGCAGCTTGGATGTCTTTGCCGCTATTCAGAAGGGTGATCTGTTACTCCATCATCCCTACAACACGTTTAGCACGGTCGCGGAATTTATTGAGACTGCGGCTCGTGATAGCCAGGTGGTAGCCATTAAGCAGACGCTTTATCGAGTTGGACAGAACTCTCGCATCGTTGACGCACTGCTCGAAGCCAACAACCTTGGTAAGCAAGTGGCCGTCCTTGTCGAATTGAAGGCGCGCTTCGACGAGGAGAATAACATCGAGTGGGCACGCCGGCTTGAGCGCGCCGGGGTACATGTGGTCTACGGGCAGGTCGAACTGAAGACGCATGGCAAAGTGGCGCTGGTGGTCAGGCGTGAGGCTGGCGGCCTGCGGCGCTATGTCCACATAGGGACCGGTAACTACAACGCCAGTACGGCACGTGTCTATGAAGACTATGCCCTGCTTACCTGCCGGCCGGACATCGGGGAGGATGCTTCACACCTCTTCAATGCCATGACGGGATATGCTCGAGGGGTGGAGTATAACAAGCTGATAGTGGCCCCCGAGGGCATTCGACCCGCACTGCTCCAGCGCATCGACCGTGAGATAAAACGCCACCAAGCGGGTGGTAAGGGGCACCTGATCTTCAAGGTCAACGCTGTGGTGGATCCGGAGTTTATTCGCGCACTCTACCGCGCCTCGCAAGCAGGCGTACAGGTAGATCTTATCGTGCGCGGTATGTGCTGTCTGCGTCCCGGCATACCAGGTATCAGCGAGAATATCCAAGTGATCAGCCTGGTTGGACGATTCCTCGAACATAGCCGTATCTATTACTTCGCCAACGGTGGGGCCGAGGAGGAAGAGATCCTGATTGGCAGCGCCGACCTAATGCAGCGGAACCTTGACCACCGGGTCGAAGTGCTTGTGCCCGTGGAAGACCCCGGCTTACGCACCCACTTCCGTGACGTCTCCTTGCCTACCTATCTACGAGACACCGCCAATGCCTGGCGTGTGCTCAGCAATGGCGCCTATGAGCGCATTCTGCCAGCTCCGGGCGAAGAGCCTTTCGACGAGCAGATCTGGTTTGCTCAGCACGGCAACGCACGCACTGATGGTGAACTACTGCCGCTCCTTTTCCCAGTGCCCGCTGAATAGCCTCTCGCCACAAATTGACTGCTTACCCCAGGTATGCTAGAGTAACGCCGAAACCATGAAGAACTTTTCTCCCATTTCGGCTTTATTTTGGTTGCTGTCTGCTAGGGTTCACCACCGTGGTGCATCAACCTTCCACCAAGTCCAGCGCATTTGCGCAAGGGGGCTATTCAATTTATGACCGTGGATATCGAACGGCTCACATCACACCTCTCGCCAAGCCAGCGAGACGAGATTAGCAGGGCATATAAGAAGCAGGAGGAGAACGAGACCGCGGCTTTCCTCTGGTGCTTTTTTCTTGGCTGGATCGGCGCTCACCGCTTCTACCTACGGGAGTGGGGTCTGGCAATAATTCATGTTGTGCTGGTGCTTATCATGGCCGGCATAATTGTAGCCGGTGTAATGGCCAACCTCAATTCCACTCTGGTCGTGCTGGCCGCGTTGCCATTCGGCCTGGCAGCTCTAATCTGGGAGGTGATTGACCTTTTCCGCATCGACGATGAAGTCTCCGCTCGCAACCTCAAACTTGCTGAGACGATTATTGCTAGCGCGATGTTGGCTGACACCACCGTACTGCAACAGGCTCAAACTGAGTTGGACCCGGTAGTACACAATGTGGCAGCGCGGAGTTCGCAGGTGGTAGAGCAGGAGCAGTCTGCTACCGATCAAGCTGCCGCGGACGAGACCACTGCAGCGACTGTGACCGAGGTACCGATCGTAAACAATTTCGTGGCGGAGGAGGCGGTCGAAGCAAGCGCCGGAGAGAGCGCGACTGTGGAGCGCTACGAGACCACCACCGTCACGCGTGCCGGAGACGCTCCCAATGCCGACCAGAAGGATGAGCAACCTGTACAACCGGGTACTCGCGACTGGAGCGAGACCACAGCCAGCCAGCTCGCCGGCGAGCTGGCTGCGGAAGAACCAGCAGGAGGCAGCGGCGATGCCGAGGGCATCCAGATGGATGAGACCGTAACCCGTTCCCACACTGAGTCGGGTTTTAGCGCCACCGACAGTGTTGATACGGTCATCAGCCAGAGCGCCGCGATGGCCGAAGATACCGTGATCTCTGCCGATATGACTCCCATGTCGACCGCTGAGGCCGAGGCACCTACCTGGCCAAATATTCCGCTAGTCACTGGTGCGGCGTTGACGGCGACCCCTATGACACTGGACTATACCGACATGGGCAGATCCATGCCGGACTCGCCGGTAGCCGACGTTGATGGCATAGGCACGGCACCATTGACCGTCTCGCTGGATGACGAGGTTTCCCCGCAAGCGGCGATGGAGACAGTTACTGCGGACGAAGTAGCGACCATTCCTGTCGAATCCTATACTCCACCAGTGGTGCCTGTGGTAGAGTTACCCGCTGCTGACGTCCAACCGCCCAGCCAACCGCCCAACGAGACATCAGAGGAAGCTGAGCCTGAGACACTAGCCGAGCTTGCCGGTCTGGCCACTGGTGTGGCCGGCGGCGTAGCCGCGGTTGCGGCGATCCCTGTCGACCCGGCAACCAGCCCAATTGGCCCGACTGAAGCTCCAGCCACAGCACCGGAATCTCAGGTTGCTCATGCTGAACAAATTGAGCATACGTCTCACTTGCTGAAGCGGATCCGCGTTACCCGGCAGATCAAAGTCAATGGTGAGGTGGTCGACGAAAGCTCGGCTGAGGAATTGATCGAAGCCAATGCTGATCCGGAACCAGTTCGCCAGCGCTTACGCCAACAGCTGCATGACCGGGCAGCCGCTCGCATGGCAGAGCTGGGTGTCACCGAAGACCAGAGTAATTCGTAGTACCTTTAGTAAGCAAAAGCGTCGGTGCCCACCCACCTGGATAGAGCAGGCGGGTGGGCACCAGTCAGTGTTTTCCTAACTAGGAAGCGACCAGGATCACAGGCAATGAATCACCGTTGCTTCTCGAATGGAATCTCTGGTATGGTATGCTCACTTGAACTAGGGAACCATGGGCGATGGTATGGCTGACCTTGCTCACCGGTGTCGTTTATGTGACATACTGGGACTCCTGAAGTCGATTACCCTATGGGACCTATGGGAGGCCATGGCTTGCGCCGTGGGCACGTCTTTCATTTTTTCTCGCTCGCTCGCTCGTTCGCTCGCTCTGAGAACCTTGGTGGTAGCTCACTCTCGGAGGGCGCCGTGAGTTTGCTAACCGCTTACTCTAGCCAGCTGTCTGGATCATGCGTGGTACATCTCATGACAGAACATGATGTTGACACTACACGATGTGACACTACAGCGGAAAACAGGTAGTGCCTTTTTCCGCGAATAAAGCTGGGGCTGCCGCCGGCTAACAACGAGCAAACCCCAATTGAGCCCATTCTCTCATAGATAAGGTACAGGTAGATAAGGTAGGCCATGGGATGGCAAAAAATCTGGTAATAGTTGAGTCGCCTGCCAAGGCTAAGACAATAGAAAAATTCCTGGGGCGTGACTTTGAGGTTCGTGCATCAATGGGCCACATCATCGATCTGCCGCGCAAGGGCCTCGGAGTTGATACGCGGCACGAATTTGCCCCGCGATATGAGGTGATCGAAAAGAAAGATCACCTTATCAAAGAACTCAAAGACGCCAGCAAAAAGGCTGACACCGTATATCTGGCAACGGATCCTGATCGAGAGGGCGAGTTCATCGCCTGGTCACTAAAGAAGATGCTGGGGCTCCGCCATCCGCGCCGCGCGGTTTTTAACGAGATTACCAAGCATGCGGTGCAGGAGGCCATCGATCACACGAGTGAGATCGACGAAAATCTCTTCAATGCCCAACAGGCACGGCGTGTGCTTGACCGTCTGGTTGGCTACAAGATCAGTCCGCTGCTCTGGCGCCGTGTTCAGAGCGGGACCAGTGCCGGGAGGGTTCAGTCGGTAGCGCTGCGGTTGATCTGCGAGCGTGAGGCTGAGATTCGAGCTTTCGTGCCAGAAGAATACTGGACGATTTCAGCGACTCTCAGCAAGAGCAGGGCAAAACCGACCTTCGATGCTGTGCTGATTGGCCGTAAGGGTTCTGTGGACATCAGCGATGAGCTAGAGCCGCAGGAGGAGAAGAGCAGAACAGCCGGCAATGTCGGGGGCTCCGGCAGCGAGGGTGGCGCAGTTGCAAGCCGGTTCCTCGTTGTTTCCCAGGAGCAGGCGGAGGCCATCGTTGGCGAGCTTCAGGGCGTGGATTATGTGGTGGGCAATGTCCTACAGAGGGATGTACGCCGCCAGCCCTACCTACCTTATACCACCAGTACTCTCCAGCAAGACGCCTCGGCTCGCCTACGCTTTAAGCCCAAGCGAACTATGGTTCTGGCCCAGGCGCTCTATGAAGGTATCGAGCTTGGAGAGGCGGGTCATCAGGGGCTGATCACCTATATGCGCACTGACTCCACCCGTGTATCGGAGGAGGCTCAGGCTGCCGTCAAGCAGTATGTCAGTCATCGCTTTGGCAAAGACTACACTGGATCCGGGCGGAGCAGCAAACCTAAAGCGGGTGCCAACATCCAGGACGCACACGAAGCAATTCGACCCACCGATGTGAATTTGACACCGGAACAGGTAAAGCCCTATCTCAACAATGACCAGTTCAGGCTCTACCAACTGGTCTGGCAGCGCTTTGTTGCCGCCTTCATGGCGCCGGCAGTCTTTCACACCGTACGCGCCGATATCAATGCGGGGAACTTCGTCTTCCGCGCCAATGGTTCCACCCTCACCTTCCCTGGTTTCTACATGATCTGGCCGCGTGAGGATCAAACTGATACCCTACCGCCGCTGGAGATTGCTGAACCGCTGGATTTCCACAAGCTAACCTCTGATCAGCACTTCACTCAGCCACCAGCCCGCTTTACCGAGGCGAGCCTCATCAAGGAGCTTGAGGAGCGCGGAATAGGGCGCCCCAGCACCTACGTGCCCATCGTCAGCACAGTCCAGGAACGTGGATACGTGGAGCAGCAGGACCGGCGCTTTGTGCCTACGTGGCTTGGCGAGACGGTGAACGAATTGATGATCAAGCACTTCCCCCAGATCGTAGATGCCAACTTCACCGCCGATATGGAGCACCGGCTGGATGCCGTCGAGGAGGGTGAACGTGAGTGGACCGCGTTCTTACGAGACTTTTACGCAGCCCTTAAAGATCAGCTAGCCAAGGCCGAGTCGGAAATGGACCGCGTGCAAAAACCCATCGAAGAAACCGATGAGATCTGCCCCGTCTGTGGAAAACACCTGGTGATTCGCACCGGCCGCTTCGGGCGATTTGTTGCCTGCTCGGGGTATCCTGAGTGCTCGTTTAAGAAGCCTTTTGTAGTGAAGACGGGAGCTATCTGCCCCCAGTGCGGCGGGGAGCTGGTGGAGCGTAAGTCACGCAAGTCAGCCAAAATTTTCTATGGCTGCGCGAACTATCCAACCTGCTCATTTGTGGTATGGGATCGCCCTTTGCCACTACCCTGTCCTGACTGCGGCGGGCTGCTTACGCTAGGCAACGGACGTACCGAAGCTGTCTGCTACCAGTGTGGGGCCCTGGTACGCGGTGCGGTGGAAGGAGAGCCTGAGGTTGTCGGTCACCGCGCTAAAGAGACCGAGCGCATCCGCCCACGCAGCAGCCGGTATCGCACAGAAACAGGCGCAAAAGCTTCTCGAAGCAGATCGACGGCAGCCAACGGCACAGGCAGAACTACCACAGGCAGAACTACCACAGGCAGAACTGCCGCCAAGAATACTACAGCCTCCTCGCGTAGGTCAGCTGTCCGCAGCAAAAGCGCGGCTAGTCCTGCCGCATCCTGAACCGGCTATTCCCCAAATTTGTAGTACAATACACTAAGATGCGCTTTTGGGCTGCTTGGCGAACCCTTAGAATGGAAAGATTGCTCGTGACGACAATCCTTGCGGTACGGCAGGGCCATGATGTAGCTATGGCTGGCGACGGCCAGGTGACATTTGGCGAAGTCGTTATGAAACACACTGCTCGCAAGATCCGCCGTCTGGCGGCAGATCAAGTGCTTGCCGGCTTTGCCGGATCAACCGCTGATGCCTTGACGCTCTTTGATAAATTCGAGAGTATGCTGGAACGCTACCAGGGGAATCTACGCCGCGCCGCCGTCGAGCTAACCAAGGAATGGCGATCGGATAAGTTTCTTAGGCGGCTGGACGCAGCCCTCCTGGTGGCAAATCGAGACGAACTGCTGCTGTTAACTGGTAGCGGTGACGTTATCGAGCCCGATGAGGGAGTTGCCGCAATCGGATCCGGAGGTATGTATGCTCAAGCCGCAGCGCAGGCGCTGCTGAAACATACTCGACTCACATCCGCCGAGATTGTCCGTTCTGCCATGCAGATTGCCGCATCGATGTGTATATATACCAATGATCAGATCATGCTGTTTTCGCTCGACGATAGTGCCGGCGAGAAAACCAGCGACGCGCCGGCGCCCGCGATGCCAACCCGCAACGATGCCGCACTTCTGGGCGCGTGAGCGGGGTGGCGTGAGTGGGCTGGGACGATCGGTTGGTCTGGAGCAGGACCGGCCAATACCAAACACACATCGCTATTGGTAACTGAGGCAGAAATGATGGCACTTGTGGGTGAAGAGATGGAACGTATGAGGGAGCTGACTCCACAACAGATTGTGAGGGAGTTGGATCGCTACATAGTTGGACAGGGGGAGGCAAAGCGGGTCGTAGCGGTGGCGTTGCGCAACCGCTTTCGCCGCCTTGCGCTGCCACCTGAGATACAGTCGGACATCACTCCAAAAAACATCTTGATGATAGGACCGACCGGTGTTGGCAAGACTGAGATTGCTCGCCGTCTTGCCAAGCTGGCTGGAGCGCCATTCATCAAAGTGGAGGCCACCAAATTTACCCAGGTCGGCTATGTAGGTCGAGATGTCGAGTCTATCATCCGGGATCTGATGGATACCGCCATCGGCATGGTGCATGAAGAGCGCATACAGGAGGTACGTGAGCGTGCGGCCCAGGTCGCTGAAGAGCGCATCCTAGATATTCTGACGGAAAAAGCCACCGCTGATCAACTCTCCATTACCACTACCAGTTCGGCAACTCGCAGCGGGGGAAAAAGCAAGACCGCTGCGGCCCGATCATCTTCGCCAGCGGGTCAAGGGCCAACCGCAACGGTTGCTGGCCCCACGGCTGCGGCGATGCCGGTAACCGTCCGGAAGCGCAAGCAGCAAGTACGCAAGGCGGTTGCCGAGCGTCTGGCCCGAAACGAACTGGATGAACAGATCATCGAGATTGAGCTTGAGCCTGATGATGCTTATGGCTCGGTCTTTGAGTTCGTCGCCGGCATGGCCAGCGAAGATGTGGGTGACGGCTTCCAGGAATTTCTTAGCTCCATGCCGAGTAGCCGCCGTCGGAGTCGCCAGGTATCGGTCAAGGAGGCCCGCCGATTACTGACCCAGGAGGAAGCCAACAAGCTGATCGACTTCGATCAGGTCGCCGAACAGGCGACACATCGGGTAGAACAATCCGGTGTAGTCTTTCTGGATGAGTTGGATAAGATTGTGGGCAGCAAGGTAGATCTAGGCCCCGATGTCTCCGGCGAAGGAGTGCAGCGCGATCTACTGCCAATAGTCGAAGGCTCTACCGTCATGTCTCGATTTGGTCCAATCAAGACTGACCACATACTCTGGATCGCTGCCGGTGCTTTCCATAATACAAAGCCTTCTGACCTGATTCCCGAGCTGCAGGGACGTCTTCCTCTCCGTGTTGAGCTTACCTCCTTGACGGAGGCGGACTACCAATCTATCCTTACTCAGCCGGAGAACGCGCTCACCAGACAGTACGAAGCTCTACTCGGCGTCGAGAAAGTCCAGCTGCAGTTTGCTGAGGATGGAGTGGCTGAGATTGCTCGCGCTACCCAGCGGATGAACGAGAGGATTGAGAATATCGGCGCCCGCCGTCTGCAGACCATTATGGAAAAGGTGTTGGAGGAGGTCTCATTTGACGCGCCCGCTCTCGCCGGTCAGAGTATCCTGGTGGACGCGGCGTTTGTCCGT
Organism: Ktedonobacterales bacterium; assembly: GCA_052143275.1. Taxonomy (GTDB): domain Bacteria; phylum Chloroflexota; class Ktedonobacteria; order Ktedonobacterales; family JADMIN01; genus JAJPKE01. The sequence continues at coordinate 7,964 of JBKQTH010000297.1, read as the reverse complement.
GGCCGGTTGGAAGACCTGTTGGCCGACGAAGATCTGAGTCGTTATATCCTTTGACACCGCCTGCTTGTAAGATCACCGGCCGCGCTATTGCTCGAGTGAGGCGGCATACCGTAGGAGAAGCTCTGCCACCTCCTCAGTATCGTATGGACAGGACGCGCTCCGGTCTTTGTCGTGGCCAAGCGCCCTAAACGCCTCTGCTATGGACCTTATGGTCTCTGGGTCACTGATAGAACCTACTCGCACGGTGTCATACAGTTCGAGCAGCGCCTCCACCGGCAACTCTTCTAGGTTGGCGGCAGATGCAGCAACGGGCGCAGCACCGTCCTTCAGAGGGTTCTTCCTCTCCGGCCCTAAAGGGGGAAGCGCACCTGGCGTCGACGGCACGGGCTCAGGCTTGGTGAAGCGCGCATCGGGCGCGAGATGCAGATCTCGTATGCGCACCCAGCCAATAGCCAGACCCTGAGTAATCGCATAGCGGCGTAAGCGGTCCAATAGCGCCTGAGCCAATTCCTGGCCTTCTATAGACTTTCCCTGTTGATCTCGCCAGGGAAGCAACTGCCCAGGCTGGGAATTTTCAAGGCTGGCATGTCCAAACACCGCCAGCACGTCTCGGAGAGTCTCTCGAGTCGTCTTTTGCAGATCATCTTCCCACTTCTCCGTCATGACCCGCTTACTTAGCGCATCAATGGGCGAGTAGCAGTAACTCGCGGTGGTGCTTGCCTGTATGACGAATCGATTCCCAACCGAATCACATAAATGCACCTGCACCAGTGGCGTGGTGTATTGCCTGGCTGGATTCGGCAGTTCCATCTGTAGTCGTTCTCCGGGAAGCAGAAGAGCCCGACCAGGGGCTATAGCCCGCCAGTATCGCCCGGCAACGGTCGTGACGTGCAAAGTCTCCGCTGGTACACGGTGCGAACAGATATGCAGGTAATAGAGGCCAAGTCCACCAGAGAGCAGCAACCCGACGAGTAGCAGAGGCAGACTGCCAAGAAACCAAAGCGCTGCCAAACCATAGAGTAGAGCGCCGCCTACGAGTGTCTTGGCCCAGCTATTGAGTGTCGGCGCGAAATACAGACATAGACCATAGAGTACACCGCAACCGAAGTACAAGAGGAACAGAATGGGCAGCGAGGGTCCGTCGGCGGAAGGTCGCCCGGCTGGGGACGCCGGAGCTGACAGCGTGGCTATAAAGACCAAAATCAGCCCTAGGACCGGCGGCGCAACCGCTGGAGACCAGGTTCGTAATTCAGGCAACCAGGTGTAAGGAGTTTCCCAATCGGCTGCCGGTGGCCCCATGTGGATGTCCCCAAGGTGCCAACGGCGCAGCAACTTTTGGACACCACCCGGATTTTTGGTTGGGACCTTTGGTGATGTACGCATACTTTACTTGGCACTGCAACTTCCCTGCCACGACACCACCTCTTGTGGAACGAATACGAAACGAGATTGGGTGCTCCAGACACTGCACCACTAATTCATGTCCGTTTGCTCCGAATGCAGCCCAGGGGCTGTGGCCTGGCGATGCCGATTCCGGCCGCAGTTGGGTTTGCCGCAGCCTTCACCCTTATGGAGATTCTCCGGCGGTTCGGCAGGTTTATCATAGCCAGGTAGCTCTCTCAGAGGCATGACGATTACAGCGCCACTTTCAAGCGTCAATTCAACCGTTTCTTTGGGAACGTTGACGCCAGTGACCCGCCCTGCGCCACTCGGCGTCATGAGGATCTCTCCGTAGGAAGGCATTTCGGCCTTGGCGACGGTATAGTCGTCATTCTCGTAGGCCAGGCAACACATCAACCGGCCGCACACGCCGGAAATCTTGGCGGTGTTAAGCGGGAGTCCTTGCTCCTTAGCCATCTTGATCGACACGACATTGAACTCGGTCAACCAGGAGCTGCAGCACAGTGTCTTGCCGCAGACGCCCACGCCTCCCAGCAGTTTGGCATGATCCCGGGCACCGATCTGGCGCAGCTCGATCCGAGTATGGAAGAGCGAAGCCAGGTCACGAACCAACGCGCGAAAATCCACCCTCTCCTCAGCCGTGAAGTAAAACGTGAGTCTACTGCCATCAAAGGTATATTCAGCCTCCACCAGCTTCATAGGCAGAGAGTGATTCTCGACGCGCTCGGAGCACCGGCGCAATACGTCCTTTTCCTTTGACTTATAGGCAAGCATCTGGCGTAAATCATCCTCCGAAGCCAGACGCGCTATCGTCTTTCGCTCCTCACCGCTAACTTCAGAGAAGGCTATCTGTCGTGGAGCTATCACGACCCGGCCGCATTCAATGCCTTTGCTGCTTTCAACCACGACCCACTGCCCGGTCTTGAGGTCATAGCCAGCCGGATCGTAATAGTAGATACGTCCAGTCGGACGGAAACGGATTCCCACTACTGGTATGGTCGCGGCTTGCGTAGACGGCTCTAACAGACGTGACATAAGCGCACCCTATTGGCCTTCCAATTCCTCGGCCAGCAGAATAGCCTCAGCCACATCCTTCATAGATTTGCGGTTGTTCATGCTGGCCTTCTGAATGCGCCGGAAGGCTTCCTGCTCGCTGATACCGTACTTCTCCATCAGCACACCCTTGGCCTTCTCGACTACTTTGCGTGTAGCCAGAAGATCCTCCAGATCGTGTACTTTGGTCTCCATAGCCCGGAATTCCTGGAAGCGGCTGAGGGCAATCTCGATAGCAGGCTTGAGGTCGCTGGCGCGCCAGGGCTTAGTCACATAGTGAATCACGCCAGCGTTGCGAGCACGGTCAATCAACTCTTGATCACTGAAAGCCGTGAGCAGAACTACTGGGGCCAGCTTCTCGCGCGTCAATATTTCAGCGGCACTGATACCGTCCATCTCCGGCATACGAATATCCATTACCACCAAATCGGGACGCAACTCGCGAGCGAGATTTACCGCACTTTGGCCGTCACCAGCGTCGCCCACAACCAAATATCCCTGGCGCTGAAGTTCTTCCTTCAAGTCCATGCGAATGACCGAGTCGTCCTCGGCAATAATGATTCGTGTCGGCATATATGCGATCCAGCCTTCCATACATATCATTAAATGTCGTCACTATCACCAGAGATCCGGCGGGAATAGTCTGGAGTAGTTCAGCATGGAGATAGTCTAGTTAGGTATATGCGCCAGCACCAAACTTTAGAAAGCAACCTACTTAGGAGTGCAGTTGGATGGCGGCTTTGCCGGCAGTATAGCACATGAGAAAGATTCGTCGCTCCGGGCTACGCGACCCTAGCTATCCGCCAATCATGCTGGCGTAGAAGGCCAGATAGGCGTCGAGCATCGTATCCAGGCCGAATCGCTCGGCCACCCATCTCCGGCAGCCGGCACGGTCAAGCCTGCTCACCTGAGCAACTGCTTCGGCCGCCCGGTGACGGTCGCCCGCGGCTACCAGCCAGCCGGTGACTCCATCTGCTATCACCTCGGGTAATCCTCCTCGCGCGTAACCTATGACCGGTGTTCCAGTGGCCTGGGCCTCGGCAGCTACCAGCCCAAACGGCTCGTCCCAGTAGCTGGGCACCAGGAGAGCTTGGGCTCCAGCCATCAGCTGCCAGAGCTGTTCACGCGGCACTGCCCCGAGGTACGTGGCACCACTTGACTGGCCGTTTAACTGGGGAGCCACACGCTTGTCATAATAGTCGCGGTCATAGATACCGCCGGCCAGGATGAGATGCATACCGGCGTGGCGTGCGATCTCGAGCGCGTCCTCAACTCCCTTTTCAGGCGAGATACGGCCGGCATAGAGCAGATACTCCTCTGATGCCGGGTGCGGAGCATAGGGGATGCGCTCGATCGGAATTCCATTGTAAATGACGGCAGCGATCCGGCAGAAGGGCAGATAGGTGGCGGCGCAGGCCGATGAAACCGTAACCAGCTGAGTGGACGACGTGGATGATTGCGGAGGCGCCACCATTGCCAGCATGGTGTTTATGATCTCATCCTGCGCCGGTAGATGAAGCGTGTGCACAACTGGCAGCGGCTGTATTGCTGAGTAAGCAAAGGCGGGCGCATCATAGGCATGGGCATGCAACACGTCGTGCTGGCCGGAATGTTCGGCGATGGCACGGTAGGCTCGTAGAAAGGCATAATCGTTGAGATAAAGATCGCGATCGAGCGGCACCAATCCGCCAAATCGTTCGTCATCCTCATCCCCTTCATTCTTCGTATCGGCGGCGCCGTCATCACCTGAAGCACCCAGATCAGATCTTCCCAGACGGGCAGGCGTCAGCTCTTGGGAATCGATACCCAGCTCCGGCACGTTCACCCCTGGGACAGCTGAGCCATCGGCGGCATAGAGCGTGACCTCATGTCCACGCTCGGCAAGGCCGGCGGCAAGATCGGCCAGCAGCGCCTGCGCCCCTCCGAGAAAGGGGGGAGCGATTGGTGAGACCAGCGGCGCCAGTAGAGCGATGCGCATCTGCGTCTTCATTTCACCCTAATCAGTACGGGCCGGAACTGTAACTGTATAAGCGGTTAGCCATCTTTCTATTCTGGCTCACACGGCGGCGTATGGCAAGGCTCATTTTCTAGACCTGTCAAGGTCTTCAGCACCTGTCAAGGTCTTCAGCGCGTGTGATACAATCACTTGTAGATATGGCCTACTCGATCCGCAAAAAAGTGGTAATTGGACTAGTCCAATTACCAAAAGCCGAAAGTAGAGGAGTTAGCGGTGGAAAAGCAGACGGGCACTACGAGCGTAAAACGCAACTTTCCGGAAATGCTCAAGGGTGGAGTCATTATGGATGTCGTCAACGCTGAGCAAGCGCGCATCGCTGAAGAGGCGGGTGCCTCCGCGGTCATGGCACTGGAGCGCGTACCGGCAGACATTCGACGCGACGGTGGAGTGGCTCGCATGAGCGATCCGGAACTGATACTGGGCATCAAGAGCGCGGTAACCATTCCGGTGATGGCCAAGTGCCGAATTGGTCATTTTGTAGAAGCCGAGATTTTGCAAGCGCTCGGTGTTGATTGCATTGACGAATCCGAGGTGCTGACCCCTGCCGACGAGAGTTTCCACGTTGCCAAGGATCGATTCGAAGTACCATTTGTCTGCGGCGCACGAGACCTCGGTGAGGCGCTGCGCCGCATAGGCGAGGGCGCAGCAATGATTCGCAGCAAAGGGGAAGCGGGTACCGGCAATATTGTGGAAGCAGTCCGCCACTTGCGTTCGATCACTGACGGCATTCGTCATTTGACGATAATGCCAGCTGAGGAGCTCATGACCGAGGCCAAGAATCTCGGCGCACCATACGAACTGGTGCGAGAAGTTCGGCAGCTACAGCGTCTTCCGGTCGTACTCTTCTGCGCCGGGGGCATTGCCACCCCCGCCGATGCCGCCCTGGTCATGCGACTTGGAAGTGATGGTGTCTTTGTAGGTTCCGGCATCTTCAAATCCTCGGACCCGCTACGCACCGCCAAGGCGATCGTCCAGGCCACTACTCACTTCGAAGATCCCCAGATTCTGGCGCAGGTATCCGCCGGTCTCGGAGAGCCGATGCGCGGAATCGATCTCGGTGCCATCCCTGAGGCACAGCTCATGGCAGCCAGGGGCTGGTAGTAAGCTTACTGGCAAGTGTCCGTTATAGCGAGTGAGATGTTCGTGGTACAATAGTACAGGAGCGTTTGCTCACGGCTGGACACGCGCAATTCTGGATTATTTATGAAGAAAGCGAGCGCGTGCAACACATGGGCGGTATCGGCGTACTTGCTTTGCAAGGTGACTTCCGCGAGCATATCAACGCTCTGCACGAACGGGGAGCCGAGGCATTTCCGGTGCGGCTTCCAGCCGATCTGGAAGGTGTGGATGGCTTGATTATTCCTGGTGGCGAGAGCACGGTTATGGGCAAGTTGATGCTTGCCTATCGGCTGGACGAGCCGCTACGTAGCTTGGTCGCTAGCGGGCTGCCGGTCTGGGGCACCTGCGCAGGGCTCATTCTGCTCTCACGCGAAACCGATGATGCACTTCTGGGGCAGCCGCTCCTAGCAGCAATGAATATTCGGACCCGCCGTAACGCATTCGGTCCACAGCGTGCCAGTTTCGAGACAATGTTGCATGTTCCAGTTCTAGGTCAAGAGCCGTTTCACGCGGTCTTCATACGTGGACCGGTGGTTGAAGCAATTGGCGAGGGCGTTCTCGTGCTGGCACGTCTGGAATCCGACGGTGCGTCCCAGGGGCCTATAGTAGCGGTCCAGCAGGGGCCGTTGTTGGGGACAGCTTTTCACCCGGAGGTGACTGGAGATACACGTTTTCACGATTACTTCCTTGGGATGGTGCGTGAGTATACGCATAGCCAGTAAATACTGGCTCGCATTATGCTTATCCCCACGCGTGTCCCAACATGCGAGGCGGCTCTCGTTTCATATGACAGCCACCGATCAGGGCAGTAGTCACAGAGCTACGCTAGGGGGTTCTGCCTTCGGATGATCCGACCAGTACCATACGTTAACCTACCTGGCATCTATTACGCGATTGACCGGCACGCGCAAGCGCGCCATAGTGAATTCGCACACTTTGTAGTCGCCCCTACCTCTCCAGCACAGCAAAGCAGCGTACCGGCCCTCTTCCGCGCATTGTTCTCCGTCCCCTCAGCCTTTACGTGGGTCTGCGAAGATCGCTGGCAGATTCTTGGCCTGGCTCAGGCCCACGCACGACCCGGCGGTGAGGCATGGGACTTATCCTATCTTGCCGCGCTGACCAACTCTGGCGGCCACTCGCCTACCCCTTCATCGAGTGAGGTGCTTATGGAGCTCACTCAATATGCGCTAAATGTGGCGATCATGCGAGGTGTTCATCGCTTTTTCGCTCGTGTAGAGGACGAAATGCCTGAGATAGAGCTCTTCAGCAAGCTTGGTTTCCAGCGCTATGCTCGAGACTTGACCTACTGGCTTTCTACACCGCAAGGTGGGTTGGACGCCCTCGCTTCGCAAGCCTCCTCACGCCGCCAGCTTCTTATTACGGCAGATGAGTGCGACTCTCTCGTTGGAGACTCTGCAGCGACCGAGCGACAAGATTTGATCCAGCCGGAGGCACCATCCGATGGAATTGTGCCGGATGTGCCGCTGCGCCCCTGGCATCGTCATGATGTTTGGGGGTTGCTCCGGCTCTATGACGCCTCTACACCACGTCGAGTGCAGATGGCCGAGAGTTTGACCAGTAACGAGTTGCTGTATACTCTCGCGGGTAGCGCTCGTAGCTGGTCTCTTCCGCTGGTTGAGCCTGCCATCACAGCCTTCGTACACGACCGAGGCGTACGACTCGGAGGCTGGATTCGACTGCGCCTTGGGCGCGGTTCCCAACCACATCAGCTCTGGATTATGGCGCATCCTGACGAACCTGACACTTCACTGGCGCTCGTGCGATTTGGCCTGCGCGTCCTGGCAAAGGAGGGACCGCGTCCAGTGGCATGTCAGGTTCGTGAGTATGACGGCACGGTGGCAAATACTCTGCGTGCCGCCGGCTTTCTGCATAGCAGCACACATGCGCTGCTCGTTCGCCATCTTACCATGCGGGCGTTGCGGAAACGTGAGGTTCTTGCAGTGGAACCTCGAGTGGTGTATGGTGTCGAGGGATTAAGGAATACCCCAACGCACCTGAGCGAAGGTGAAATAACGCACTATGCAACACGTGACCTCCGATGATCTCTCCGTTCTCTTGGCTGTACTGCCGCCACGCGTACGCGAGGCAGTTGCGCAAATGGATGACTGTGACGGATTACTTGAGATTGTCCTGGACCTCGGCCGGTTGCCGGAAGGGCGCTTCCCGGAGAAAGAAGTTGCCCTCGGTACCACTCCGGTGACCACCGAAGACGTGAAGTATGTAGTGGAGCGGATTGGGCAGTTTGGAGATGACAACCGGGCGGGGATCGAGCGAACTCTGCACCGCATCAGCGCCATCCGCAACCGCCGCGGCGACGTCATCGGCCTCACCTGCCGCGTCGGTCGCGCCGTCC
>JBKQTH010000296.1:0-12588 GCA_052143275.1 Ktedonobacterales bacterium | reverse complement strand
CCCTCCAGCAAGCGGTGCAGTAGCTGCGGGTGGGTAGACGAGGATCTCACCCTTTCAGATCGGACCTATCACTGTGAGCAGTGTGGGCTAGTGCGAGATCGGGATCTGAATGCGGCGATCAATCTCGAAAAACTGGCAGGCTCGTTCCTCGGACAGTCAAAACGCTCGGTGCGAGCCGTCAGCGCTGGCGCGAGGTCTGGGCCTCGCATGAAACTGGCGGCCGTGAAGCAGGAACCAAACGCTGAGCGTGGCATGTCAATACTTGGGTAAGTTTTGGAGAACGGTTGTCACTCGGACAGGAAGCTTTGGTCTTCTTCGGTAGAGGTCAATTGAGCTCGAATGATGGTTTCGCCGCGCCCTAACAGGGCGTCTTCCAGCCGCTGGCGGTGCTTCGGGAGTAGGTTCTCCGGAAGGGCATCTGAGGTAAACCAGTTCACTTCACTCACCTCGTCGCTGGTGCTTGGTTCTGGGCTATTCTGGGCCAGGCGGCAGAGGAAGGTCAGCACCACTTCGCGTTTACGCGGCTTTGAATACACTCCCACTAGCCGTATGATCTCAATCTCCGCGCCGACCTCTTCGCGCACTTCACGGGCTAATCCTTGCTCTACGGTCTCGTCATACTCCAAGCCGCCACCAATCAGGTTCCACCAATCAATGTCATTGCGATGGGCCAGCAAATAGCGACCGCCGCCTTCTATGACGGCAAAAACACCAATGCGGAAACGCGCGGATGTATCAGCGATGATGTTGGGTAATGCCATAATGGACGATGCACCTTCCTTTGGCCATGCTCACCCAAGGTTGCCCTTCTGGCGCTAATGGCCCATGAAGTTCAAATGGCGTAGTCTGCGTAGTCCTGGTCGTTCAGCCCCTCCATCTCTACGGTTGGACCCTCGCGAGTGTGCAGTTTTGCTGGTTGAGCGACAACGACCGAGTGTGGCGGTATGGATTCCAAGACCAGTGCCATGGCGCCGATCTTAGAATCGTGACCTATGGTAATTGGTCCCAGCACTGAGGCACCTACACCAATGGTGACGTTATCCTCTATGGTGGGATGGCGCTTCACACGTCCATCGCCGCGTTGCTTCCACCAGCCGGTGGCGCCCAGAGTCACCTGGTGGTATAGCATTACGTTGTCCCCAATTTCCGCCGTTTCACCAATTACTACACCGGTTCCATGATCGATAAAGAAGCGCCTCCCAATACAGGCGCCGGGATGGATTTCAATGCCGCCGGTAAGGACACGAGCAGTTTGTGAGATCAGTCTAGGAAGAAAGGGGACATTTGCCCGATAGAGAGCGTGAGCTAGCCGGTGCCAGAGAATGGCGTGAAGACCTTGATAAGTCAGCACTTCAAAGATATTGCGCGCAGCGGGATCCTTCTCGAAGATGACATCTATATCGTCGGGCCAGCGTGTGGACTTCTGCGCTGCAGCGGCAGCGGAGGGCAATGCCTTGGAGATCTCAGCCCGTTTGCCTGGTAGAGTTGTTTGTGCCATAGTAAAGCACCCGTCCATTCTCAAGAGAAAGCGCTGGCTAGCCTGTCATCCCATATATCGGTGAGATTCTTGTATGGCCACCGACCCTCTGGTATCAATGGTACACAATGTGAAGTTTAGTCGAGCGAGAGGGTAGGCGTCAAGGCACAATCGCCTCCGACGTGGGGCAGAGTTTCGTATGCTATACTGTTTCTCGCTCCGCAAAAATTCGTGCCATGTTCATTTCATGTATGACCTGCCCAGTGCTCGCCTTTTGTGCCTATGGTGCAGATCGAGCGTTACAACAAGTAAGGCCCACTATGCCCAGCATGCGTTCTGCGTTTTCTAAATGACGCCTACAACGAGGCGACTCTATATGCACAGATTCGCACATACGTACGGTGGTTGGAGGACATGAATGACTTCGAGGAGTCGAGACCGAAGAGGAATTCTGGCACTGGTACTATTGTGTTTACTTCTGTCCAGCCTAGTAGCGCTTCTGAGCATGGGCCAGGTAGAAGCGGCGTCGCTCTCGAGGCAGGCTACAAGTAGGTCAGAGGACTCGCGACCATCAGAGGCAGTTGCATATGCGCAGATCGCCGTAGTACGAGTTCTGGTCTACTACAACGGCATGCTGAACAATGATCCGGCCCCTATCCCAGTGCTAAGTCCATGCGCCGCCGATGGTGTGTTGGTTGGTACGATTGGCAGCAATCTCAACTCTTTCAACTATGTACTGACGCCGACCGCCGCGGTTAATCCGGTGAAACCCTGTGCAGGCGTACAGGCAGCGTTCCAGCAACTCAACGGCGCCGCTTCCAGCTGGAGTATAGGCCACATTGATGTCATGCTCAATGCCGCCTATACTGGTACGGGGAGCAGCCAGCTCGGGTCAATCGTCTACAGTATTTATCCAGCAGAAGTCGTCTCCAATGGTGGACCCACCGCACCCCTGTTGGAGGCACTGCCACTCACAGCGCCATCTGGCACATCGACACACGACTTGCCGGTGCTTGCTCCACCTCAGCCCTCGGACCCGACCGCCGATCCCGCTGCCGACACGGTGATAGATATAACCAACGTCTACGGCCAGCCACTTGCACGCGACTCCGAAACCTTCGACGAAGTAAACTCTGATGTATATCCGATAGCGGTGCCGGCCAGCCAAGTCAACCAGGCACCGCCTACGGTCCCAACCACTCCGCCGACGGTCACTCCTCCAGAGCTGACCGTGACGGGCGGAACTGCAGAGGCTACAGCCACTCAGGCTCCGGTTGTGGCCAGCACACCTCTGCCGTTAAGCGCGCAGGTGAGTCTCGGGGCACCAGAGATTGATTCGAATGGTCGTCTGATCGGCATGGTAGTCGCTGATGCTCAGGGAAGCCACATCCTGACTTCTCTCGCGACTGTGAATCAGGCAATTGGCCCGGTTACCAGCAAGCCTGGGCCACTTATGACTCAGTGGCAGCAGGGCTTGACCAGCTATTACTCCACACCTCCCCAGTATAGTCAATCGACGGGAATTTTCCAGTCCTTAGCTAGTTCTTATCCCGATTTTGGCGGAGTTCTGCCTTTCTTGACCGCTTCGCAAGCCAAATCTTCAACCATCCCTCCACTTACTCAAGGAGTCACTACTCCAACTCAGCAGATTCCACCACCTTCCTCGACTGGGGTCAGCAAGATAACTTTGGCGATACTGATTGGGCTTGGAGCGCTAGCGCTGCTGCTGGTTGTTGTGGCATTGATTTTCCTGCTGCGGCGCCGGCAGAGAAGCAACAACTCCAACTACAGTGGATATTTGGTGCCGGAAGACGAAGCCCAGCTTGACCTACTCCCACCTAACATGCCACTGGAAGATCTGGAGAAGTATCAGCAGCAATTGGAGAGTGAGGAAGCGACGATCCCATTGCCCAGTGTGAGCGCCGCCAACGTCTTGGTAGATGAGCAGCCTACCGTCAAGTTGCCGGGATTGCCGGCAACTTCAGGGCGACCTCGCCAGGGCACAGCTCTCATGCCTCATCCCGCTGGGCAGACTCATCCTGGTATCAAGCGTGCAGCTGATCCCAATCAGGATAGTATATTTGCGGTACAGGGAATCCGCATCGTGAATGGGCGGACGCAACCTTTTGGTTTGTTTATCGTGGCAGATGGAATGGGCGGCCACCTCAATGGCCAGGAGGCAAGCCGGCTTGCTATCGAGACGATGGCAACCGAAATCTTACAGGCAATGAATTCGGCACAGCCGCTCGATGATTCCACTTTGCGCTCGTTGCTTTCCGGAAGTGTGCAGCATGCGAGCACTCGATTGCAGGAGAATAATGTGCATCAGCGGCTCGATATGGGCACTACCATTACTGCCGCGTTGGTGGCAGATGACATGGCCTATATTGTGAATGTGGGCGACAGCCGCACGTATCTCATGAATCCAGATGTCGGCCTGCAACAGATCACGACCGATCATTCGGTGGTGGCGAGCCTGGTAAGCGCGGGCGTCATTCGCCCGGAGGAGGTCTATACCCACCCGCGCCGCAATCAGATTTATCGTAGCCTTGGCGGCGAGCAAGACTCAGTCGAGGCAGACATATTCGAGATACCTCTCCATGCCGGTGATAAGCTGCTTCTCTGCTCAGATGGGCTCTGGGAGATGGTGCGTGATCCACAAATTGAGCATATCTTACGGGGAACGGCGGATCCGCAACAGGCAGTTGAGCTGCTAGTGCGTGAGGCAAACACTAACGGTGGTGAAGACAACATCAGCGTCATTGTCGTTCGGATGCTGGAGGATGTGCCCGAACGTGCGCAACAGGGTTTGCGTGTGATCGTTGCGCCACAGGAGAGCAGCCCAACATCTCCAATACCTACCCAGTCTTAATGGTTGACTTAGCCTCTACTCCGACCGCCTGAGCAGTACTAAAGGTAGACTAGGTAGCCTGGAATTGCTGTCCTGATTGTCTTAATTCTGCTCGCGTGCTATACTCGCGCTCATATAGCACGTGCCAGCGAAAGAGGCTTTCCTGATGGGATGATCCAGGTTTTGCTTTTTTGGTCTATTCTAGCGGGTACGAGGCCATTCTACAGGCCTTGGGGGTATCAACCAATCGCGTCACCTGCCTGCCGGAAGCAAAAGTGAAGCAAGTCCTGACGCCAGTAGTGTGAAGGACGACGGGTAGCACATGGTCTCGTGGAGGTGCAATTATGGCTCAAGTCAGCTGGGGGCAGGGAAGCTCTGCTGAAACAAGTACCGGAATCCTGGATGTATTACTGGCATTCGTCTCGCAAGGTGGCTGGCTCTATGGGGCACGCCGATGGGAAGACAATCCTCTAACTCTTACTCATGTCCGGTGGCAAGGGACTTCGGGAGGTGTTCTCGACGCGTTCCGGAGGCCAGGCGGTACAGTCGGCGAAGATGATGTCGAGAGTGCTGTGTGGGTGCAACTGGCTCTGAACTTTCCATCCGCTCACCCCAGCGCTGCAGGAGCCGACGCCCCCTGGCTCCAGCTTACGGTCGATCCGGCGACCGCTTCGCAGTGGGTGGCTCAGCTCCGCCAGAGCAATTTACAGCGACGCGCACATGCTCCTACCTTACGACCGCCATATTCTACCCTAGACTCTTCGCTTCCCGTACTGGGTCCACGAACTCCAGAGGAACTGGGGAATCCGTGGCATCGTCCCAATGAGCCAGGCATAGGCTATGGAAACTACAATCCCTACAGTCCCTACGGCAAGAGTCCCGTTGGTCCTTCTTCGCCGGATCATGAGCCGAGTCCATTCACCCCACTGGCAGATACTCCCTCACCCGAGCGTAACCCGCACAACACTTCAATGGGGCCTGAGGCGAATGACCCTGGCCAGTGGACCGGAGAATTTCAGCGCTCCTCAGCAGAAGGGACGGAGATAGCGGTTCTGCCGTGTATCGAGATTGAATTGCCGCCTTTGTTAGGCAATCGGACGGCGATGGATTACCACCGTGACTTTGCGCGGGACGTGGCTATCCATTTCCGGCAGGCGGTGCAGCAGTTCCGCGAAGTTCGCGAAGTTCGCGGTTGGATGCGAGGTGAGCGGCTGGTGCTGGCGGCTCGTTTCATATTAAAGACCGGAACGCGGACACCCAAGCAAACGGAGATGGATCAAGTAGCACAACGTCTGGCAGACGCATTGACAGAGCGGACGCTTCCTTACGCATACCTGGGATTTGCCGACCCCGGCGAATGGATGCAAGGGAGACCTTTGCCAGAATCCTAATTAATTGATGAATCAGTGGCTTTGTGTGGTAGCACCTTCAGAATTGGGCTCGGTGGTTATTTCTGATTCAGATTCTTCCCGACGATACATAGGCAGCGGCTCTGCCGGTGGCGATGCATTTACAGCCGGATCGCCACGAAAACGGGTGCGCAGAACCCACAGGAATCCCTCTATGAAGATCTTACGTGACATTTTTGACTTGCCGACGCGGCGATCCATGAAGACAATTGGTACTTCGCGGACTCGGAAACCGCGCTTCCAGAACACGTAGGCCATCTCGACCTGGAAAGCATAGCCCTGCGCACGGATCTGGTCGAGGTCAAGTTTACGCAGCGCTCCTGTCCGGTAGCAGCGATAGCCGCCAGTACAGTCATGAGTTGGAATACCTAGCACCAGACGGGCGAATGTATTGCCTCCGCCGCTGACGAACTTACGCAGCGCTGACCAGTTTGGTGTTCCTCCACCACTGATGTAGCGGGAGCCTATGACGAGATCCGCCTGGTTGGACATGCTGAAGAAATCCGGCAGGTATTTGGGATCATGTGAGTAGTCGGCATCCATCTCGAAGACAAAATCGTAGCCATGGTCAATGGCATAGTGGAAGCCGAGCACGTATGCTGTGCCGAGTCCTAGCTTACCTGGACGGTGTATGATATTGACACGCGTATCCCGCGCGGCAATCTCGTCAACCAGTTTTCCGGTGCCATCCGGTGAGTTGTCGTCGATAACCAGCAGATCAGTAGTTGGTACCGCATTCAGCACGTCAGCGATCAGCTCAGCAATGTTCTCATACTCGTTGTATGTTGGAATAACTATCAGTGATTTCACACATCTCTCCACTTATTGGGCGCGGCGCGACTCGTCGTGGTTCAACCCATTTCTCCTCTCGTTTGCCCAATGCATGCGCCTCTTTCTCGTTTGGATGTAACGTATTGTACGTCTACTCTGGCGTATCTGTCACGCGCGTCGTGCTGAGAGTACCAGAGTCATGCTGGCGATCTTTTACCTCTGACGTCACGCGAGCAATTTCGATGAAGTCCGACTTAAGGCTGGCTCCTCCGACCAATGATCCGTCGATTTCAGGTAGCGCTGCGAACTCGCCAACATTTGCCGGGGTGACACTGCCGCCGTACTGAATGCGTACCGCGGTGGCGGCTGCGGCGCCGTACATTTCGCCGAGCAGTGCACGGATGATTGCTGCGGCATCTTTCGCGTCCTGGGCGGAGGCTGCGCGTCCAGTGCCGATCGCCCATACCGGCTCGTATGCCACGACAAGTTCGCTCAAGCGGCCGGCGGGTAGGTTGGCTAGGCTCCCATGAACCTGGGTGGTAATGACGCGCTCGGTCAAGTTGGCATCTCGCTCCTCTAAATGTTCGCCGACGCAGACAATCGGATTCAGGTCATGGGCGAACGCCGCGAGGACTTTCTTGTTTACCAATTCATCGGTTTCTCCAAAGAAGGAGCGCCGTTCCGAGTGTCCCAATATGACGAATTGGCAGAGCTCACGGAGCATAGTGGGAGAGATTTCTCCAGTATAAGCTCCTTCATCCAGGAAGTACATGTTCTGGGCGCCCAATTTCACTGGGCTTCCGGCAATCACGTCCCGTACCACTGGCAGTGAGACAAATGGTGGGCAGAGCAGACACTCAACCCTGGATAAGGCGGCCAGCCTATCCAGTATGCTCTCCGCGAACGCCCGCGCCTCTTTAGGACCATAATTCATTTTCCAGTTACCCGCGACGATTGGAAGGCGCCGTGATGTACCTGCTGATGTATCTGCGCTGTTCATGAATTGGCTCCTTGAAGCGTTAGAAAATTCAGTTTCTGTCGTCCCTATACTCCGCTATATTTACCTGGAGCGAGGAGAGAGCAGATAGTGAAGGCTGCTTACTGCGCTGACTTGGCCTGATCTTGATCTTGTAGAGCCGCCACTCCAGGTAGTACACGTCCCTCGAGGAATTCGAGAGAGGCACCGCCACCTGTCGAAACGTGGGACAGCCGGCCGGACGCGCCTGTTGCTTCCACCGCCGCCGCCGAATCACCGCCGCCGACGATGGTGGTAGCACCTTGTTCGGTGCGCTCCACGAGTAGCCCAATCAAGGCGTTGGTTCCCTTAGCAAATGCAGGAAATTCTGCTACTCCCATTGTGCCGTTGAAGATGACGGTTTCTGCGTCCGCTAGTGTCTCACCAAATGCCACCAGGGTCTGTGGTCCAATATCGAGAATTCGCCAGCCAGCTGGCACTTGATCAGGCGTGGTCAGCGTATGGTCGGCGTCGGCAGCGTAGCGATCGGCCACTACGACGTCCAACGGCAGCACGAAGCGTTTACCTGAGGACTGCGCCTTTGCCATCAATCGGCGAGCCTCGTCGAGTTTTTCTTCTTCCACGAGTGAATCGCCCATGAACAGCCCATTCGCCCGGAAGAATGTATTGGCCATTCCTCCACCGATGAGTACCGCATCGGCAATGTCAATCAGCCGGTCCAGCACGGCGATCTTGTCAGAGACCTTGGCACCACCGGCGATAGCGACAAATGGACGTCTTGGGTCCTCCAATGCCTCGCCCAGGAAGTTCAATTCCTTCTCCATCAGGAAGCCGGCAAACGCCGGCAGGTAGTGTGTCACCCCCTCGGTGCTGGCATGGGCCCGATGGG
Organism: Ktedonobacterales bacterium; assembly: GCA_052143275.1. Lineage (GTDB taxonomy): Bacteria > Chloroflexota > Ktedonobacteria > Ktedonobacterales > JADMIN01 > JAJPKE01. The sequence continues at coordinate 4,215 of JBKQTH010000296.1, read as the reverse complement.
CAGTGCCGAAGGCATCGTCGACATAGATATCACCGAGCTGGGCAAGCTGTCGCGCGAACTCTGGATCATCAGCCTCTTCTTCGGGATGGAAGCGAAGGTTTTCCAGCAGCAATACCTGGCCCGGCTGAAGGGCCCGTGCTATGGCGGCAACCTGTGGGCCTATGCAATCGGGAGCAAACTCGACTGGCCTGCTCAAGAGCTCCCCAAGCCTTTCGGCAACCGGACGCAGGCTGTATTTTTCATCGATCTTGCCCTTAGGACGTCCGAGATGGCTCATGAGAACAACCGAAGCGCCGTGGTCGAGTAGATACTCTATAGTGGGCAACGAGGCACGGATTCGCGTGTCATCGGTGATGTGCCCGCTTTCGTCCTCAGGCACATTAAAATCCACGCGCTCCAACACCTGTTTGTCCCGTACATCTATATCGCGTACTGTGGCCTTTTTCATGACTTACAACCGTTCCCCGATGAAGCTAGCCAGATCAGCAACGCGACATGAATAGCCCCACTCATTGTCATACCAGGCAACTACCTTAAGAAAGTTGTCGCCTACCATCATGGTAGAGTCGGCATCTACAATGGATGACCGCTGGTCACCACGGAAGTCCGAGGAGACTAGTGGCTCATAGGTAATTCCTAGGATCCCACTTAGCTCCCCATCGGCAGCGGCCTGGAAGGCGTCGTTGACGATCTGGACGCTGGCCGGTCGTCTGAGCGTTGCCACGAAGTCGACCACTGAGACCGTAGCGGTGGGCACACGCAGCGAGAACCCATCGAATTTGCCCTTAAGCTCTGGGATGACCAGAGCCAGGGCACGAGCGGCGCCAGTGGTGGTTGGAATAATATTCTGGGCGGCTGCACGCGCCCGGCGAAGATCTTTGTGCACCACATCGAGTAGGCGCTGATCGTTGGTGTAGGAGTGAACCGTCGTCATCAGCCCCTTTTCAATGATGAAAGCATCGTTAATGACTTTGGCGGTAGGGGCGAGACAGTTAGTTGTACAGGAAGCATTAGAAATGATGTGATGGTTCGCGGGATCATACGTATTCTGGTTCACACCAAGCACAATGGTGATGTCTTCGCCCTTAGCCGGGGCAGAGATGATTACTTTCTTGACACTTCCGTGCAAGTGGGCTGCAGCTTTGGGTCCCTCAGTAAAGAAGCCGGTGCTCTCGACCACCAGTTGTGCACCAACATCGCTCCACGGGATCAGTGCCGGCTCTTTCTGGGAGAACACTTTGATACGCTGGCCGTCGATGACAATATCATTGTCTACGACCTCAACCTTACCGGGGAAGCGTCCATATGTGCTGTCGTATCGAAAGAGGTGCGCGTTAGTTTCCGAGTCGGTTATGTCGTTGATGCCGACGACCTCAAGGTCGTCCGGGTGACGATCCAGCATGGCCTTCAGGCTCTGGCGGCCGATGCGACCGAAGCCGTTGATACCTACGCGAATTGCCATAGAGTAACAGCCTCCTACCTATGCTTTGCCTGATCTAGTGTGAGGTTGGTGACGCCAGCCCGAATTGTATCACGACACTGGGAACGATCGAGATGGAATCAAAGAACCATCAGCACTCGTACCGGTAGCGACGTCCTCAGTGGAAGAATCGCGTTCGCCGCCGATGGCATCTTCGACATCTTCCATTCCACTCGCTGCCTGCTCGAGTAGCAGTTCCGCAACGATGCCTGCCTGGTCGCGCAACGAGCCTCCACTTCCTCCACGCCTCCACATTTGCAGTTCTGCGGCTATGCTAAGTGCGATCTCATCTGGCGTCTTGGCGCCAAGATCGAGTCCTATGGGGGCATGTACCCGCTCTAATGTTTCTGGCGAAGCCCCCTCTTTGAGAAGCGCCCGGAAAATGGTACGCACCTTGCCAATGCTGCCGATCATGCCCACATAGCCAGCGGAAGTCGCCAGGGCGGCTCGTAACGCGTCTCCATCTGAGCGGTGGCCACGCGTGACCACTACGATAGCTGTTCCCGGATTGGGATGCTGCTTGACCAGCAGCTCCACCAGGTCGCCGACACCGGTTTCCACGTTTTCGGGAAGATTGGCGCCACGTATAAATTCCGAGCGATCATCAAGCAAGGTCACGCGCCAGCCTAGCGGCACCGCAAGGCGAGCCAGCGCCTGCGCAACGTAGCCAGAACCCGCAACCAGTAACCGCGACTCCGGTCGGAGCGGTTCAACAAACACCTCGAGCGACGCGCCGCAACTACCCACACTTTCACCGCCCTCCGCGTCTAGATGGTAGGTGGTGAGAAATGGCTGTCCGCTGTTGAGACTGCGTAGGGCATCTTCCACGGCACGCGCATCGGTGGCGGCTCCTCCAAGCGTACCGCTAACCCTGCCGTCCGAATGGACCAGCAGCCGCGCCCCAGGTGCGCAGGGAGCCGCACCCCAAATTTTCACAACCGTCAAGAGCGCAATAGGCTCGCCACGTCCCAGCGCCACGGTTATCTCCTGAAACATCGCGACCTCCTAGCAAGAATGGCCTATCCTCATACTACGGTGAAAGCCGGGTCGCCCGCAAGAGCTACGCTGCCTACGGAGGCGACAAGGTCTGTGGCATCTTCGCATGGGTTACTAGCGAGTGCTATACTCGCCAGTGGGTTTCGATTTGGCTTATCGCGCCGCTTGTCTGCTTGATCGTGGGTTATGACCGGTTCTCTTTAGCATTATTCGAGGAATTCATGGATTTGCCAGTTTCCCCTTCCTCAGTGTTGTGGCTACGTCCTGGTTTGCGTCTTGGCGCCTTTCTTGGAGACGCAGTTTCACTGGATACGGCTCTCTTCGATGTAGACGGGGTTTTGATTGATACCAGCCGCTCCTACCGCTATGCCGTTTTGCAGGCTTCCGAGCATCTGGTTCGGGTGGTAAATGGTCTCTCCGATGCTCCATCACCAATGGTCAGCGCCGACGATATTGCCGCTTTTAAGCTGGCCGGCGGATTTAATAGCGACTGGGATGCAACTCAACTCTTTGCGGCGCTCTGGACTGCGAAATTACGCGAGTGGCACGGTAAGCCAGAGGCTGAGGTCTCAATTCAGGATTGGGCAATGGCTGCTAGTGCGGCGGCTCGCCAGCAACAGGGTGGTGTGGCTTGGCTTCGCGCAACCGTGCCGGCGACAGCCATACCGGCAAGCGATGCCGCGCGCTGGGCGCATGATGAGTTTTACTGGGGTCATGAACTGGTACGCCAGCTCTACGATCACGAACCTAATTTTGCTCCTGATGCCCACGGTTACGTGCACAATGAGAAAGTTCTCTTCACTGGTGACTTTTTCTCTCGGCTTGCATTGGAGGGCATCGGCAAATTTGGCTTGATTACCGGACGCGGAGGCGCCGAGGTAAACTGGGCGGTTGAACGATTAGGAGAGGCCTGCAGGATGCCAGGCGGCGATTCACTCGCCTGGCACGAGAGTAACTACGGCCACTCGCCCTTTGCCGCCATCGTATCGTCTGAGATCTACGTGAAGCCGGATCCCCAGGCGCTGATCTATGCACTGGAGACACTCGGGTCATCGGCTGCTCTCTACGTTGGTGACACCGCCGATGACCTGGACCTTGTTCTTCGCTACCGCGAATCAGCAGGCGAGCGATACATACCGGTGCTGGCAGTCTGTATCGCGGTTGGTGATGAAGCGCTTATCTATCAGGAGCGTGGAGCCGACATCGTCATAGCTCAGGTAGGTGACCTTCCGGCCGCCCTAGCCGGAATCCGGTAGCTAGTTTCATTCCGCTCTCATTCATCCAGCGCTGCCTATTAGCGCCTTGCCGTGGTGTGGAAGCGGTAAGTTGTTGGAGATCAGCCCGGCATCGGCCATTCCACCGAGCGCCAAGTGTATGACGCTGGTCTGGTGTATCAGGTCAGTAAGCATGGCCGGGGTGATAGATTGCTCGCCGTCGGAAAGAGCCTTTTCCGGGTCTGGATGCATCTCAACCAGCAGGCCATCGGCGCCTGCGGCGATCGCGGCCGCGCTCATTGGCACTACCAGGTCCCGTCGCCCGGTGGCATGGCTTGGATCTACCAGCACCGGCAAGTGGCTAAGAGTGGAGAGTAGCGGTACGCAGGTAAGGTCAAGAATGTTGCGGGTCTGGGGATCGAAGCTGCGCACACCTCGCTCGCAAAGTATGACGCTCTGGTTGCCTTCGGCCAGTATGTATTCAGCTGCCAGCAGCCACTCTTCGATTGTTGCCGCAAAGCCTCG
>JBKQTH010000295.1:0-3307 GCA_052143275.1 Ktedonobacterales bacterium | reverse complement strand
GTCGCTCGTATAGTACCGCTACCGCCCTAGGTTCTAGTGACCCATTCACATAGGATATAGTGACCGATTCAGTAGATTCAAGATCTGCCCTGGTCTGGTTATGCGCATAAGCTGTACCAATTCCTCTCGACCCACTTGTATCCCACCGTCGTACCTATGATGCCAATCTCGTTGACTCGTTATCCTGATATCCTTGCTATTCTAGTACGAACAGCCTGAGGCTGGCGCTGCACCTCTAGACAACCTGTAACATAGGTGCGGCATGTCCGTATACACATTTTGTACTCTTACTCAAAGGAGAGAGTCCCATTCAATTCAGTGGAAGAAAGAGGGCAGCATACGATGGGCAAGCCACTGCACGACGCGCCGCTTACGAGTCTTTCGGCAATGGATATTTTCTCCGGTGCAATGCCGGAGCGATTGGCGCGTGAGGCGGAGGAGCTTGGGCCCCTCTTCCGATGGCCACTTCCATCCGTTCAGAATGAAGGCCGCCAAGCAGTCTTTCTGATAGGCGCCGAAGCCAATCGGCTCGTCTTCAACACGCAGCGAGAAGCGTTTAGCCACGATCTTGGATGGACCCCTATTATTGGCGATCTCATGGGCCAGGGATTGCTGAACCAAGATAATCCTGCCTGGCTGCGAAGCCGCAAGATATGGAATCCCGCTTTTACCGCCGCTTACATGGAAACATACCTACCTACGATTCAACGTATTGTCCGAGAGCATACCGATACCTGGGCCGAGCGAGATCAGGTCGACGTGTTCCAGGAAGCACGCCAGATTACCTTTCATGTCGCGGCTACGGCTCTCGCGGGCATTGACCATCCCGATGAAGTCGAGCATCTCCAAAAGCTCTTCTATGATCTCTTACCGCGTGCCGGAACATTCATAGGCGACGACGGAACTGCCTATGCTGAGTACGAGCGAGCCGCGCTGGCGGCTCGCCAGGAACTGGACTCGATGCTTCTGCAGCTGATTGCCCAGAGGCGTAAAGCTCCTAAGAACCAGACTCACGATGTACTAGGCTTGATTGTGCACACGCGGGACGAAGGGGGCCAGACGCTCACCGACGAAGAAGTGCTTGCTCATCTCTACATACTGCTGGTGGCCGGACATGAAACCACTACGACACTCGCAGCCTGGACCCTCTATCTCTTGGCCACCGAACCTACCTACCGGCAGAGCGTGCTAGCAGAAGTGCGGGGCCAGCTGGCTGGGTCAAGTGGCCCGCTCTCGGTGGAGGGCGCGCGGAATCTGCATCAGCTTGATCTCTTCATTCGTGAAGCTGGCCGGCTCCACTCTCCGGTGCAGAGCGTGCCGCGTGGTGTGGTAAAGGAAACCGAATTTGCCGGCTACACGCTGCCGGTTGGTACCTCGGTTCGACTATCCATTGCCGGCTGTCATCGGATGCCCCGCTACTTTGCCGATCCTAACCGCTTCGACCCTGACCGGTTTCTGCCTCCACGCGAGGAAGATCGCCGGTCGCCGTATGCTCTGGTAACATTTGGAGGTGGGCCTCGACTGTGTATTGGCGTGAACTTTGCCAATATCGAGGTCAAGGCTATCGCCGCCGATGTGTTACGCCGATATGAGCTTTCTCCAGTGAACGATGAGCTTCCACTGGATATGGGCTTCATCACTGTCCTGGTCCCGGGTGGTATACCGATGCGAGCGCACCCGCGTAATTCGTGATTCTTCATGGTCTGATGTCTGTATCCTGGATACTTCTCTGTAGTTCACGGCACGGTATGTGCGTACACGGAACCAGATGTACCATACTCGGTGTGGAGTATGCGTCCGGGGCACATCGGACTAGACTCGCTGTTTAGCAATAGGGAGGTATGAGAAATGGGCATGTTGCGTGTGATGTCGCGACGTGGAGACGACCGCGTCGTGTGGGACCTCAAGCAAGCGGAACTCGGAGAAGCCGATGCCGTCGCGGCAGTGGAAGAGGCGGAACGCATCTTTGCTGCCGAGCGGGCGCGGGGTGCCACAGCGTTCAAAATTGAGAACGGTAAATCTCCAACGCTCGTTGACGTCTTTGATAAGACTTCGGAGCAGATCGTGATGGTGCCGCGCGTCGTTGGAGGCTAGCCCCTTATGCTGGAGAGCACATTTCAAGTGCTGGTGCTGGTTTGGGCTGTTCTGACTGGGCTCGCAGTGTTCTGTCTGGCGCTGTCTATTGGAAGCCATTGGGGCGAGTGGGGTAGGCTTCTGGGCCGCTATTTCACGGCCGAGCGGCGCGCTCATGCGCTGATGCGCGACATGTTGACGCCGGAAGAATATCAGCAGGTCAGAGACTGTGGGTTCCTCGATGTGGTAAGCCCCTCCACTAGTGAGCGGGTGTACCGCATTCCCGGCGCCGGCGGGCTCGTGCACGTCTATGAGCACGGCCATGCCATCATGGATCTGTGTCTCCAGCCTGTGGATGTACTGCCGGAAGGCGATGTCGTTGTGATGCACAAGCTCATGATCCAGGGGAACGAAGATGAGTACCTCCTGAAGGCCAATCGCTTTGCCCCTGGCCTCATTACCTTGCGCCGGGGATTGTTCTAGCCCGGTGGCGATGAGAGAGAAAGACTAAAAGGGCAGCTGCTTATGAACAGCTGCCCTGCGTGTTGATGCCGGCGGTTGGACCATTCGACAAATTGATCTCGCCGGTTACCGGAGGACCGCCCACCTGTACATCCTGTGCCACTGTGAATGAGATCGTCTCCACTCCACTGCCGTTCGTCTGGTATCCCTGGCTGGGAGGATCGTCTACGGTACAATCGCCGCGTGGGCAGCTGCCAAAACTGACGATGATGTTGGTGCCGGTGTTGGGATACCCAGGGGCGCTGATAGTAAGCGTGCCGTTCTGACCATGAACCAGCGGACAGGGACTAAAGGTCCAGGTAATACCGCTATCGGTACTGGTGCAGATAAATGTCGCATTGTTGGTGCCTCCGACGGTAGGTGTGGAAGCCACGGTAGTCGGAGTAGGAACAGGAGTAGCCCCTGGTACCGGCGTCTGGGAAGTGGGCAGTACGGTCCCCACGGGAGTGGGCACGTTATAAATGGGGCCAAAGGTAGCGGTGGGAAACGAGCCGGCTGCCTGCACGGTGCTGCTGCCGGTGTTGCTGTTGAGGGGTCCGCTGCTGCTGCTGTTATTGCTGGCCAGCCCGACGCTGGCCAGCAGATTGTTGCCCTCCAGAGTCAACAGACCGGTACAGGCGCAGAGCGTGAGGACCAGCACCAGCCCGACCACTCCGGAAACCATCGCGCGGTATTGAGGATTGGTCTCCCATCGATCCTGAAAACGCCGCAC
>JBKQTH010000294.1:0-7609 GCA_052143275.1 Ktedonobacterales bacterium | reverse complement strand
TGAGCTGGCGAAATCCCTCACGAGTATTCGCAAATTTGAGAACCGGACATCCTTCAAATCGTTCATGGCGTTGCAGCAACGTGTTCGAGACAAATCCAGCGACATGCTGGCTCTTCCCGATGTCTACCCCCACGTAGATCGATTCATGAGCAAACTCAGAAGCAATGAGGGTATGCGGCGATTGTCGTGCAACGTGCGCCATCCCTGTCCTCCGATAAGCACCAACAGAGCAGGAGTAAGCAGTGTGGAGACGCAGTACACAAAGGCATAGAAACTGGCAAATTGGACGCAGTGACAGGAAGAGAAAGTAGCCGTGGATGCGTCGCTCCCAGATACATACGAGAAGTCTGTTCTGGGCTTCATATTGTTATGAAGGTTCCGGACCACATCCCCCAAATAGCCTTCAAGAGTCAGGCTCCAATCCGGATTCAAGGTTCTCCGGCTACTTGTTCACCAGGATAGCTACTCCTAATGCTCTCCCTACAGCAATTATATTATGTAAAATCCGTGCCGTCTAACTCTTGTATGTATCCGGATTTTACGGTTGATTGGTCGCCGAGACAGGATGTTCCAGTTCTTGCCGTAAGGTTGAAATGTCCGCACCGAGATCGAGCCTCAACTGTTGGCCGTAGAGGTTGATGCCATGGTAGTCAGGGAGCGCGTCGTCATATCGAGGAGGCTCAGGTGGCAGGCGTCACATAGCGCTGGGCAGCATGATGGTGTAGACTTACGGCAGATCACCAACATACCGGTCCCTGTTGGGCGTTTCCCAAGAGAGGAAAGAAAGGGGCGGTGTCCTATGGCTGTGCCACTGCTCGAGCGCGACGCCTTCTTGCACACACTGGACGACCTGCTCTGCCAGGTCGAAGGAGGTTCCGGGCGGATCGCTCTGGTCAGCGGCGAGGCCGGCATCGGCAAGACTTCGCTGGTGGAGCACTTCCTTGAGCGACAGCAGTCGGCGACACGAACGCTGTGGGGCGCCTGCGAGGCGCTCTTCACGCCCCGTCCGCTGGGACCGCTTTATGACATTGTGCACCAGATACGTACACCATTGCGAATGCTCCTCGAAGGCGAAGTCAACCGCGCGACGCTCTTCGCCGCCGTGCTGGATGAACTCGTAACTAGTTCTCCGCCGACCATCATAGTCATCGAGGACATCCACTGGGCCGACGAAGCGACACTCGATCTGATCAAGTTCCTCGCCCGCCGCATCCACCGTACTCGAGCACTTCTCATCGTGACCTACCGCGACGAGGAGTTGGGCCGTGAGCACCCCTTGCGCCTCGTCCTTGGTGACCTCACGGCCCGCGACGTCACCCGGCTACGTTTGCCCCCGCTCTCGGAGGCCGCCGTCGTGATGCTTGCCCAAGAGGCTGATCGCTCCGCCAATAATCTCTATCTTGTCACCAGCGGCAACCCTTTCTTCCTCATGGAGATCCTTACGAGTGGCGCTCCTGGAGTGCCCGCGAGTGTAACTGATGCCGTACATGCGCAGATCACGCGCCGCTCGCCTGGCGCGCAAAAACTTCTGGAGCTGGTGGCGGTCGTGCCAACCAAGGTCGAGCGGCGAGTCGTCGAGGCAGCTAGCGCCGCATACAGTACGGGACTTGAGGAGTGCCTAGCTGCGGGCATCCTCCAGATGGAGGATGGAGCGGTGGGCTATCGGCACGAAATCGCGCGGCAAGCAGTCGAGAACACACTTACTCCTGCCCGACGACAGGCGCTCCATGCCGAGGTGCTGCGTGTGTTGCTGGAAAGTGGCGGGAAAGAGGCGTCACTTGCGCGGCTGGTACATCACGCCGCACAAGCTGAGGACGCTACACTCGTCTTGCGGTTCACTCCAGCAGCAGCCAGGCAGGCATCGGCCCAGGGCGCCCATCGCGAGGCGGCAGCATATTATGGAACGGCGCTCCGTTACGCCGATAGCCTAGATCCTGAGCAACGCGCAGACTTGCTCGACGGATTGTCGTATGAGTGCTTGCTGACCGGCCAAGTGGAAGAAGCCGTTCAGGCACGCATGGCAGCGTTGGCTGTCTGGCGCTATCTGAACCACAAAGAGCAGATTGGCAAGAGCCTATGCCAACTGTCGAATCTCTATTTACATCTCGGCCGCGATGCGGAAGCTGGGCGCTTCGCCACGGAGGCAGTAGAATTGCTGGAGACCCTGCCACCGGGTCGAGAGTTGGCGAAAGCCTACACGAACCTGTCAGGTCTGCGCATGATGCAAAGCGACACTGCCCAAACCGTGCTCTGGGGTGAACGCGCCATTGATCTGGCAAAGCGGTTCCACAACGATAAGACCGAGATCGCGGCTCTCAATCTCATTGGGACGTCACAAATGTGCGCTGGAGTCGAAGGGGGACAGGAGAAGCTGGAACTCAGCCTTCAAATGGCTCTTGAGCATGGCTTTGAAAATCAAGTTGCAGATACATACCGCAAACTTGCCGCCAACACAGTCAGGCATCGCGCCTACACCCAGGCCACAGGCTACATTGAGGCAGGCCTGGCCTACTGCACCGAGCGTGACCTGGACTCATCTGGCCATGGCCTACGACTAGAACGTGCGCGTGCGTGTCTCGATCAAGGCGACTGGTCAGGAGCGGATGAAGATCTCGCAACCGTCCTGAGGGTTCCCCGGATATCTGCTGTAACTCGTATCCCAGCACTGACGGTGTTGGGACTCTTACGGGTTCGGCGCGGCGATCCCGACGTGGAAACAGTGCTCGATGAGGCGCGTGACCTGGCGCTGGCAACTGGCGAGATGCAATGGATTACGCCGCTGGCAGCGGTGCGGGCGGAGTGGCGCTGGCTGCAAGGCGACCACGAAGGATGTGGCGCCGAGGCCGAAGTTGGAGTTCACAAGGCCTCGCATCTTAACCGTCCCTGGTTCCTAGGCGAGGTGGCAGTCTGGTTCTGGCGCGGCGGTCGCTCTATTGCCGCACTCGATGAGGTCGCCGTGCCCTTCGCTGTGCAGATGTCGGGCGATTGGCGCGCGGCAGCGGACGTCTGGGAACGGCTTGGCTGTCCCTATGAGCAGGCGCTAGCACTCATCGATGGCAATGAGATAGCCCAGCGTTCTTCCCTGGCTATTTTTGAGCAGTTGGGCGCGCACCCGGCGGCGGCGCTGGTGCGGCGACAACTGCGAGCAGTGGGTGTGCGGGGACTGCCGCGTGGCCCGCGCCCCACAACTCGCGAGAATCCGCACGGGCTAACCAATCGCCAGATGGAGATTCTGCTTCTGATGGCGGAAGGGCTAAGCAACCCTGAGATTGCCGTCCGCCTTTCGACAACCCCCAAGACGGTCGAGCACCATGTGTCGGCGGTGCTGGCCAAGTTGGAGGCACGCTCTCGGACGGAGGCAGTACGGTTCGCCTATCAACTCGAACTCGTCCCCCAGACGGTCACACCACCCAGAAGCAAAATGGGGGTGTCCTGAGCCCAATATGGGGGCTTTCCCCGATATGCGCCGCGCCTCGGCGCAGGTATGCTGCTTTTGCCTGGACGTGGAGGCGCGGGAGGAGCGCCGGCCGGGCAAAGGAGGAACCCTATGCCACGCTATCTCGTTGAACGGACTTTCCCTGCTGGGCTCGCGATTCCCCTTACCGACGAGGGAGCAAGCGCCTGCCTAAACGTGGTGAACACCAACGCCGACGACACGGTCACCTGGATCCACTCCTATGTGACCCCGGACAAGCACAAGACCTACTGCATCTACGACGCTCCCTCTCCCGAGGCGGTGCGGCGCGCAGCCAGGCGCAACAACCTGCCGGTAGACAAGATCACCGAGGTGCGGGTCCTCGATCCCTACTTCTACCGCTAACTCGTGGTACCGCTTCCTACACTGTCGCAATCATTGTCACAGAACGTCTCTGGTCCCAACGGAGCTCAAAGCTATCTACAGGTGGCGTCTGCGTGCGCATCTCGAGACGGACCGCAGTGCGCCAGCACTGGTCGTCATGGGCGCGCGTGGCGGGGCTCACACCAACTACGCTCACCGCTCCTGTGTGCAGCGGTGAGCGGCCTAGCATCGAGTGGATTACTACACCAACACTCATGTTCCCTCGTTCTCATGTTCGCCTGGAGGTTCTCATGTCCCGTAGAAGTGGCACCCGAGCGCTGAAAAATGCTACGTTCATCAGTGCGGTGTCCCCGCACCTCTTCCCCAACGGTGAGCCTCAAGCTGGGTACGCCAGTGTCGTGCCCTTTGAGGTTTTGGATCGGTTCCACCGCATGACCGACGAGGAGTTGCGGCCCTATCCTCAGCTGCGCCAAGCCGCCGAAGCCCTGCGTCGGAAACAGCGAGCCGGCAATCGTAAAGCTTCCAGCAACCTGGGACGTTTCGCGCAACGTATGTTCGGATGGCTCTTCAGATTTCCTCTCTTGAATGGGTTGGGGGAGAGCCGCGCTGGACCAAGACGCAGCGCCGCCTTCACTGGTACCCTGCATTTCCTCAAGATCACGTTTCAGGTGGGCAACTCCACGGTAGCGATCAGCGACCAAGACCTGGCGACGATCATCGCCTATGCCCAACTGGCGGTGCAGGGTATTGCCGAATACACCCACCAATATGACACGAGCACCAACCCAGTAACGGTATCCACCAGCGTTTTGGAGCAATCGGTGAGCGTTCCATCCGGGAGGTATACCAACCATGACCTGCAGGAGTGGCTGAACCCGGTGATCACGTCCTTGCGTGCATCTGGGCAGAGAAATTTCTGCATTGTCATCTGTAATCCCGATGGAGTCGTCAATACGGATGCAGATCCGAGCTTGGGTGTTTATGGCTATCACCTCGTTACCGATACTTCTGTCCCCTATTGCTTTGTGAACGTCCGTAAGACAGGTCAGACCATTCAAGACCCAGGTGGCAATTATGCGACGGCCCTGAGTCATGAGATCGCGGAGATGGTTGTGGACCCCCTCGCCGACGGCTCATCTCCCGAGATATGTGACCCCTGTGAATACGCCCCGTGGAACGCATTCTTCCAGCTGGCGTCAAATGATGGCGTCTTGCGGTATCTGGGTTCCCTCAACGGCGGAGTAATCCAACCCTACGATTTCTACATCGCTGCCGTCGTACAACCTCAGTATGTCAATGAGGAGTCTTCTCCTGGCTGGGGATGCGACTATGCGCCCGGCGATCGCCAGGGTACTGGTCAATTGCTCTTCCATGACCCAGCAACCGGGGTTGAGCTCTATTCGGTAGATTCATCTGGCTACGTGGCGTTGCAAACCATACAACTCGGCATAAATCTCAACGTCCCCTCTACAAATTTCGCTCTCATCGTACCTGGCCATTTCATGGCCCGATCAGATTCTGACCCGGTGGGCCAGGTGGATCTGCTCCTCTACAGCAGAACTGACCCAAACCCTCCCATGGAGGGACAGGGTCAGTTCGTGCAAACCGGTGACTTGGGCGAAGTGAACGATCCTGATTCCGCTGGGAACCGGCCTGATCTCAATGTGCATGAACATGGATTCCGCACGACCTGGTCGATCATCATCGCGGGCAAGTTTTCTGATAATGCCTACACCGACTTGTTCTTCTACGATCCCACCGTGGGCGTGGGCCAGTTTTATCATACCAACAGCAATGGGTTCGACGATTATTCCTTTAGTTCGCACACCGGATTCCGCACGACCTGGTCGATCATCATCGCGGGCAAGTTCTCCGATAATGCCTACGACGACCTGTTCTTCTACGATCCCACCGTGGGAGTGGGGCAATTTTATCATACTACCAGCACCGGGTTGGGTGATTCCTTTGCCACCTACACCGGTTGGCGCACGACCTGGTCGATCATCATCCCCGGCAAGTTTTCTGATAGCGCTTACACCGACTTGTTGTTCTACGATCCCACTGTGGGAGCGGGGGAGTTCTATCATACCAACCAACATGGGCTCGATTATGCTCCCTTTGCCACCTACACCGGTTGGCGCACAACCTGGTCCCACATTGTCGCACTCAAGTCGTAACGAGGCACGTCCAGAGTCTGCTGGAAATTGGCTATTCCAGAAATCTGCTCGTCGACGTTCCTCACGCCGTCTGCATCGTACCCCCTGCTCTCGTCGGGTTGAGCTGGGACCACAGGTGGCGACCAGTCAATTTGAGTGAACGTCGATGGCCTTACTATGAGGACCAGATTACAACTACAACTGGTCCGGTCGACATACTCCTCAACGTGATTGCAATTGAGGTGTTCACGTGGGTTGAATGGGTCTCAATAAGCAACCGGTCAAGTTCAATCTCTGTGAGTATGTCCCCTCCAAACAGGGCATTCAAAATACGGACTCCTTAGTTGAATACTGCAAGCCTGTCAACCATTCAGGCCGATTTTTGATTCAGCTGTACGTGACTCCTTTCAACCAGTTAATCCGGAAAGCCAATATTGATTGCTTCTGCCGCCGCCAGTGCGCGCGCCTCGGCTTCGGCCACCGTCGGACCCAGCACGGTCACGTGCCCCATCTTACGCCCAGGACGCGAGACCAACTTGCCGTAGATGTGCACGCTGGCGCCAGTGATTGCGAGCGCCTCCGCCAGGCCGTCCACTTTTGCCGGACCGTTGCCGCTGCCGAGAAGGTTTACCATCACGGCAGCTGGGGCGATCATTTCGGCGCTGCCCAGGGGCAAGCCGAGCACTGCGCGCAGGTGATTCTCAAATTGAGAGGCAATGCAACCTTCGATGGTATAGTGCCCGGAGTTGTGGGGACGTGGCGCGATCTCGTTATAGAGCACACTACCCTGCGGTGTCTCGAAAAGCTCGATGCCAAAGACGCCAACGCCGTCTATAGCCTCTACTGCCTGCAACGCTATCCGGGTGGCGTCTTCGGCTGCCGACGCGGAGATCGCCGCAGGCGCGCGGACGACATGGCAGATGTGGTTGCGCTGTAACGTCTCTACCACGGGATAAATTACACAGCGACCGTTTTGGCCACGTGCTACGATTACCGCGAGTTCCCGTATGAAAGGCACCCATGCCTCGGCTAGCAGCGCTTTTTCAGGCCAGCCCAGTCGTTCACCGGCCGTCACGATATCCTCCGGGCCCTGCAGTGTGGCGTTACCATAGCCATCGTAACTGTTACGCCGCATTTTCAACAGCAGCGGCCAGCCCCAGCTCTCACCGGCATGCAGAATATCTTCCCGAGACTCAACCTGGGCAAACTCCGGCATGGGGATGCCCACGCTCTGCATGAATCGTTTCTGCTCCAGCTTATCCTGTACCAGCGAGAGCGTCTCGGCGGTTGGGAAGATAGACACTCCCTGCAATGCCAGCCAGTGGAGTGCGGGCGTGTCTACAAACTCGTTCTCTAGCGTCACCGCCAGTGCCCCTCGCGCCAGCTCCTGTAACTGCTCACGATCACCGAAGTTGCCGACAAGCGAACGAGCAGCTATGCGTGCTGCCGGGCTGTCGGGCTCACGCTCCAGGATCGCTACCTCAATACCCAGACGAGCCGCTGCCTCGGCACTCATGCGCGCCAATTGTCCGCCACCAAGAATTGAGATCAACGCTGGATACCGCATTGCCGCTCCCGACTGAGCTTGCCTTGCTCAAGCTTAACCGACATTGTTACCCATTAAGATTAAAGGACTATAAAGAGGTCGGGCAAC
>JBKQTH010000293.1:0-23658 GCA_052143275.1 Ktedonobacterales bacterium | reverse complement strand
GATACCCATGCGCGCAATTGTATAGATGACCGGAAACTCAAGCTGGTCATCTCGCGTAGCCAACTCAAGAAAGAGGTCCTGAGTCCAGGACAGCACCTGGCTAATGCGGGCATCGCGGCGATCGATCTTATTGATTACCAGGATTGGCTTTAATCCAAGCTCGAAGGCCTTCCTGAGAACGAAACGGGTCTGAGGCATTGGACCTTCGACCGCATCGACCAGCAGTAGACAACCGTCCGCCATGTTCAATACACGCTCAACCTCACCACCAAAATCGGCGTGCCCGGGCGTGTCAATAATATTGATCTTGATGCCCTTGTAGGTGATGGCCGTATTTTTGGCCAGAATGGTAATGCCACGCTCACGCTCCAGGTCATTCGAGTCCATGATCAACTCGCCCACCTGTTGATTTTCACGAAAGACTTTACCTTGCTTAAGCAGACCATCTACCAGAGTGGTTTTGCCATGATCAACATGAGCGATGATGGCAACATTTCGTATGTCGGAGCGAACTCGCATCTTATTTTCAATCGATTCGTTTACTGCTTGCATACTGCGACGCGTTTTCCTTTGCACACATTCTAGGCGGGACCACAATAAGTCGCGACACGCCAGAGACATACTCACTCACCACGTAACAATGGTATTCATCAGGCCGGTTACGGCTCTCCGGTCTACGAGGAATGGTGTCGCTAGGTATCTGATCGATGAGCCTGTGGTGAATAAATCACCTGGTAGTAGTAGGCACACCAATATACTAGTATACCACTGTCTTGCCGCACTCACCCGCGCAGACTGCCGGAGATGGAACAGGTAGCAGGCGGTAGATCAGGCGGCAAAAAGGGGAAGGCGGTGATTGCTTATTGTTCACAACCATGCACTATGATAAAGTAAGCATAGTGAGGAAAGTTACCGGCTTAAATTTCGGGGAAATTCTCGCGTACTGAATCCAACTATTTCTGTAGACGTGATACACTCAAGTGCGCGATAACAGGTTATTGGCGCGAATTCAGCCGGAATGTATGTCTGCAAGCCGGCAAGGTGTGCTACATCCAGGCAAGTAGATGGAGAAAGATAAGGAGACACAGCTAACACAGGTAAGTTAGTACTATAGGGGAGCCTAGCGAAGTGTTATGCGTCCTAGTGGTAGGTCAAACAAACCTTTGGTAGGTCAAACAAACCTTTCAATAACCTGTTGTCAAAGTGAATTTTTGGCCGGCGCTCACCGTTCCTGGGGATGATGTTCGCAGCTAAGAAGTGGGAGGCGGCACTTCCTCCTATGCCTGAGGGCAGGGGCCCGCGTGCCGGATTTGTTGATGACGTCTGAAGATAACCATCGGAACACCCGACTTCCTGCAAGCTACAATCAGAGACAGTCACCGCAGATGACCGTGCTGTTTATCGAGCCTGATCAGAGCAGTGCCGGACGACTTTCGCGTGCGCTAACTAATGTAAGCGCGGTAGCAATCGTCCCCTCCGCTCACGCCGCGCTCAACGCCATGTCGCTGCATGTTCCTAGCTTGATTGTGACTGAAATCGATCTACCTGATGTCAATGGCCTGGAACTCATCGCCAAAATCCACTCTACTCCGGAAATGCGCCATGTACTTCTGTTGGTCGTTACCAATCGCTCCGGAGTGCGCGATAAGATCAACGCCTTCCAGGCGGGGGCCGACGACTATCTAGTGAAGCCGGTAGACCCAGAATTCTTCGCTTTGCGTGTTCAACTGCTGAGTCGCTTCCGCAGGGTAATCGGCGCCTCACCGATCTCTTCCTAGCGATCCGACTATTGTAGCGGCACAACAGAATCTACACATTGGGTCCACATTTGGTGTCGTAGCCGGTGCAGCGGGAGAAAAAGGTGGGCAGTCCGGAGCAGAGCGGCGAATCGTGGTCGGGAGAGCGGTGGCAACTCTATATTGCCAGCTTGCCCCCTATCATACGACCTCAAGATGTGCAGTCGATCCCAGATTGGCTGCTTTACCAACCCGGCGCGTTCCCCAGAAGATTTGATACTCATTTCTTCTTCGCCGCCATGCCGGAGCAGCAGGCAGCTGAACACGACCGGCTGGAAACAACCGAGAGCACGTGGATTCGACCGGAAGACGCGCTCTCTCGCTTTCAGGAAGGCGGGTTTCCGCTGGTCTATGCTACCATCCGCCAGCTGGCCACATTGTGCGAACTAGGATCTATCGCCGCGATACAGCAGCGACTTACTGCTCAGCCGCTTCCTTCCATCCGGCCACAGGTGATCGAGTATCGCGGGCAACAGGTCATCGTGACTTTGGACCCATGGGTGACACAGGCGTAAAAGGTATACGGGACGCCTAACTCCTGCTGATGCAGGCGGTGGTACAGAGGAGCGGGCACAGATGGCATTGCCTGTCGGAGTCGAAGACATTCTGGCACCGAATCCATCCTTGATGACGGGCACGGGTACGCACACCTTTGTGATTAGCGCGCCAGGTAGCCCCTCGGTAGTCATCGATCCAGGGCCACCTGTTGAAGAGCACCTACAGCGGATCATGCAGCAGGCCGGCCGCGGAGTGTCGGCGATCTTAATTACCCATGGCCATACCGATCATGTGGAGGGTGCCCCCCGCTTGCGCGAGCTGACCGGCGCCCCGATACTGGCCTGGAGCCGGGAGGGGACGCCAGCTGCCGACCGGACGCTGGCAGATGGCGCAATTACCCTCATTGGCCAGCGACGTCTGCAGGCCCTGCACACTCCAGGTCATCGCTTCGACCACCTCTGTTTTTTGCTTGAGGACAGCCAAGATCTGTTCGCTGGAGATCTGGTGGCTGGAACCGGAACGGTAGTCATCGCGCCACCGGACGGCAATCTGGTGGACTATCTGGCCTCGCTCCACCGGTTAGTCAATTTGGATCTCAAGATGATCTTGCCGGCTCACGGTCCAGTCATCACCGAACCGCATGCACTGCTCCTGGAGTATATTTCACACCGAAACCAACGCGAGCAGCAGGTACTGGCCAGTCTTGCGATCGGGCCGGCAACACTTGACACACTAGTAGGTACCATCTATGCCGACGTGGATGAAAGTCTGCACCGCATGGCCGCGCTTTCCCTTACCGCCCATCTCTACAAGCTGGAAAGTGAAGGCAAGGTGACTCGCGCCTCCACTCTGGAGAGTAGCGGCCCCTGGAGGCTAGCACAAACAGCCAATCCCGCTGATTTAGCCTGAACGGACGTCCACTACGATACGGCCACGAACCATGCCCTCGAGGATCCGGGTCGAGTGTGCCGGGAGATCGCTGAGCTTCACGATTTGCATTGTCTGTTCAATCAGATCTGCCGGCAGCGTTTCGGCAAGGCGTTTCCAGGCCATACGCCGCCGCTCGATTGGGGCGTCAAACGAGTTGATACCAAGCAAGTTAACTCCTCGTAGAATGAACGGCAGCACGGAAGTGTTGAGCGCAAAGCCAGCCACATTGCCACAGGCGGCAACGCTTGCCCCTGGCGCCAAAGTACGCAGCACTCCAGCCAGCGTGTCACCGCCAACGGTATCTATCGCTCCCCCCCAGCGTCCCGACCCAAGTGGGCTGGTAGCCGGTGCTGCCAGTAGAGATCGATCTAAGACCTCGCCTGCCCCTAGCTGTTCGAGGTAGGTCGCGGACTCGCTTCGCCCCGTGGTAGCGACGACCCGGTACCCACTTCGGGCCAGTAGGGCTACTGCCATGCTACCGACACCGCCGCTGGCACCGGTCACGAGCGCCTCCAAATTTCCCGGCGCAAAGCCATGCTCCTCCAACGCCATGAGAGAGAGCATGGCAGTAAATCCAGCGGTGCCCAGCGCCATAGCGATTCGAGGCTCCATGCCGTCAGGAAGCCGAACCAACCACTCGCCTCTGACCCGTGCTTTCTCGGCATAGCCGCCGAAGCGGTTCTCACCCACGCCCCACCCGGTAAGGATGACCTGGTCGCCTGGTTTCCAATAGGGCGAATCTGATTCTTCTACTACCCCAACCAAGTCGATGCCGGGCACCATCGGATAACTGCGTACTACTTTGTTCCTGCCGGTGAGCGCCAATGCATCTTTGTAATTCAGGCTAGAGTGACTGACCGAGATCAGCACATCTCCAGCCGGAAGTTGGTCGATCGCAAGTGACTGTACCGAAGGAATCACCTGGTCGTCGCTCTGGTCGACGACCAGCCCGAAGAAGTTACTAGAGCTGTTGGGCATTCAACACGTCTCCCCCGTTGGCTACGGCAACTGCATGGATTTGATCTCGAAAAATTCTACCAGTCCATATTTACCCAGCTCGCGACCATGACCAGACTGCTTATACCCACCAAAAGGTGCCAGCGGGTTGAAGGCGCCGCCATTGATCTCCACCTGTCCAGTGCGAATGCGCCGTGCCACCCGTTTCGCATGCTCGAGACTGCCTGACCAGACTCCGCCGGCCAGCCCATACGTCGTGTCGTTGGCAATACGGATTGCATCTTCCTCGTCTTCGTAGGGTAGGATAGCCAGCACTGGCCCAAAAATCTCTTCCTGGGCGATGGTCATATGGGTCAGGACATCAGAGAAGATGGTCGGAAGAACAAAATACCCTCGTTCAAGAGCAGCCGGTGGCTCAACTCCACCAGTGAGCAGGCGTGCACCCTCCTGGATACCTGTGCGGATATACGACCGCACTGCGTCAAGCTGCTCCGCCGAGACCAGTGGACCCAGCGTGGTGCCTTTAGCCATCGGGTCTCCAGGAACCCAGCTCTTTGCGGCTGCTGTCGCCAGCTCGTCGATTTCGGCCAGCCGCGAGCGGGGAACAATCATGCGGGTCAATGCGCTGCAAGTTTGACCAGAGTTGAGGAAGCACTTACCGACTCCATCTTTGATGGCCTTGGCGAAGTCGGCATCATCAAGAATAATATTGGGCGACTTTCCGCCCAGCTCCATTGCCACTCGCTTGACAGTTTGAGCGGCTAGCTCGCTCACGCGCCGACCAGCCTTGGTCGAGCCGGTGAACGAGACCATGTCCACTTCAGGGTGCGAGGCCATTCTTTCGCCGACGACACTACCCTGGCCCGAGATTAGATTGAAAGCCCCTGGTGGCAAGCCGGCCTGGTCTACAATGTCGGCCAGCAGGAAAGCATTGAGCGGTGCTACTTCGCTAGGCTTGAGGACAACAGTACAGCCAGCTGCCAGAGCCGGCGCAACCTTGGCGGCAATCTGATGTAATGGATAATTCCAGGGGGTAATACACGCAACTACCCCTACGGGCTCACGAACGATAAGAGAATTACCCACCTCTTCTTCAAAGAGGGCATCTTTTAGCAATCCCGGCATCGAGCCAAAGATGGTAGTTGGAGAGCCAACCTGGATGATCTGGGCCAGGCGATAGGGCATGCCTAGCTCCTGGGTAATGACGGCGGCAATCTTTTCTGAACTGGCCCTAAGCCCGTCAGCAATGCGCTGTAAGCATACGGCGCGCTCCGCAGGAGGGGTCTGTGACCAGATCGGGAACGCCGCTCTTGCCGCCTGCACCGCTCGGTCCACATCCTCTGCGGTGCCACGCGGTATGCTTCCCATGGCCTCCTCCGTGGTTGGGTTAATAACACTTGCGGTACTAGTTCCGGTAGAGGCTACCCATTCACCGCCAATATAGAGCTTATCCCGGACATACCTGTTCTCTTCCACTTCATCCTGCTCCATTCTGCTCTTCGCGTATACTACGTTGTACCTCTTCTGATGAATACCACATAGCACACATCGCATGTAAGGCGGGGACGGCGCGGCTATAGCGCCTGGCTTTTGGGGAATCTTCCCGTGGCACAATCGGCTTCAA
Source organism: Ktedonobacterales bacterium (assembly GCA_052143275.1). Taxonomy (GTDB): domain Bacteria; phylum Chloroflexota; class Ktedonobacteria; order Ktedonobacterales; family JADMIN01; genus JAJPKE01. The sequence goes on along the minus strand of JBKQTH010000293.1, from coordinate 17,853 downwards.
TGCGCAGAGTATTCAGCCGTTTCCCACATCTGTCGAGAGATCTTTGCGGGATTTTTGCAACAGCGTACTAATTCTATATGTAATATAGCTGATACAGGTACTATAGATAATAGGGATTGTTAGCACTAGCCATTCGTTTTATTCTTCATTGATCGTTCTCACGTTCTTCTCGCCACAGATTTCGTTCGGCGGGGTGGGGTAACCAATATGGACCAGCAGATGACGACCGATGTGAAAACCCTGATTGAGCAAGGGAACAACCTGCTGCTCAATGGGAAGATCACAGAGGCCGCTGCCGCCTTCTCTCGGGCGGTCGAACTTGATAGATCGGCGGCTCGTGCCCACCTGGGGGTGGCGGAAGCCAATCTGGCGCTTGGCGCCGTAGACATAGTGAACATCGCGTGCCGCCATGTGCTGGAGCTTTCTCCGAACAGCGCCGACGGCGCGCTGGCGCATTCCATCCTCCTGGTTCTCGATCAACAGTATGACGCCGCCGTCTTCGAACTCGAGCGAGTCGAGACGCTTGATCCCGGCCGTGCCTATGCCCATGCGCTGCGCGGCTATTGCCTACGGCGGCTGGGCCGAAACGGCGATGCTGCTCTGGCTGAAGCCAAGGCTGCTCGGCTCTCGGGAAGTCAAGACCTAAAGAAACTTTTCCCTCCGGTCGAAACCGCGGCACCACAGGTCGTTAGCGGCGCGGTCATGTCCCCCCAAGCGCCCAACAGTGGGCGCAGCACCTATCAGAGACCTTGGTCGCAGCGCTCGCCGGCTGAGCGGCAGATGGCACGTGCCCGCGCTGCGGTCTACGGCGTACCAGTGGTCACCTATACCCTAATCGGCATCAACGTACTCATGTATCTCGTGGTAGCTGCACTCTCGCACGATTTCCTCTCGCCACTTCAGAGCGCGAACTGCCAAGTTTACACCTCAAATAATCTCCTGGCAAGCTGCTCCAACAAGGTGTACCAGTTTGGTGTGGAGCAGGGATTATTGATACAGCAATCACCTATTCAGGCGTACCGGATCTTCACCTCCATGTTTCTCCACGAGAGTATCGAACATATAGGGGTGAACATGCTGTCGCTCTACTTCGTGGGAGTGCTCACCGAGCGCATCTTTGGGGCGCAGCGCTATCTGGTAATCTATCTCGTGGGCGGCATTCTCGCGGGAGTCACGCAGGCGGTCGTGACACCAAGCGAGATTGCTCTGGGGGCATCCGGCGCGATATTTGCCATCTTCGGCGCCTTTGGCGCCTTCCTCTTTCTGCGGCGACAGGCGCTGGGGCGAGCGGCGAATGCGCTGATTGGCCAGTGGCTATTCTGGCTGCTCCTGAACCTGGTCCTCGATTTTGCGGTACCCGGTATCGGCATCGCCGACCACATTGGCGGTCTAGTCGCAGGGTTTATCCTGGGCGTGATATTCATGTCGATGAGCCCGCGCGCGCGCCGTGGCAGTACCGTGGTGTAGGTGCTGGTAGGTAGCCGCTGGAGAATGGGCCTATTCGTCTAAAGACCTGGTGACCGCAGACCAGGCAAGCTTAGGAGATAGTGCCCAGGATCAGCGGTGAGGGGGCTGCTGGAGCCACCTCGCTCCAGCAATAGGCGCTCTCTACCTCCTCACGTATGGAATGAGCCGACTCAGTGGAGCGGGCATGTATCTCTACCAAGGGCTCTCCCGCCCGGACACAGTCTCCGACCTTGGCCAGGAGTAGCAGCCCGACCGCATGGTCCACCGGATCACCTTTGCGGCTCCGGCCGGCGCCAAGATGCGCCGACGCCCTGCCAATTCGCTCGGCGTGAATGGCCGCTATGTACCCGGTCCGGGATGCGGGAACCAGCTCGCGCACCGGCGCCACGGGGAGACGCGAAGTATCTTCAACTTGCCGGGCGTCGCCTCCCTGTGCTGCGACCACCTCGACCAGCTTCTCTAGGCCCGAGCCATCTGCCATGGCCGCTCTGGCACGGGCATGGCCTTCAGCTTCACCGGCTACCACTCCGGCCAGGGCCAGCAAGGCGGCCGCTTCGTGAAGACAGATCATAGTGACATCCGCAGGGCCGTTTCCCCTGAGAACATCAACCGCCTCGGCGACCTCCAGAGCATTGCCGACAGCGCGGCCCAGTGGCTGCTCCATAGATGAGAGGACAGCTTGAGTCCTGACACCAGCGTCTTTACCAATACGCACCATAGTCTGAGCGAGGCGGCGCGCACCCGATTCCGTCTTCATAAAGGCGCCGGAGCCCACCTTCACGTCGAGGAGTAAGTGGGATGGTCCCACCGCAAGCTTCTTGCTCATGATGCTGGCAGCAATTAGAGGAATACTTTCTACGGTGCCGGTCACATCCCGTAACGCATATATCTTGCCGTCTGCTGGAGCCAGGTTAGCCGACTGGGCGGAGAGCGCTAAACCATGCTGGCGCAGCAACTTTACAAAAGTACGTGGGCTAAGCACGGTACGCAATCCACTGATGGATTCGAGCTTGTCTATGGTGCCGCCGGTATAGCCAAGCCCACGCCCAGCCATCTTCGCAACTGGAAGGCCACAGGCTGCGACCAGCGGTGCGACTGCCACAGTCACCTTGTCGCCGACGCCACCAGTGCTGTGCTTGTCAGCTACCGGCGCGACGTAGTCACGAACGCGCAACTCTTTGCCGGAGTGTAGCATTGACCGGGTCAGGGCGGCCGTCTCTTGTTGGCTCATGCCTCGCCAGACGACCGCCATCAGGAAGGCGGACATCTGATAGTCCGGTACGTCGCCACGCGTGTAGGACTGTACCAGCCAGTCAATCTCCCCGGCGTTCAGGGTCTTTGCATCTCGCTTGCGGTAGATCATGTCTACCGCGTTCATGCCGGAAGCTTCTGCTGCACTTCGCCACAGCGGCGACAGCGCTGGGCAGCGCCACGGGCATATTGATCCACACCACCGTCCTTGCGCAGCACCACCATTTCCACGTCGTGCCACTTATGCCCTTTGACTGCGCACCGTTTGGCGCCCAAGCTGTCGATGCCCATGTCGGCCATTAGACTAGCGAAGCGTGCCCAGAACGGTAGATCACGCAGACCCATGGTTGACCTTCCTTCCCAAGCTCGATCTAGCCTGGCTAATCGTGCACCTTTTCTCGATACCAGGGGCTATCCTCCGGCATATGGTCTCGCATCGCCGCAACCAGCGAGTCAAACCCAGGCAAATCATCACGGTACACCACCCATGAGCGATGTAGCCCGCGCTCACCCACTCGCTTGTAAACGGTGACGCTCACCGAGGTGCCGCTCTTGAAAAGCTCTTCTTTGACTTTGGCGACACCGATCCATGGAATGACCACCGGCTCAGCGCCACGCTCAGTTCGAATCAAGTTATCTTTGTCGATCGTGATGCAAAAAGGTGGGGGCGCCACAGCCAGTAAATACCAGACAAAGCAGCCAATAAACACGATCCCAATCACCGTACTTACCAACATCGAGGCTCCCTGGGAGAGTGCGATGAAGATAAAAACGGCCGCCGCAAGCGCGACCCCAAGACCGGTGAGCCAGCGCTTGCGTAGGCTCACGCCCGGGCTACGCCATTCTAGCTGCCGGTCCGGGGTCTCTGGTAGCCCATTAGTTCTATCTTTGGTTTCCATAACTATTCTCACGTTGAAGCGGTGGATACCGGGCGCAACACGCGTATTTATGCTCCAAACATGTGCTCATTGTACCAGTGTACCGCCGGATCGGCAATGATCGTACGCTATTGGACCATACCCAGCCCCACTTATGGGATACAGGAGACACTCTGGACAGATTATGCTATACTTACATGGGCTTAATCCTGGAGATGATGGCCTGTCTGTGAGTGCATTAGTGCGCCGTCGGCGCTCTGAAGTTATTTGTGAAGTGTGCGCCGAAATATCGGTATGAGCGGCGCAGGGGTGCTGGGATGGCGTAGGGCGCGCTAGGGCGCGTCTGGCATAAGTGCCGCCGATTCTAGTACCCTTTTTGTTGCGATATTGTCGCATTCTTGCTACATAGAGCCTGCCGGCAAAGGTGCGGGCAGGCTCTTCAGGAGGATAGGGCTGTGGGGCTCTTTGGACGGCTGGGATTCCCAGCCGGGCGCGCAGCTAAGGTAATCGACGGCCAACACCCGGATTTGACCCCACCTAGTGGGAATACACCTAAACCGGACATGCTGCCGATCGCTGAGGGTGATGAGCGGCAACGTGCCCAGACCAAGCGTAACGTGCTTGTCGCAATCAGCGGCAAAGCGGTTGATAATGAGGTGGTTTCACTGGCCTGCACAGTGGCCAAGGCCAAGAAAGTCAACGTCTATGTCGTCTACGGCATCGAGGTTCCACGCAAGCTGGCGCTGGATGCTGAGATGCCCGAAGAGACACAGACGGCCAATGAGGCTCTGGACCGTGCGACAGGTATTGCTGAGCAATTGCATGTTAGCGTCCAGCCGGAGATTATTCAATCCCGCAATTTTGGCCAAAGCCTGGTAGATGAGGCCACGGCGCACGACTGCTCCTTGCTGGTGGTGGGATTACCGTACCAGCTTGGCATTGGCGGCAATTTCGAACTTGGCGGCACGGTGGATTATGTGCTGAAGAATGCCTTGTGCCGGGTCTGGATGATTCGCGGCCAGTACCACGAGCCTGGTTCGGCCGGTAGCACGAAGGCCCTACACCGAGAAGAAAGTCTGGCTGCTGGCCGCTAGCTGCATGACATGCAGCAGCACGTAGCCAGCTATGCCAAAGAGCCTCCCACTAGTCGTTACCGAAGCCGGCCCACTCAGATTTCGGGTCACGAATCATGAGTGATGTGACGGCTTCGCGTACTGGTTTACCGGCGAAGAGTACGCTAGCAATCTCCGCGGTGATGGGCAACTCAACTCCTAGCTCTTGGGCCATCTGCAGCGCCGCTTCTGTGGTGGTCACGCCTTCGGCAACGGTGTGGCGCTCGGAAAGTACCTCCTCGAGGCTACGCCCCTTGGCAAGCTCGAGCCCTAATGCGCGATTACGGCTGAGAGGGCTGCTGCACGTGGCAATCAGATCTCCAAGACCGGAGAGCCCGGCCAGGGTAAGTGGATTGGCGCCGGCGGCAAGTGCCAAGCGGGCGATCTCGGTCAAGGCTCGAGTCATTAGCGAGGCTTTAGCATTGTCGCCGTATCTCAGCCCATCGCTGATGCCGATACCGATGGCAATGATATTTTTCAGCGCGCCCCCCAGTTCCACTCCAACCACGTCTTGACTGGTATAGATGCGAAAACTTCCGGTCGACAATGCGGCACGCACCCGCTCAGCGGCAGCCGCATCGGCGGAGGCTACCACCGCGGCAGCCGGCAGTCCTCGTGCGATCTCATCAGCCAGGTTTGGTCCGCTTAAGGTCGCCGCGATACTGCCTTCAGGCGCTTCTTGCGCGATTACTTCAGTCATGCGCAAACGGGTGTTCAACTCGATGCCTTTGCTGCCGCAAACGATGATGGCACCAGGCATGAGGTTTGGTGAGAGCGATCGTATATTTTCGCGTACCCGCTGGGCCGGAGTAACTACTAGGACGATGTCACAGCCGGCTACAGCGGCGGAGACGTCGGCGGTGATTCGGATGTTAGCTGGTAGAGGGAAACCAGGAAGGTAGCTGCGATTCACCCGCCCCCACTGCATCTCTGCGGCGCGCTCTGGAATGTGCTCCCAGAGGACGACTTCGGAAATCGATTCGTTGGCGGCAGCCCCACGGGACTGCGCCTGGCGTATCTGCTCAAGCGCGATCAGCCGGGCAAGCGTCGTGCCCCAGGCTCCGCTGCCGATTACCGCAATTTTGGCCATGTGATCCTCCTCTGTGGAGATGCGCTTCTCCCAACCCCCGACACTGGGGTGGCACAAGAGCAAGAGGTTGCTCCTTCTAGAACACACCGCACGACAAGTGGTGGTGTCAGCACATCTTACAATAGGGTTGGCGCGGGTACTAAGTGAGACGCGAGCCCAGATAGTCCTGCAAGACTAGCCGCCGTTCTTCAGTACAAGGCAAGGCGGCGGAACACCGGCGTGTTACAATTGAATTCAGTAAGCCGATAAATTGGCTACATCACGCGACAAAATCGAGGCCGGAAATAGCGGCACAAGGCCGGCAGAGAATTGGCGAGGTAGAAAGTGATCGAGCGGCACACAGACCACTGTGAGTACTTGCAGTTCGAGCAGCTTGCCGCTATACCGGGCCTCGTTCATGCGGTGTTCACTCGCCGGCGAGGGTTTAGCCGTGCCCCATTTGCCGGCTTAAATGCCAGTTCGGTAACCGGAGACGACCCGGCTGCGGTCCAGCAGAACAAGGCAGCGATCATCTCCGCCCTAAGCCTACCTTTGGTCGCGGCCAAACCAGTCCATGGTGCAGAAGTAGCTCTGGTTCGGCACTCGACCTCGGCAGAGCGGTCCGGAGATTGGCTGGAGGTGTTTCGCGAGCGACTGCGCCGGACCGAGGCGGATGCGATGCTTGCCGACCAGCCAGGCTTTGCTCTGTGTTGGGCATATGGTGACTGTGCTCCAGTACTCCTCTACGACCCAGAGCACCTGGCTTTTGCTCTAGTACACGCCGGCTGGCGCGGAACGGCCGCGGGAGTCGTGCCACAGGCGGTACAGGCGATGGAGCGATATTTTGGGTCACGGCCGGAGGCTGTCCTGGCAGGTGTTGGACCCGCCATTGGCGCTTGTTGCTATGAAGTCGACGAAAAGGTACGGGAGGCGTTTGCTGGCCATCCCCTCGCCTGGGACTGCGCCGAATTTGTCGAGCGGGAACCTGGCTCTAAGCACGCCACCGGGCTATTTCTCGATATAGCAGGCTCGAACTACCGGCAGTTGCTGGCCATGGGCATCAAGCCCGAACATGTCGACAATTCAGGCTATTGCACCGGATGCCGGACTGACTTATTCTACTCGCATCGGTGCGAACCTTGGCCCAGTGGTCGCTTTGCCGTAGCTATTGGATTACAGTCGTGACAAGTTGCCGATAGAACGCCATGCGTGCCCGCTGGTGGGACGACGTCCCAGTGGAAGAGAGCCTGGAAGACAACCCTGGTGGAAGAGAGCAATGACCGACACAGATACCCTGGCCAGACGAGCCGAGCAGCTGCGTGCTCGAGTAGCCGGGGCAGCCAAGCGTAGCGGACGGCTGGAAGAGTCCGTGACCATTGTTGGCGCCTCAAAGACGGTGCCGGTGGAATCCATACGTGCTGCGTTTGACCTGGGCTTTACTACTTTTGGCGAGAATCGCGTGCAAGAGGCGCGTCTCAAGATAGCTTCGTTACCACTACCAGGAATCCAGTGGGAATTGATTGGGCATCTTCAAACCAATAAAGCGGCGCGGGCAACTGAACTTTTCGCGCGGATCGAGAGCGTGGATAGTCTCCGGCTGGCGCAAGCGCTAAATGGCGCCGCGGCTCAGCAAGGGCGCATTCTGCCAATTTTGTTGGAAGTGAATGTCTCTGGTGAAGCTACTAAATCCGGCCTGAGACCTGACGAGCTCATGGATGCCTTCGTTGCCCTTACGGAGCTTACCAGCCTGCGGCCCGAAGGTCTTATGACCGTTGCTCCTTTGGCACAAGACCCGGAACAGGTGCGGCCCATCTTCCAACAACTGCGGAGCTTGCGTGACCAGCTTCGGGCTCAGCCAGGATTTGATGGCCGCTGGCATGAACTGTCGATGGGAATGAGCGATGATTTCGAAGTCGCCATCGAGGAAGGCGCCACCATCGTGCGAATCGGCCGCGCCCTATTTGGAGCGCGACCGACAACTCCGTCGACCTCTCCAACTTAGGGAATGTCCAGCGAGATGCGGGGAATTAGGATACAATAGCAGCACCTGCCACGGAATATAGTCTTCATTGCTGGGGAGTAGAGTTAGATGGAAGCTGGCGCAATGTGGTAGACGTACTTACGGCTTCCGATACCGGTGCATGGTCGCGTGTAGATATCGTTGAATGACCGGGGATTTTCGGCTGAAAGGTGCGGCGACAGTGGGTAACTTGTTAACTCTCAGTGGACTGATCGACCTTTTTTTTCGTCTGCTGATGCTTGCCTTAATCGTCCGTGTCATTTTGATGTGGATCGTATCGTTTTCGATAATGTCTCCAGGCAATCCAATCGTCGTCTTTTTCAACCGGATGACTGATCCTATCCTTGCTCCAATCGCCAAACGCATTCCACGCACCTCGTTTATGGTGATCGATCTGAGTTTGTGGATTTCGCTGCTCTTCTGCCTGTGGGCGCTTAATCTCCTTGACGCCCTGGTACAGAGCTCACTGCCGGCAAACTGGTAGACGGTACCATATGGCACACCGGAAGACAGAGCGGCAGCCCCGGCCAGCCACCCAGGATAATGCTGCTAAAGCCAAGCTCCGCCTTTCGGTTAGAGTCACTCCCCGTGCCTCGCAGGACCAGCTGATTCGTGCCGGTGATTCACTCAAGATACGCGTTACGGCAGCGCCGGTCGAGGGAGCGGCGAATCAGGCGCTAATAGAACTGCTGGCCGCAAGCCTGGGTCTCCCCAAGCGCTCCGTCCACATCACCAGCGGCGCTACCAGCCGTGAGAAGATCGTCGAGATCGAGGACTTGGCTACACCGGCCGATCTATGGAAACGCCTCGGGTTGTGAGAACGGTTTGCATATGCTCCCCCCAATGGGATACAGTAAGCTGTTGGACTTGGCGCGATTGGAGGGGCTACATCCTTCTCCCCACACAAGACAGCGTGATCAGGCAGGTTATTAGAGGCGCGGCAAGAAGCCACCGAGTTGCGGCAGCAGACTGTAGTAGTAGTCTACAGGTTGGGATATACCATGCGGGATGAGACAACGAGCAACAATCAGGCCACTGAGACCAGTGGCAGCTCAATAGAGGAAGCAGAAGTTTTGGCGGAAGGCATGTCGCGCTTCGCTGCTCTGGGACTTGGCGAAAGCAGCATGAAGGCCATTGCCATACTAGGCTACGCCGCGCCTACTCCCATCCAGGAGCAAACGGTGGCGGTTTTGCTGGCTGGACGTGATGTCATAGCTCAAGCTCCCACCGGTACGGGAAAGACGGCGGCCTATGGGCTGCCCATTGTGGAACGTCTGAACGAGGACGAACTGCAGCCGCAGGCACTCATCATCGTTCCTACGCGTGAGCTGGCCATACAGGTATCCGAGGCGCTCCACGTGCTTGGCCAGTATCGCGAAATCGTCACGCTGCCGATTTACGGTGGCCAGCCCTATGAACGCCAATTGCGGGCATTGGCTCGAGGTGTGCAGGTGGTGGTCGGTACGCCGGGACGTCTTCTAGATCACCTCGGCCGCAAGACGCTTGACCTTAGCGCGGTGCATACCGTCGTGCTGGATGAGGCCGATGAAATGCTCAGCATGGGCTTCATCGAAGACATCGAAGCAATTCTTGCCCAACTTCCCAAGGATCATCAGAGCGCTCTCTTCTCAGCTACCATTCCTCCTCGCATTGCCCGGCTCGCCGAGCAATACATGCGAGACGCTTTGCGCGTCAGCGTGGCCACACGCGATGCGGTGGCACCGCAGGTACGCCAGGTCTATTATGAGGTGGCCGGTCACGCCAAGCCGGAAGCCCTGGCACGGGTGCTGGATCTCGAGCAGCCGGACTCAGCAATCGTTTTTGTGCGCACCCGCCGTGATGCCGATGCTGTCTCCGAGCAACTGAATGGCCTCGGCTACCTGGCACAGGCGATCCATGGTGAGATCAACCAGGCGCAGCGCGAGCGAGTGCTCGGCCGCTTCCGTCAAGGGCATACCCAACTGCTGGTAGCCACGGACGTGGCGGCGCGCGGGCTTGATATTCCTGAGGTAAGCCATGTCATCAACTACGATCTACCCATGGACGCCGAATCATACGTACATCGCATTGGTCGAACCGGACGCGCCGGACGCGAGGGGGAAGCACTGACCTTGGTGACTCCTCGTGAAGGACGCCAACTGCGCTTCATTGAGCAGGCGATACACCGGCGCCTCCAGCGTCTACGGCTGCCTACTCTGGCTGATGTGGCGGCTCGCCGAAGAGCCTCCTTCCGAGAAGATGTGCTGCGTATTCTGGATGCTGGGGAGCTCGATACCTTTCTGGCGCTGGTCGAGGATCTCTCTGGGTCCCATGACCCAACCGAACTGGCAGCGGCAGCTTTCAAGATGGCTGCGCAGGCTCTCGACGCCAAGCGCCCTGGTCACACCGAAACCTGGCTCTCGGCAATGGTGGCGCCGGAGGCGCAAGAAGCCAAAGAAGGGTCGGCATCTCTGGAGGATACTACGGCAATATCAAGCCGCCGCGATGAGACTACAGCTCAGGGACGTCGCCTGCGCAGTTCTGGCGGTGATAGCGATATGGTGCGGCTTTTCTTGAGGGTTGGGCGCCGGGACGGTGTACGTCCCGCGGACGTCGTTGGTGCCATTGCCAATGAGGCAGGAGTGCCTGGCGAACTCATCGGCGATATTGATCTATACGATACCTTCTCTTTTGTTGAAGTGCCCGCGGAGGCTGCGAATAAGGTCATATCTGCTCTCAATCGTACGACGATACGTGGGCGTGACCCACGTGCTACCGTTGCTCTGCCTGACGGGGCCACTGGGGAGCCCGACAGAGACCGGTCGGCATCACGCGACCAGCGCGATATAGGACGCCGCGACTTCCCGCGCAATGACCGATTCAAGGGCGCCGGAAGACGTTCACCAGCAACCGGACGGAAGGGAATAGGCCGCCCATACGGAGGCAAACAGGAGCGAGAAAACCGGCGCAGAACTTCCGGTGAGCGGTAGTATGCAGCCGCCTCCTACCACCATAGCGGATGCCGCGATGCTACTGCGATCAGGTGAATTGTCAGCAGCCGAGCTGACTCGCCGGTGCCTTCTTCAGATCGAAGCGTGGGAGCCGGCCATAAAGGCGTCGGTAACGGTTATGGCGGACGAGGCGATGAAGGAGGCGAACGCTGCTGATCTTGCGCTTAGGAGCGGCAGAGATCGGCGTATCCTTCTAGGTATTCCGCTTGGTATCAAGGATCTTATTGAGACACGCGGCGTGCGAACCACTGCCGGCTCGCAGGTACTTGCGGACTTCGTGCCGGAATTCGATGCCACGGTAGTTAGCCGGTTGCGGGTGGCGGGCAGCGTAATACTCTGCAAGACCAATACGCATGAGTTCGCTTTCGGGACGATCACTCCTCCTACACGAAATCCCTGGAATACCGGGTACGTACCTGGCGGAAGCAGCGGTGGTTCGGCGGCGGCAGTTGCCAGTGGAGAATGCCTGGGGGCACTTGGCACCGATACTGGGGGCTCGATCCGGATTCCGGCGGCTGCCTGTGGAGTCACCGGCCTTAAGCCTACCTTTGGGCTGCTCAGCCGTGCCGGTATCATTCCCCTTAGCTGGTCACTGGATCACGTAGGTCCTATTGGGCGTTCGGTGAAGGATTGCGCGTTGCTGCTGGATGTCCTGGCAGGGTACGATCCACTGGATCCTGATAGCGTGGATGTGCCCCTCCTGGATTTTGCCGCTTCGCTGTCAGAGCATCGTGAGCCGGCTAAAGCTGTACAGGGAACCCGAATTGGTATTCCCGGCCGATACTTCTTTCGCAGTCTCGACCCTGAAGTCGAGACTGCGGTACACTCGGCTATCGAGCTCTTTGCCAGCCTGGGAGCTAACATACATGAAGTAGAGATTCCCGAATCAATCGATGAGATGTTCACGGTGTACCGCGGCATTCAGCGATCAGAGGCATATACCTTTCATATGGAACAAGGATGGCTGGAGTCCAAGTCCAGCCTATACCGCCCCGCAATCTACGAGGCAATAATGGCGGGTAGCGTCTATTCGGCCAGAGATTATATCCTGGCTCAGCGCGCGCGGCGTGATTTCACCACCGCTATGCGGCGTATGTTCAGGACGGTAGATGTGGTCTTGACCCCGACTTTACCCGAACCGGCCCGACGTGTGGAGCGTATAGACGAGCCGGCAGTGTATGGCGGAGTAAGCGAGCCGGCGGGCTATGCGCTGCGCTATACCTTTCCCTTCAACCTTACCGGCCAGCCGGCATTGACTGTTCCCTGCGGTTTCACAGCGGCCGATCTCCCGATCGGGCTACAGCTGGTTGCCGCCCATTTTGGCGAGCCAACTCTCTTCCGACTGGGCCACGCCTACCAGAGAGCCACCGAGTGGCATAAGCGCATACCCCCGCCGCCGCCAACGGCGCTGTCCGAAGTCCAGGGGCCAACCGGCTAAGCAGCGCCATTTAGAGGCCCTGTTACGATGATGGTAGTGGTGTTGCCGCTCTGGGAAGCGCCTGATCCGTCGGCAGTAGGCGTCCCTCTTGCCAAGTAGAGATGAAGGCCCACTCGCCAAGCTGGCCACGAACAGCAGCGACGGCAAGGTCATAGTCGGGTCGTTCAACGGGGTGCAGTGGTGCGCCAATCGCTTCACGCAGCGCTTCCGCCATTCCCCAGAGCCGCGCCGACTGGGCAGGATTGCCCTGCGCAGCTATCGCACGCGCCAGCCCTTCCAATCCAATGGCAATCAACTCTCTCTGGCCCAACTCTCTTGCCATGGCCAGGCTTTCTTCATAGAGCGTGCGGGCAAGGACTAAATCCCCACGGGCAGCCTCCACTTTTCCCAGCAGAGCAAGCGCTTCCGCCATCCCCTCCCGAGACCCCATGTCTCTGTAGAGGAGCAAGCCCTCTTCCACCCGTGTACGTGCTATGGCAACGTCCCCTTGTTTGAGTGCCACCGACCCAAGCAGCAGCGAACAAACCGCCATCCCTTCCTTGTCGCCTACTTCCCGGTCGAGCGAGAACCCTTGCTCAAGCAACGGGTAAACCATCGCCTTGTCTCCCTGAGAAACAAAAAGCGCGGCTGCCATCTGGGTCAGGCAGGCGGCTATCCCCCGCTTGTTGTCTAGCCTTCTGAAGTGTGCCAAACCCTCCTCAAACGAGGCGGAGGCCCTGACGTATTCTCCCTGCTTGATGTTGAGCAACCCAAGCGCAAAGAGCGACCAGGCGATGCGATCTGGGTTCCCAAGCTCTCTGTATAGGGCAAGGTCTTCTTCCATCAAGACCCGTGCGGTTGGGAAATCGGCCTGTCGCCAGGCGGCAATGCCGATCCGATTGAGAGAGAGGGCGATGCCTCGTTTGTCTCCCAGTTCCCGAAACAGAGCCAGGCTCTCCTGGGACAGCGCCTTGCCCCGATCATAGTCGCTCTGCATGAAGGAGAGTCTCGCGGCGGCAAGCAGCGCCTTCGCACGCACAGATGGCGCCACACCCGCGCTTCCTTCCAGTGACCGCTCTAAGAAGGTCAGCCCCTCATTGCGGTACCCGCGCACTACCCAGAAGCGCTCCAACGCCGAACCGAGGCGTAAGGCCATGACTGCCTGGCCTCCTTCCAAAAACCAGTGCAGTGCCGCCCGCAAATTGTCATGCTCCTGCTCTAAGCGATCCAGCCAGGAAGTGAGCAATGGTCCATCCAGCGCGGGCACAGCCTCCTCCGCCATCCGCAAGAAGTGATCAGCATGGGCCTGACGGGCATCAGTGGCTTCCCCGCCGCTTACGAGCAATCCCTGCCCATACTCGCGGATCGTTTCCAGCATTAGGAGGCGTGGCTTCTCGCCGTCTTCCCCCGTTTGCTCGATGGTTCGGAGTAAACTCTTATCGATGAGCGAGGCTATGTCATCCATCTCGTTGCCAGTTGCAGCGCAAACAGCTTGGGCGGCCTGCAAGGTGCAGCCACCTACAAACACCGAGAGCCAGCGGAATAGTCGCTGTTCCTCCGGATTGAGCAGGCGGTAGCTCCAGGAGATAGTGTTGCGCAGCGTCTGCTGTCGTGTCGGCACATCCCGCGCCCCGCCTGTAAGCAAAGTCAGGACTTGCCCCATGCGGGCGAGCAGAGCCTGGGGCGACAGCAGTTTCACACGTGCCGCTGCTAACTCGATTGCCAGTGGCAACCCATCCAGGCGAACGCAGATCTCCGCGACCTCCCTTGCGTTGGCCGTCGTCAAGCGGAACTCGGGCTTGACAGCCCGCGCCCGCTGCACAAAGAGCGCGACCGAGGAGAAGCGTGCGAGCGCCGCCAGCCTGGGAAGATGTGCGGGATCGGGCAACGCCAGCGGTGGCACCGCGAACTCGTGCTCAGCACGCACGTGCAGCACTTCACGGCTCGTCACCAGCACCTTGAGTTGTAGGCACGATGCAAGTAGTTCCGCCACCTGCCGTGCTGCTCCAACCACCTGTTCAAAGTTGTCCAGCAACAGCAGTACGGGCCTTGGTTGCAGGCTTTCCACCACGCGCACCGCCAGAGCCTGCCCCGCCTCATCTCGAATGCCAAGCGCCTGCGCGATGGCAGGCAGGACCAGCATGGGGTCGGTGATCGGAGCGAGCGAGACAAAAAAAACACCTCCCATGAACACATCTCGAAGCCCTGCTGCCACCTGGATCGACAGGTGACTTTTGCCCGTGCCACCCGGTCCTGTTAAGGTCACCAGCCGTACATCCTCGCGGCGCAAGAGCTTCTCGATCTGCGCCACCTCATCCTCTCGTCCGACAAGCGCAGTGGGCGGCACTGGGAGAGTGTCAGCACGGCCATCCTGCGTCTTGAGGGGAGGAAAATCGGCAGGCAGCCCGGCAATCACCACCTGATAGAGACGCATCGCTTGCTCGAAATCCTTGAGGCGATGTTCCCCAAGATCACACAGGCTTACCCCTTCTATTCCGCCGTGCGCAACCAGATCGCGGGTCGTCTGGGAGAGCAGCACCTGCCCCCCATGAGCGGAGCTCATAATGCGTGCGGCACGGTGGACATCCAGTCCCACATACCCTTCGCTCACGCGAGAGGGTTCACCGGTATGCAACCCCATGCGTACGCGCACTGCCACACCGTGCGGCCATGAATAGGTGGCGAGTGCGCGTTGCGCAGCCACAGCAGCAGAGAGCGCATCACTGGCACGCGCAAACACGGCAAAAATGGCATCCCCCTGCGTATCGACCTCGTGCCCTTGCTGCTCCTGGAATGCACGCCGCAGCAGTGTACGGCACGAGGCCAACAGCTCGGCGTAGCCATCACCGAGCTGTTGGAGCAGCTTTGTTGAACTCTCAATATCCGTAAAAAGGAGCGTGACAGTGCCTGTCGGGAAATCACGCACGCCGCACCTCCTCGCATCTCGCAAGACATGAAGCAAATCGTGTAGGACACTCATCTGGACAAGTCTATTGTACGGTAATTCTTTGTTGGTGTCCCTCTTTAGGATGCGCTTCAAACGGCCACGCCTCATTCGTTTGAATCGTCCCGGCGGTTAGGATGTCTCCTTGCTGAAGAGGCTGGAATGTGGTATATTACTCACCTGATCTGCTTCAGCAATCAATTTGGGGATGTCGGGTTTCGACAGACAGGAGAAGGGGACGTTTGCAGGTCGAGGTGCCGGTACGCACTCTCGTTAAACAACCGGCAAAAACTATAACTGCCAACTCTAACGCAGTTCCCGCACTCGCTGCCTAAACACCAGTGATGCGCGTCTGCCCGACCTCCGTCTGATGGGTCGGTACCAGGCGTCACACAGTCAGGCTTTGGTAACTGGGACCGCTCGCTAGCGGTTATCGAGATTCAGCGAGCAGGTGCCTGCTAACCCCGCCGATGGGGGTCGCAGGTGCGTCATCAAAACGTCGGATAAGCCTGTAGTATATCGTCTCAATCGTCTGTTTGGACGGGGAGTTCGACTCTCCCCCATCTCCACCAATCTGATCCGTTGACTAGCATTCGAGAGCCCTGAATTTCAGGGCTCCCACTTTTTTGTATGTCGCTTCGTACCGCCAAATTTCGGGGTAGTTCGCCCGTGTGGGGGGCAGAATAGGGGGCAAACTCGTCCAGCAGTTTGAGGGCCTCGACGTAGGAACTCATGGGCCCTTGTGTGCCGGACGACCGGCCTACGGTTTTCAAGTCCATAGCCGGCAGTATGTAACTGTTTGCGACCGTTCACCAGTGCCGAAATTATAGGGGTTCGGTGTCCTGCTGCGTCCACCGTTGTCCGCCAAAAGCTGTCTGGGTTGGCGTACTTGTTGGCGTAGTAACCTCGAAATCCGCTCACGGATTCTACGCCCCACTCCCTGTTTACGCCTGTTCGCCGCCATCCGCAATTTTCGCAAAACCCTGGGCCCAATGTGTGCTCTGTTCATCACCCTATACTGAAAATTGCACCTTTGTCGCCAGCCAAAGGCCCAAAAACGTATGAAAGCACAATCTGCGATATTCACAGTCAATCATGCAATTGTCGAACTACACGGGATAAGAGAGCATCGTGGCGGCTCCTTGTGGATAGTACCTGTTCGTCCAAGTCACCAGCGAGCACACGAGCCATCTGCCAGAGTGCATGGTATCCCGTTGCAAAGCGTCAATCACTGCACGGGCTAGTGCTGCGTGACGAGATCTGCAGCGCCAAGCGTGAGGCCAGCGATAAGACCAATGACCACGCCTGCGGTCACGGCAGTAGCAGCACCTTGCGACGCCGAAATTATGGCAATCAGTATCAAGATGAACGGCGGTATCCCTAGTCCACCAGCATACTGGGTTGCGTCTGCGGACAAGTGGACGGGTAGTGCAGGGAGCAACGCTATGCCCACTCCGGCAAATTCAGGAAGAAGCAGCCCACAGCTGAACGCGCCGCCAGCGCTGAGACCCAGCAGCACCAGCGTACGCAGACGCTCCAGAGAGAAGTGTAGTGACGATACCTCTGGCTTGCGTTCCGCCGTCAAGAGACCACTCATCAAGGCGAACACCAGGATAGCTGCGATGGCGAAGAGACCAGCCGGGTAATTCGCGCTAACAAACGCGGCCGTAGTGCCTTGCCCAAGGTAAGCGCTGCCACAGACCAATGCAATCGCGATGAGGATGGCAATCAGCGTGAGTCGATGGGTGGCTATGCTAGTACGCCAGAACGCGATACTACCCAGTTCATTCCCAATACCCGCTAGGAGCGCAATAACCGTAGCTCCTGGTACAACCAGGCTAGTGGTGGAATACCCGGAAAAGGATACTGGGATCAACAGGAAAAGAATACTGGGATGTGCTATTCCCTTGGGATAGAGAATCCAGGTAAGCAGCAAGCCAAGCACGAGACCAATCAGGCAGCCTATGATGAGGCGGGCGGCAGTGGGTGCTAGCCTCCACATAATCCACTCCTTGCTCCGATAACCTGGAATGGCAACGAGTCGTTGCGTTCTGGCAAGCGGGCGGCAGCCAGCAAGGTGGCTTAATCTGTACCGCTGGCTTGAACCTGCTCTAGTTCCTCACTCGTCGTGTGCATCCTCGTCGATTGCCGACCGCCACGCCGGTAGCACTGCCACTGAACGATATACGCGAGCTGGCAGCACATACTCACAAAAACAGAGAAGCACACGCCAGGGAAAGCGCAGCTTGCGCAGGTAACAAAGAACCCGTATGTTTCGGCATTCTACGCGTGTTCCGAGAAAATGGAATCGACTGTCGAACTCCTCTGTCGGCAGGTATACAGGGAGCCTGTGCTCATCGGCGTCTGAATCCAGAGAGATGCTCTGTACTCTATTGCCAACAGCTCTGCACGGACAATCTCACCGTCCTCCTCCGTGCCAGAACAAAGGAGGCAAGTTCGGCCATGAAGTCATAGGTCGCTCCCCATTCTGGTGGGATGCCAGCAAATTGGCGAATGATTGCATCCTCTGATAGGTCCATGAGTTCGTCTAGCGTTTGGCGAAAACAGCTGTCGTCGTGCCAGTATCCGGTACGCCAAAGATCCGAGAGGAGGCAAGGCTTCCCGGGGCCAGCATTACTAGCGAGAACAGTGTGGATGGGATCACTCCATGCAGTGCCCGTCATGTAGTATCCTTGGTCAATCGA
>JBKQTH010000292.1:0-11752 GCA_052143275.1 Ktedonobacterales bacterium | reverse complement strand
GTCGCATCGTACGGGTAGTAGCTGGTCTTGCTTTGATTGGCGGGGGTCTTGCCCTGGTCTTTAGCGCCACCAACGTCGTGCTCGGCGTAGTACTGGCAGTGGTGGGACTGGTCCCGCTGCTGGCCGGCGCCCTGGACTTCTGTGTCTTTGCTCCGTTGTTTGGAGCGCCGCTAAGCGGTATAAAAGTACGTGCTCTCGGCACGCATTGACCTGATGGCTGGTAGTCGACTGATAGTCGACCGTTGCCGATTAACCTTCCGAGTGCTTCTTAACGGAATCTAGCTGTATATACTGTACTGGGGAGACATCCCGCCAAACCTCACGAGGCACTCGAGGAGTGGTGTCATGACCACATCGTCTGATGCTGATCTGATCGCAGGACTCCACCGGCGTGACCAAGTGGCTTTTACTCTCTTCTTCGAGACCTATGTTGATCGCGTCTATCGTCTGGCTGTGCATGTGCTCGGCAGTGAAACTGACGCTGATGAAGTCGTGCAAGCGACCTTCCTCTCTGCCTTCGACGCTATCGACCGTTTTCAACCAGCTGCCAAGATCAGCACCTGGCTCTACCGGATCGCATACAATCATTGCCTGATGCTGCTCCGCCGCCGAAGGCCGGATGGTCCCCTTCCTGATGAGAACGATCCGCTGCCGGTGCCAAGGGCTCTGGTAGACTGGAGTACGCTGCCTGAAGAGCAGGTGCTGAGCGCTGAAGCCCAGGCGACGCTGCAGTCAGCTATTAGCGCCCTTCCCGATCCGCTGCGTGCTGCGTTTGTCCTGCGCGATATCGAGCAACTCTCGACGGCGGAATGCGCGCACATTCAGGGTATCACTGAATCGGCCTGTAAAGTGCGACTGCACCGGGCGCGGCTCTGGTTGCGGGAACGACTGGGCGCGTATTTCGGCGAGTGGGTCACCGCTGCCTACTCGGAGAAGGAGGAGCGAGCATGACGTGTGAAGAACTCCTCACCTATCTCTCGAGTTACCTCGACCATGACCTCGATGATGAACTGACACAGGCTGCACAGGAGCATCTCTCGACCTGTCAGAATTGCCAGGTGGTACTCAACACGACCGAGCGCGTGATCGTCTTAGGGCGAGGTCAAGCGGGACGCACTATACCGGCTGAGCGTCGGGCGCGGCTCTTCGCGTCACTGCAAGCGGCTTTCTTGAATCGCGAACCCACCGGACACTAACGTAGCCCACCCCGCGAATTCCCTCTAGAGCCTACGGCAGACGTATTGCTCGAGAGGGAGATGAGATGATTAGATTCGGGCCGGTGGAATGAGTTGCCAGTAGAAGGTGTTGAGCGCCGCCTTCTCCAGATGCCACATCCGGCGCGGCTTGGGTGGCTTGGGCGGGTGGTCGTAGTCAAACCAGAGGAAGGTAGCCTGTCCATGTCCGGTCTCCAGGAAGCAAGCGACACGCCCATGGTACTGATGCTGCAGCGGGCGATGCTGCACCTCGGCGGCAATGGTCTCGGCGACGATATGGCCCTCATAATGGGCGGCTGAGCCGGACTTCGACACCGGCAGATCGGTCGCGTCGCCGACGGCGAAGACATTGGCCCCTTCGTAGCCCTTCACCCGCAGGGTATTGCGGTCGGTGGGAATCCAGCCGTCGCGATCACCCAGTCCCGAATCCAGGATCACCTGCTGCCCTTTGTGGGGCGGCGCCAGGACGAGCAGATCATAGGGGAGCTCTTCACCCTCAATCGACGTGAGCACGTTGCGCTCGGGATCAATCGATTCGACATTGAAGAAGGTATGGACCTGAACGCCCCGCTGGTCCAGGAGTGGCGCCACAAAGTCCGAGACCGACTGTATGGGGAAGGGGCGATTGATCGGGAAGACGTAATGCAGCTCGGTGTCCTGGCGCAGTCCGCGGTCCCGCAGCTCCGCCTCGAGCATGAAGGTATATTCGAGCGGTGCGGGCGGGCAGCGGTAAGGAACACTGGCCACGCCGGTGACGATGCGTCCGCCTTTGAACTCAGCCATCTTCTTACCCAGCTGCAGGCTGGCTTCTTCGCTATAGAAATGGTCGGCACCCTCGCTAAATCCGGGTACCTCCTCGGGCGCATTGCGCGACCCAGTGGCGATGACCAGATAATCATAGGCGTGGCTCTGCCCATCGGCAGTCAGCAGCTGCTTTTCGTTTGGCAGAATGCGCTGCACCCGTCCGGCATCGCCCGTCTGTAGAGCGACCTCATGATGGAGGAGACGGGATTCCGGGCGGAGCAGCTTCTCAGGATCCTGCTCGGCAAACGGAACATAGAGCCAGCCCGGTTGATAGGTATGAATGCCCACCGCGTCATAGACGGTAATGTGCGTGTCATGTCGTGCGTCGCCATGCAACAGATTCCGGAGGCGGTTGGCGATCAGGGTTCCCCCGACGCCACCGCCCAAAATAGCAACCTGAACTTGCATTGTCGCACTCCTTTCGTCCATCCACGTCCCGCGTCATCTTCCGCACGCTGCAGGGATGACACCGGAGGTGATGTCTTGCTCGCTTACTTGCGAATATGTTTGCGGACAATGAAGCGGGCCGCTCCACCTTCCACGTCCTCGATGGCAATCAGCTCATTGCCCGATTTCTGGACCCAGAGAGGAATGTCGGTTCTCGAGCCGGCATCAGACGAGATCACCGCGATGACCTCACCATCCTCGGCGGTCTTCAGACCTCGGATAAGCTCCATAAGTGGACCGGGGCAGTAGCTGCCGCGGGCGTCAATCTCTCGAGTTATCGTTACTGGACTGGCCATACAAATCATCTCCGTTGTGTTCATTGTTGTACTGTTGTAGAGCAAATGTGTCGGTACCCCAAGTGTCAGATGTAGAGCGTCATGGCGCTATCACGCGCCCCTTCGATGAAGGCGGCGACGCCAGTCACCTCGTCCACGATGGGCTCCAGATCGGCAAGCTGCAGATCAAACAGGGTCATGGTGTGGCTGCAGGCAGTAATATGGACGTTGCCGATTTCTTTAGCTCCTTCGAGGTTCTCCATCCAGGAGGTTACCTTCTTGGCTGCCATCTGTTCGAGCAGCATGCCGCGGTAGTCGGCGTAGTCGGCAGTCACGCGAGTGTTGGTGAGGTAATCCCCTTTGCGGAAGGCCAATGCCCCCCAATTGGTCAGGAATATCTCCACATCCATCCCCATCGCTGCCGCTCCCGTTGCCATGATCGAGGCGGACATCAACTTATCGATGGTCCCCGAAAAGAGCACAATGGCGAGCCGATTGGCAGTCGGTGGCAGGGTGGCCTCTGCCGGCGCGGGCAGTGGCGCGATCTCATGTTGCTTCTCTGGTGGTGTATGCCCAAACATGTGCGTTGCTCCTTAGATTGGTGCTTGAGATTGGTGCATGCTGAAATAGAGCGCTGCCCCAAACCGGCCACGCTTAGGCCTTTTTGAGATAAAAGGTCATGACGCCACCCTCTTCGGCCATCTCCAGCAAGGTATTGCCGGTTTTCTCGGCCCAGGCGGCGACATCTTTCTTAGCTCCTGGGTCAGTCGCCATAAGTGCCAGAATCCGGCCTGGAACAAGGTCCTTAAAGCCCTTGGCAAGGGTCACAATAGGCATCGGGCACACTTGCCCTTTGGCATCCACTACTTTGTCAGCTTGATACGTCGTAGCCATAGCAATTCATCCTTTCGGACCTAGGTGTAGGTTAGATAAACAGCGTGATATGCGCCTCGTTGGCGAAATTGATGAAGGTGGCTGCACCGCCGATTTCGACCCCATCGATCAACTCCTCCGCCTTGATGCCCATAACGTCCAGGGTCATCTGGCAGGCAATGAACTTGACACCGAGATCGAGACATTCTTGAAGCAACTCGTCCAGTGGAGCGACGTGGTGCTTGGCGAAGAACTGGGTTTTCATCATCCAGGTTGCCATCGGCGTCATACCCGGCAGCATCCCGATGATATTGGGGATCGAGACCGGCATGGCCGGATTGGCAATGGGGGAGACTTGCAAGTGCTTGGCTCCGCCCTTCTTGAGGATGTTGAGGCCGTAGAAGGTGCAGAAGACGGTGACATCCTCGCCCATGGCGGCGGCAGCCGACGCCAGGATCAGCGGGGGATAGGCCATGTCCAGGGTGCCCTTCGAGGCGATAATCGCGACTTTACTCTTGGCGGGATCTTTCTTCATCGCCGCGGCTACCTGTTCGGCAACCAGCTGATCGATCCGCTCGCCGACGAGGGCGTCGACGCGGCTCTTGATGAGCTGCTCGGTTTCAGGCGTGAGGGTAACGGCAGTGCCGATGGATACATTCGGTGTTTGGATAGCCATGATAGTGTGCCTCCTCTGGGTGCTTTCCTGTAGCGATCAACGAGTCAACCGGGAGATGGTGCGGAGCACCTGTGCAAGAACCTCGTCTTGATCAGTGCCCTGCGCGCGCAGGCAGTGCGCGGCAAAAACTTCTAGAGCCTGAAAGGCGGCCGCCTGCGTAGCTCCACGGAGCGCAGCTAATTGATCGATGATCTCGATGCAGTTACGGTCTTCCTCCAGCATGTGCTGAATGCCTCGCGCCTGCCCTTCAATGGATTTGAGCCGAGCCGCAATTGCCGCTTTCTTGGCCACATCAATGTGCTCTGTCGTGATCATGGACATAGTTGCCGCTCCTCGCAGTTCTCCCCACCCCGGTGGGGTCTCGTTGCTAGTAGTACTATTCCATCCCAGGGTCACACTGGGTTCTCAGACTTCAGGAGAAATGACACAGTGCGGTCACAGAAACGAAACACCTGAACAACACTGACTGCTCAGTCAAGCTAGAATCGACGCGGGAGAGAGCCAAGAATAATGTTGCAGACGCCGCTGCGACTTCTGTCTGCTGGAACAGATACTTCTAACAGCCTATCCGATTAACCCGGCGGCACGAAACGCAATCTGGCAGCAGGCGAACTGCACAAACGAAAGGCGTGTTCTTAGGCCTCTTGTCGTGCGCGAATGAGCAGACGGCAAAAAGGTTCATCCACGAATGCGCTTGCTCGAGGACCCAGCCATAATACCTGTTGGACGATTTGTCCCTCTCATGCTGTCGGTCCTTTCTGGTGGTCATTCCCATGGTATGCGGCCATCCAGCGCCGGCGATGTTCGGCCGCATCGGCCCACACCATCCAGCGCTGCAACCCACCGCGCTCCTTGCGCAGCCAGTTCGCCCAGCCTGACGAGCGCCGGAAAGTTGACCGGATCTCGCCATGCTCGATCCAGTAGAACAGGCTGTTGCGAGACACCCCAAGCCGCTCCGCCAGCTCGCGTCCCCACCATTCATCCCGACCGAGTGCCTCGCGGGATTGGCCATGCCGGTGGGTCTGGCCCAATCCCAGCTGGCGTCGCAGCGTCTGCACACTCACACTACTCCAGCCCTGCTTGCTTCGCAACGGTGGGAAGCCGTCAGCTTCGAGTTGGCGAGCAATCGCTTGGAGCGACTAGCCCGCTGCAGTCAATTCCTGCACGCGGGCACAGATAGGAACATAGTCTGTGCGCTCCCGATAGCGGGCAATCGGCCGCACCAGCATACCTTCGGCCTGGCCGCCTCCGGCCCAGGTGATCTGGACCCGCACCTGCTCGCTGGTGCCCTGCGCTTCGACCTCCACTCGCTCGACCACCTGGCGGAGAATCTCTTTGCGGTCCGCATCCGTGGTCGTGGGTGCGCTCCAGTTTCGCTCTTGTCCCTGTCCTGTTCTATTACCAACACGCGGTTCATATATGGCCTCACTTTGTTACGTATCCCGGTTCTCCACCTCTCATCCAACCTGGCGTAGGCTCCGACACCAATCACACCGCAATGGTGAGAGAGTACGATGGTGTCTCACAGCTGAGTCACAGAGCATCCTAACTACGTCACAGTGACATCACAGATGTGAGCAAGCACGCACCATGTCCAGGCACTGGTCCCGGCACGCCCGCCGGTGTGATATGGTGTCATCAAGGTCGAAGAGTCGCCAGAGAGGTAGGTGGCGTCGCGCGACCCTTCTGAGCCAGCGTACCGGGTCAGTGAGAACCGCGAGATACCCAGGCAAGAGGAGCTGGTAGTAGGATGCACAGACCGGAACAGCCCAGACAACCGCAGTCTCTGCCTCTTACTACCTCCTCACAGAGCTCGGCAACTACGCAGGTACATGGAAGCGTGGCCACACAAGAGCAGGGAGCCGAGAAGGCAAAGCGAACTGCGAAAACAAAGCGAACATTCCAACAGAAGGTCACCAAGGTGACCATCCCCCTAAGCGTCGGCCTCGCTCACGAGAAGGACGAGCTGAGTCACCTCCTGGATGCGCTCCCGGATGGCGCAATCATTGCCGACGAAGAGGGCCGCATACAGTTCGCCAATCGCCAGACGGACGCGCTCTTCGGCTACGCCGCTCGGGAGTTGCTTGGCCAGCCCGTCGAGGTGCTTATGCCTGAACGCTTCCACACTGTGCACTCTATCCACCGCGCCAACTACATCGCCAAGCCTCACCTGCGGCCGATGGGCACTGGCTTGCACCTCTTCGGCTTGCGCCAAGATGGTACAGAATTCCCCGTCGAAATTAGTCTCAGTCCTGTCTCCGTTGGCGGCACACCGCTGGTCCTCGCTACCATTCGGGATGTGAGCGCACAGCGCCTGCTCGAACAGTACGCGCGCGAGGAGTTGGCCAGACGCCTGGCTTTGCTGCAAGGAGTGCTGAATGAACTGCCGGTGGGGGTGTATCTAGCGCGGGGGTGGGATGGTGAGCTGGTGCTCGCCAATCGTCAGGTGGCCGACATCTGGGGAGCAGTGTGGTCAGAGGGCCAGCCGATGGCCGATTTCATCGCCAAGAGCGGGTCGCGGGTCTACGACCTGCAGGGCCGCGAGCTCCCCTCGGAGCGCCTGGCTACCCTCCGAGCTCTACGCAGCGGTCAGTCGGTCCGAGGGCACCAGGCAGTCGTCCACCGTGCCGATGGCAGCACCCTGTCTATCCTGGTCGATGCCATCGCACTCGACCCGCACGTCGTTCCATTTCTGAGTGAGGTAGTAAGACAGCCGTACGCCCCGGTTCCAGTCGTACTGTCCGTGCACCAGGATGTGAGCGCACTCATGGAGGCAGAGCGGCTCAAAGATGAGTTTGTCGCACTGGCAGCCCACGAGCTGCGCAATCCGGTAGCATCCTTGCTGGGCTACGCCGAGATGCTCATCCAGGCCACAGAGCCACGCCCCGAAACGACTGCCCGCAGTGCCGGTGACGCTGATACCTCTGATAGCTCCGAGTCTGCGGGCATACCAGCCATCCCACGGGAGTGGCAGGAAGAGGCGGCAACGGCGGTGATGGAGGCTGGGCACCGCCTGGCCGCGCTCACCGACGACCTCCTGGACACGACCCGCCTGCAGGCCAACCGCTTAGAGCTACGGCCCGAACCTTTGGAGATAGGCGCTCTGGTGCGGCGGGTCGTCAAGCGGCAGCGCCTGGCAACCGCGCGACATACCATCATGACGACGCTACCCGAGCAATCAGACCCGTTGCTGGTTGAGGTGGACGTGCAGCGCCTGGAGCAGGTGCTCACCAATCTTCTCTCCAACGCTATCAAATACACTCCAGGCGGTGGCGTCGTGGAGGTTGAGGCCATGCGCTACGTCAACACGGAGTCCTCGGCTGGTGATGCCACGGGCACTCCCACGGGCACCGCCGGTGAGTGGGTGCGGGTGGCGGTGCATGATCATGGGATGGGGATTCCGGCTGACCAGTTCGACCGCATTTTCAGCCGCTTCGGCCGTGCGAGCAACGCCCGCGAGCACGGGATCTCCGGTACGGGCCTGGGCCTCTATCTGTGTCGCGAGCTGATTGAGAGGCACGGTGGCCGGATATGGTTCGAGTCGGGCGAAGTCATCGGCACTACGTTCACGTTTGAGCTCCCCTGCTGGACCGCACCATCCTAAGCACAGGTAGCAGCTCTCAAGAAGATACAGGGTACGCCTACCCCTCATGGCCAGTACTCGTGGATGCAGGTAAGGGGGTTGTGCAGGTCGCATAGGCAATGGAGAGTCGCTTCGCAGTCATCGAGTTGTGCCTGGACTCGCATCCTTAGCGTGCAGGGAGCTGCTCCATGGCACTCGCGACGGCGGACAGCAGATCCTGCTGTGTAAATGGCTTGCCCAGAACCTGCACCTGCAAGCCGCAGGTGAGCTGGACAAGCGCGTCGGGGAGCTCGCGTGCGAGTGCCGTCGTGAGCACAAACGCATGGCGCTGCAGCATCGGCTCGGCGACTACTGCGCGCAGGATTCCAGCGGCATCCACACGGGGGATACGTGTATTCATGACCACAACTAACGGTCCTGTGCTCTCGCGTAGATGCGTGAGTGCCACCTGCCCATCCTGCACCTCAGCCACTACGTAGTTAGCCTGTTCGAGCATAAGCCGTTTTAAGCGGCGCAGTTCGGGCGTGTCATCGACCAGCAGCACCTGCGGCACTGTTAATTCCGGAGTCATGGGACAGTCTGGAAGCCGGCGAGACAGCAGAACAGTATGATTGGGCATAAGAGCGTGCCTCCTCTCGTCTGGCGCCGGTCCTACCAAGCGTGCTTCACGTCCTGAGATTGCCGTTCGCAGCTGCAGGACAGACACCGTGCAGCTGCGAACCCGTGTCGCGTGCCTCTGGTGGCTTCCCGCTTGGTTATCTGCCCGTGCCCCCGCGCCATCCAGTTCGGCCACGTCTCGGCGTTGGACGGTGCGTAGCCGGTGCGCCGCATCAGCGATGGCGGCGAGAAGAACATCAAGGCTGAACGGCTTGAATAGTACTGGCGCCTGCAGCGCAGTCAACACCTGTCGCAGGTCCAGTGGAAGGTCTGGTGTACCGGCAGTCATGTACAGATACGCATGTCCGGTCAGCAGGGTGGGCGCACCCAGCACGCGGCGCAACAGCCCCGGGCCGTCGAGACACGGCATGTGATGGTTGGTCAACACGATGAGCGGTGCGGGCTGCACACGCAGGATATCCAGCGCCTCTACGCCATCTCGCGCTTCCAGTACCGGATATCCGGCTTCTTCGACAACGGCCCGGATGGTCTCGCGGATGTCCTGGTCATCGTCCACAATCAGCACCGAGATAGGGAGAGAAGAGCTGCTGAACGTGTGCTCTGCCATACGAACGCTCGCCTTCACCTCTGTAGTCCTACTGGCGGAGTGGTATCACAACTCCACTCCCGCCAAAAGCATAGGCCTCGTGCGTCACAGGGGACGCACAGTCGACTAGGGCACCGTCACAGGCATCACACATCATGCTGCAACCCTGCAGGGTGCTAACACTTTTCACCGGCAGTATGACTCTAGCCTCACCCTGGCACTGCCTGCCGGCTCTGCCTCCTTGCAGCTGGTGCCGATTCCAGCCGTCCTGACAGTCTCGCCTATTTCAGGCAGAGATTCTGTCCGCTGAGGTCGTTAAAGCAGTTTCCGCTGGAATTGAGTATCACCACTTTTTTCACGCTTGAGAATTGCTCCAGCGTAGCATCAATCTCTGACGTGATACGGGCCCCGGTTCCCTCGCCGGCCAGTGACATCGGTCGGCAGAACGTAAGGGTGGCAGTGCCCGGCGATGGCGTCGTTCCTTTCATGTTCAAAGTGAGCGTGAAATCCGGACCATCCACCGGCAAGGAGCCGGCGCAGTTCGATGGGCCGGTGAACGCGTCATTGAGCTCGCTGAACAGGCCGGCGGCACGCTCCTCAGGAGTCGGACCAGCGATAAGCAGCTGAATGGAATAGGTCCCGACCTGCAGCGTCGGCGAGACCCTACTCACCGGAGTGACGGTCATGGACCCCGGATTGTTCGAGAAATACACTTTGATGGGATAGCCGGTGAGCCCGCTCGTGGTGACCGTCACCGCAGCAGTCGCTGTGGGAGTACTCGCACTGGTAGCGCCGCTGGTCGTCCCGCAGGCGGCCAGCGCGAGCGTTCCGGCGATAAGAGCCAGACCCAGCAGGGTCCGCTCAAGTGATGGGTTCTTCTTCATGACCAAAGGTTCCTTTCTGTCTTCGACATCGCATAATCCCCCTAAAGCGGGAAGACAGACTTGTAACCTAAGGGTAACCCACCTGCTTCTCAGGCCACTCACACTCTCCCTGGCTGGTGTCACAATCTGCTCTCGAGCGTCATCCTCATCCAGGGCGCCACCTTAGGACTAGCCTTGCTCGCCATGATTATCACGATGGCAGCGGCTGGAGTGGCCATCGTCCCGATCGAAGTTGTGTTCTTTGTGACGGTAGCACTGGTCTGCATCGCTGCCACACTCCATCTGTTCAGGAGCCTGTCCAGCCAGGTGGCAAAGCAGAATGCTCCAGCGAATTAATGCCACTTCGGGAAACGTGAGGCCGCATCGTGACAATGAACGGCCAAACGAGAACAGCTAGGGAGCATACCCAGACATGCCTACCGTCGAATCTGTTGTTTAGTGGGTCGCTCAGTACACCGTCGCACTCGCAGCCAGGCATTGACAGCCCGAAATGCCTTCAGGCGACGGCAGGTCTTCTGGCATCTTTTGTCCATTTTCCGCTACCTTGCAATGGCTCTGAGTGCTAGCCCAACCAGCCCGAATACGAGGAGCAAACCAAAGAACCTGAAGGTGTATTTGGCAAGTGACTCAGGCAAAAACGTATCGAACACGTATCCATTTTCGGCACCATACTTCTTGGCCAAATCGGTCAAAGGACATCTCATCCCGCTGGCCACAAAGACCACGACCTCCATACCAACGAAGATCAGTGCAACGATAAGCCAGGGACCAACATATCCAAAGATGGCGGATAGGAGTATGCCTACGACCGAAACTGCCATAATGCTGTAGATGATGGTGTGCACCGTTCGTATCAGAAACAATATCTGCGCACGAGTCATTCGAGATCCCCTCTCCAGTTGGCGGTCCGGTGGATTTCAGACCAAGTGGCTCGCCCAGCTGGCCGCTGCACTCCTCTTGCGAGCGCACTGTGCTTCAGAATGTCCTCGTGGTAAGCTCATCCGGCAATCTTACCACATGCCAGTCGACCCAGGAGCTTGAGCGCTGGCAGGCACCTCAAGCTCATACTGGGCCAATATCTGCGGTTGGTCGCTAATTACCTATGCCCGCATGGTTGAGCAGTCGTAGGAGTTCGGTGTGGGTGCCCTCGTGAACAGGATCGTCCCATAGGTCCGGCCGCGTCGGAAACTCCAGTCATCCACGCCCAGCACCCGCGGGGTCGGGGGAGTGGGCAGCGTCGCCTGTCGCACCACGCGCAGCACACTATTGCGACTCGCTCCTCGGCGGCCTAGTCCTAGCTGTTGGAGCAGGCGCTGACTGGCTTGGCCACCGAGCGCAAAGCCGACCCGTTCCAGCTGGCGGCGCAACAGCGGCGTCCGTCGCTGATAGACCGGAGCAACAGTAGGCAGACGTTCTCGAAACGTCTGGCGGCGACAGGCGGTGTTGCGACAGTAAAAACGCTGCGCGGTGATCCGGAGACGGACGGCAGAGGAGGCAACTGGAACGTCGCTCACCGTTCGGGTATATCGACTATGCATCCAGTGGGAACGGGAATGGCAGTCCGGGCACTGCGCCGTGCTGCGACGGGATGAGAGCACCAGCGTGATCTGTTGATCGTCGACGTCGAGAGCATCGAGGCGGAGTGCGGCTATGTGGGGAAATGCGGTAGCCAAGAAGCGGGTGAGTTGCAACGGAAAACTCCAAGAGTTTGGGATGGCAAGATAGGGCGACTATTGCCCTTGTTGTATCACCCCTCCCGGATCTCTGCACCACCGGATTTGGACATGATCCG
>JBKQTH010000291.1:0-7405 GCA_052143275.1 Ktedonobacterales bacterium | reverse complement strand
GGTGAACCTCAGCAAGATCACGAGAAAGGAGAAAAACAGCCAGTATGTCTTCCGCTGCCTTAGAAGAACAGGGCTGGACCCATCGTTTTACCGCCATCGGGATTCGGCTGACGGAAGCAATCGATTTATATCGCCAGCTGGGTTATGAAGTACATCTCGAACCAGCTGAACACACGGACGAGCCGTTTGAATCGCCAGCTTGCCAATTCTGCTTTGTGACGACCCAGGCGCGGATCATTTATACCCGGCCACGAAGCGCCAGCCGTTGACTCGGGCTGGCGAGGAAAGGAACTATCTCATGCCTCACTTTAACGCAAAAGATCCAGAGAGTTTTGACTTTCAGGAGATTCTCTATAGCAAGAAGGGCTGGGTAGCTACAGTCACTTTCAATCGTCCAAAAAGCTACAACGCCTACTCCTGGCTGACCTTGCAGGAGTTAACCCAGGCCTTCAGAGACGCCGCCTGGGATGATCAGATCGCAGTAGTGGTGCTTACCGGTGTAGGCGAGGACGCCTTTTGTACCGGCGGCGACGTGAAAGAATATGCCGCGGAGTACACCCAGAGACCTCATGATTACTGGAAATGGATGGGACTATTTACCGAATGTCTTGATATGCTTCGTAACATTGGCAAGCCGACGATTGCCCGCTTAAACGGCATGGTAGTAGGGGGCGGAAACGAATTCAACATGGCTTGCGATCTGGCAATCGCCGCCGATCATGTGCGAATTCGCCAGGTAGGCGCCGAGGTAGGCAGCGTGGCTGCGGGAGGTGCCACACAATGGCTGCCCATCATCATTGGGGATAGACGGGCACGCCAGATGCTCTGGCTTTGCGAGTGGATAGATGCCAAGACCGCACTGGAGTGGGGACTGGTCAACCAGGTAGTTCCTCTGGCCGGATTAGATGATGCTGTTGCCACCATGGCCGCCAAACTCATCGACAAGTTCCCAGAATGTTTGCGCTATACCCAACAACAGACCAACTTCTGGAAAGATCTTGCCTGGCACCAGACAATCGGTCACGCACGCGACTGGTTGGCACTCCACTACACGTCGCTGGAGCCCTATGAGGGTATGAGTGCCTTTGTGCAGAAGCGAAGACCAGATCACATCGCCATACGGGAGCGGGCAGTGACTGGTCAATCGAGCGAATTCCTCTGGGGACCCTATGCAGAAACGTGTCCATCCTGCGGTGCGGAGGGGTTACCAAGGCAGTTTACCTACTGCGGCAGGTGTGGGGCGGCGCTCGCAGCAACCGGCGAGCGGTGATGATGAGTGAGAATGGAGCTACGTATGCAAGCTGCTGTCTTTTACGAGCCACACGTGCCCCTCCAGGTCAAAGACGTCCCTATTCCCGAGCCAGGTCCCGAAGAGATTCTGGTGAAGGTTGCTGCCTGCGGTCTGTGTCATACTGACCTACATTACCTCGATCATGGAGTTCCAACCGCCAAGAAGCCTCCTCTGATTCTGGGACATGAGGCCGCGGGCCTTGTGGTACAAGCTGGCGGCAGCAGTGGACTGCTCAAAGAAGGTGACCGAGTTCTGCTCCCGGCGATTCTTACCTGCGGCCGCTGCACGGCCTGCCGATCAGGACGCGAAAACATCTGCCAGCATATGCAGATGTTCGGCAATGATCGGGATGGCGCCTTCGCCGAATACGTAACCGCCCCCGCCAAAGACGTCTTCCTACTGCCCGCGGAGATTCCTCTCATCCAGGGCTGCATTATCGCCGACGCCGTGACCACGCCCTACCATGCGGTTAAGAATCGTGCCGAGGTACGACCCGGTGATACCGTGGTGGTCTATGGCTGTGGCGGCGTGGGCCTCAACGTCGTTCAGTTTGCCAACCTAGCTGGTG
The DNA here is from genome assembly GCA_052143275.1 of Ktedonobacterales bacterium. GTDB lineage: Bacteria > Chloroflexota > Ktedonobacteria > Ktedonobacterales > JADMIN01 > JAJPKE01. The sequence goes on along the minus strand of JBKQTH010000291.1, from coordinate 5,546 downwards.
GTGTAGTTATCGCGGTGGATACCGCCGAGGAGAAGCTGGAATGGGCACGCCGGTTGGGCGCGAGCACCGCACTCAACCCGCGAGAGGTGCCGGATGTTGGTCGCGCAGTACGCAAACTTACCGGCGGGGGCGCCGACATTGCTATCGAGGCTATCGGTAATCCCTCTACCATACAGACCGCCTTTACGACGCTGCGCCCGGGAGGACGCCTGGTAGTACTGGGTTACAGCGACCACGAGGTGGCCCTAAACGCCGGGCGAATCATGTATCGAGAGATGGAAATACGGGGCAGCCTGGGCTGCCGCCCGGTAGACTATCCACGAGTAATTGAGCTGGTACGGAGTGGGCGCATCCAGATCGACTCACTGGTGACTGCGTGCTTCCCTCTGGCTCAAGTTAATGAGGGTTTCGACCGTCTGCGGCAGGGCGTGGGCATCCGATCGGTCGTAGCTATGGAAGAGTGAGGTAAAGAAGATGCACGCTGCCGGACAGCTCATCAGATACACTATCGCCGACGGAGTTGCTCAGCTGACACTGGACCATCCTCCCCTCAACATACTGACGACTCCGATGATCACCGAACTTGCCCAGTTGCTGGAAGCCCTGGCTGGAGAGCCCGGACTCAAGGTAGCAGTGCTGGCCGGAAGCGAGAAGGCTTTCTGTGCCGGTGTGGATGTGCGCGACCATTCACCGGATCGTGCCCCGTCGATGATCAAGTCGTTTGGGGAGCTCTTCACCCGCCTCCGCACCCTGCCGATGCCGACAGTGGCCGTCGTTTTGGGGCCGGCTCTGGGTGGCGGCACCGAACTGGCTCTTGGCTGTGACCTGGTGCTGGCCGGAACCTCAGCTCGATTTGGACTGCCAGAGATCAAGCTCGGGGTCTTCCCTCCCATCGCCGCTGCCCTCTTGCCACGTCTGATCGGCCAGCAACGAGCGGCACGGCTTCTATTGACCGGTGAGACTCTCCTGGCGGAAGAGGCGGCAAATCTGGGACTGGTTACACATCTGGTCGCCGATCATGAGGTACCAGCCACCCTTGCAGGCCTGCTCAAACAGTTTCAGGACATGAGCGCCGCCGCTCTTCATATTACCAAGCGGGCGATGATCTACGGAGCTGATCTGGAGTTGGCAGAGGCGTTGCCACGAATTGAAGACCTCTACTTGCATGAGCTGATGTTGACCGCCGACGCCCAGGAAGGCATCGAAGCATTTTTAGAAAAGCGCCAGCCCGTCTGGCAGGACCGGTAGGTGCCATCCATGTCGCGCCAGAAGGGCATGCGCTATGATGACTACAGTTGAAGCCTCGCTCATGAGTCTCCTGGAGCGTTGTTATGTGCTGGCACACACTGAATCGGTACCAGGCGACGAACAAACGGGAGCGATCGCATACTTTCCAGTCTATTTCCCCGAAGAGATCGTTCATGCTTACGGGCTACGTCCCCATGCGCTCTTAGGAGGCGGCAACCGGATCGAGGTACGGCTGGCGGACGCTCGCATTGGATCTTTTGTCTGCTCCATCTGCCGCACGACGACTGAACAGAGCCTGAATGGAACTCTGCTCCAGATGCGTGGATTTTTTGCGCAGCCGATTTGCGATGCGGCCAAGCACATGGTGGGCATCTGGGGACGTAATCTGACTGAGCAACCCGCGCAGCTCCTGGCGCTGCCGCAAAATGCCAACTCGTCAGCGGCGATCCGTTACACTTATGATGAGTACCAGAGGCTACGCCAGGAACTTGCGGGATGGCTGGGAAGAAATATCATCTCCGATGATGCCATTCAAGCAAGCATACGTATCTACAATCTAAATCGCCGGCTGCAGCGCCAGCTTTACTGCATGAAACGCGATGAACCTGAGCGCCTCTCCACCATGGAAGCGTATCTGCTCATCCGAGCAGGCACACGCCTTCGCAAAGAAGAGCACAACGTTCTTTTACAGGACGCGCTTCTGCTCTTGCGGCAACGGGAGGCATTCCCTCGCGACAAACCTCGAGTTGTCTTCCTGGGTGGCTTCTGCGAACAACCCCCTCTCGAGATGATCGAAGCTATTGAGGACGCCTGCTTTATCACTGCGGACGATTTGCTTCTTGGCCAGCGCTGGATAGTGAGCGATATTCCGGAAGACGGCTCTGACCCCATCTGGCAACTGGCCGAGAGCTACATTGAGCGCTCTTCGGCAAGCCCGGTGCAATACGATTCAAGGAAACCCAAAGAGCAGATGCTTATGCAGATGCTGGCGGACGCACGAGCGGAGGCGGCCATCATCGCGGCAGCCAAGTTCTGTGAGCCGGGCCTGGACGATCAACTGGCGCTCTCCCATTACCTTGACGCCCAGAAGATACCGTACTTGGTACTGGAATTCGAAGAGAAAATGACCAATTTCGAGCAGATGTCCATGCAGGTAGAAACCTTTGCCGAATCGTTGCTCTTTCGCTAGCTAGACTCCCAGTCGCTCCGGTGAAATGAGAAGGGGGCAGAGCCATGAACTCTCCACAACCAGGTACGAGTGTTGCCGATGCCCGAACTACCGGGCAGCGTCTGATCAACGAGTGGCTGGCGTCGCTAGGCTCCGCACACGGACGTGGCCAGCCAGTAGCCTATATCTTTGTCATGGGTAACGCCATTGAGATCTTGCAATCCTTTGGTTTTGCTCTGGTGTTCCCAGAAATCAATTCACTTCAAACTGGAGTGCGCAAGGCGGCGCCGGAATTTCTGACCAAAGCCGAGGACTTTGGTTTCTCGCCCGATGTGTGCAGCTACGTCAAGGCCGATGTCGGGCTTATGTTGAGCAATATGCGGCATCCATCGGGAGTTCAGATACCGCCTCCCGATCTGGCGATTGCGTCAAATCTCTGCAATGTCTACATCAAATGGGCGGAAATCTGGGAGCGCCACTTTGGCACGCCCGCATTCGTGCTGGATATTCCAGGCAAGCGCTACGCCGGCTGGAAGTCGGCGCCCGATAGTCCTACACGCGCCGCCGACGTTCGCTGGGTAGAGAGCCAGTTCCGCGACTTGATCGTGCGCTGCGAAAGCATCACCGGCCAGAAGTTCAACCCTGACCGGCTGGCGGAGATTCTTTCCAACGTAAATGAGATGCTACAGCTCTGGATTGAAATTCTGGCCTTCAATCAGAGCCGTCCCGCACCCTACAATGCCATGCTGGATGGGCTCACCTATATGGGTGTTCTAAACGCCTATCGGGGGACTCGCGAGGGCGTCGATTTCATGCGCCTCCTACATACGGAGATGGCTGGAAAAGTAGCCAGAGGAGAGGGCCGCATTGCCAATGAGCGTTTCCGGCTGATTTTCAGCGGTACTCCGTGCTATGTCAATATGAGACGAATGATCGAGCTTTTCGAGAGTCATGGCGGTGTCTTTGCCGCCGCCGATTACCTGACGTATGCTGCCGGCGGACTGGATAGCTCGGGGCTGTTTTATGATCCTTCGCGGCCGCTGGAGAGTCTTGCCGAAGTAAGCACCATAGCGGCACAAATGGGCCTTTCGAACCATTTCTTCTCTCATCACGCGCTGGCCCAGCAAGTGACGGACTTTGCAGCTCATGGCCTGGTCTATCATGGAATCAAGAGTTGCCGAACCGTAGCCACCAGTATGGCCGATAACCGAGAGTACATCACCTCCAGATACGGATTGCCGACGCTGTATATCGAGTCTGACTTGATTGACGCTCGCTACTGGTCGGATGCACAGATCAAGAACCGCGTGGATGCCTTCTTCGAAGTCCTGGAGCAACGAGAGATGATCGAGCGACAAGCGACATGGAAGGAGAAAAGCCCGAAATGAAGTATGTGGCAGGTGTGGATATTGGGTCGACACAGGCTAAAGGAGTCATCCTGGATGAGCAAGGTCAAGTGGTCAGCCAGGCACTCCTTGACATGGAGCGGAACATGGGTACGGCTGCCGCCGAAGTACTGGCAGAGTCGCTGGCTAACGCGAGCCTCACTACCAGTGACATCGCGTTTACGGTCGCCACTGGTTACGGCCGCTACCGGGTCAGCTTTGGAGACATTCAGGTAACCGAGATCAGTTGCCACGCACGCGGTGCACTAGCGGAGTTCCCGGCAACCCATACAGTCTTGGATATCGGTGGGCAGGACACCAAGGCCATTCGGATTGGTGATTCCGGAGAAATCGTGGACTTCGCCATGAACGATAAGTGTGCTGCGGGGACCGGGCGCTTCCTTGGAGCGGCTTCCTTTGCTATGGAGTTGCCGCTCTCGGAGCTGGGTCTACTGGCTCTACAGGCCACAGCACCCGTCAAAATCACTACTACCTGTACAGTCTTCGCCGAATCGGAGATCATAGGGCATCTTGCCAAGGGCCATCGCCCCGAGGATGTTCTTATGGGTATGCACCAGTCCATCGCTACCCGCTGTGCCTCGCTGGTACGGCGGGTTGGATTGGTCCCGGAGGTCACTTTCACTGGTGGCGTTTCACGCAATGGTGCAATGGTAACCTTGTTACAGGAGGTACTGGGCACACCATTGAATGTGAGCCACCGCGCCCAATTCATGGGTGCTATCGGCGCTGGATTATTCGCCCTGGACCACCTGCGGGCCGGTGACTCGCCTACACATACCGAGGAGGCGCATAATGGCACTGGTCGTCGGCATTGATATTGGTTCTACCTACACCAAAGGCGTACTGCTGGACGAGAAGAAACAGGTCAGGGCAACAGCGCTCCGTCGTAGCGGCTACCGACCTGCAGCAGCGGCCGCGGCGCTTTACGACGAGTTGCTGGAGAACGCCGCCGTGGGCCGCGAGGAGGTCACCTATATCGCCACCACCGGCTATGGCCGCTACATGGTACCGTTCCGCCATACCCAGATTACCGAGTTGACCTGTCACGCACTGGCAATGGCCTACCACTTTCCGGCGGTGCGGACGATTCTAGACATTGGCGGCCAGGACATTAAAGCCATACGCCTTGACGAACTCGGTCGGGTACGCGCCTTCCGCCTGAATGACAAATGCGCGGCGGGTACCGGCGCCTTTCTAGAAAAAACCGCTCGCTATCTTGGGCTGAGAACGGAGGATATTGGCCCCTATGCTCTTCGCGCCCGCCAACCGGTTGACATCAGCAGTGTCTGTGCAGTCTTTGCCGAATCAGAGGTTATTAACCATCTCTCTACCGGAGTAACGCCGGAAGACATCATGGAGGGCGCCATCCTCGCGCTAGGTGGACGAGCAGTACAGCTGATGCGGCGAGTCGGTCTAGAGCCTGATTTCGCATTAGCGGGCGGCATGACAGAGAATGCTGCGATGTTCAAGGCACTGGAGGCACAGCTGGCCAATCCGCTCTACGTTCCTCCTCAGGGACTCGGCCAGCTCAACGGCGCCTTTGGCGCGGCGTTGCTAGGGCTGCGCCGAGTAGAACACTTGCTTGCCGATGGCCATAGTATCAACCTGGCTAGTAGTGAGGTCCTTGCTGCAGGGACTGGACGTCGCCGCTGGTCTACTTTTGTCCCTGCCGCAGGCACGGGGATTATAGCGCCATAGAAACGGTCAGGGGCACGAGCTGTGAG
>JBKQTH010000290.1:0-3823 GCA_052143275.1 Ktedonobacterales bacterium | reverse complement strand
GACCCACTCCTGTCAAGGAGTGGGTCGGTCGCCACGCCCTCCATCTCAGAATCACTCGGGTTCGGCAGTAGCTGAGCTTTTGCCGAATACTGGAACGCGTCACCTGCAGGGCTAGCGTTCCAGTTATGCTATCTACCGAACCTCGCCATGCGCTATGGAACTGCCAGTGTGCTTTTGCACATGGTCACTATATCACGCCGCCTTGACCGTCAGGACTCGATCCTTTGGTGAGCCCGCCGGCATGGACCTGGCTAGCCTGGACCAAGATTTCAATGTTGCGACCATCTGATTGTGACGCCGCCGTGATAGCGGCGCCGACTCTTGCGATCTCATTGTGATATGCGTAGCCGTTCTCGAAAACTTACCCAAGTATGGACGTACCATGCTCGGCGTTGGGTTCCTGCTTCTTCGCCGCCAGTTTCACGCGAGGCGTGTGCGTCGCGCCAGAGCCGACAGCTCGCACCGAGCGTTTTGACTGTCCGAGGAACTCCCGGCCAGTTTGGCTAAATTGCGGGCGGCATTCAGATCCCGATCCAGCACCAGCCCGCAGGTCTGGCAGTGAAAGGTCCGATCAGAGAGGGTGAGACCCTCGTCTCCCCACCCGCAGCTACTGCACCGCTTGCTGGAGGGCTCCCACCGATCGGCCAGGATCACTCGGGCTCCATACCAGGCAGCTTTATAGAGGAGTTGCCGCTTGAACTCAGAGAACCCCACATCGCCGATGGCTTGCGCCAGATGGTGGTTCTTGAGCATGCCACTGACATTGAGGTCTTCGATCACCAGAACCGACTTGGTTTTCGCCAGTCTGGTGGTAACCTGATGCAGCGTATTGCTTCGTTGCTGCTTGATCTGCCGATGGAGTCTCGCCAGCTTCCGGACCGCCTTCTTGCGGTTCTTGCCACCCTTCTTCCGCCGGCTCACCATCCGCTGCAGGCGCTTGAGCTTCTTCAGACGCCGCTTGAGATGACGAGGATTGGCAATGACCTCTCCATCGGAGAGGGTCGCCAGCTGCTTCACCCCCAGATCAATGCCGACCACTGGGCCGGAGTTCTGGGGGACCACCTGCTCCTGCTCCACCTGCAGACTCACATACCAGTGGCCGGCCTGCTCGCCCACCGTGGCCGAGAGGATCTGCACACCACCGGTGGGCAGATACCCCCGCTCTTTGAGGCGGAGCCGCCCCAGTCGGGGCAACACGATCGCATCGGCCGAGACCACAATTCTGCCGGTGAGCCGGAAGCTCCCCAGTCCCTGCTTCTTGGTCTTAAAGCGCGGGTAGCCGAGTTTGCCCTTCCACTTCCCCTGCTTCTTGAGGGCATACCGCCGGAAGAAGTTTTTGAAGGCCGCATCCAGGTTCCACAGCGCTTCCTGCGGGGCACACTTGGAGACCTGGTACATCCAGGGCACGTCTGTCTTCTTGAGAGCGTTGAGCTCGCGGTGCAGCTCGATGGCGGTGGGGCTCGTCTTGGTCACCTGGTAGCGTTCCTGCTTGACCCGGAGCCCCCAGTTGTAGGCCCACCGAGCGGCGCCGGCATGCTGGCGGCAGGCCGTCACCTGTCGATCGTTCAGAGCCAGTTCCGTTCGGTAGGCGCGCTGTACCAGCATCCCGCATCTCTCCGACCCTTCCGGGCAGTCCTGCTGAGGAGGCCTACTTTCACTTCTTGGTTGCTAGAACAAGTGTATCATATGCACGTGGTGCAGTCAAGGGGAACAGAGAAGCACAAATGGGTAGGAATGGGTATATTCCGTGCATCTAGTTATCAACCTACTAATGTTGGCAGAACGCAGCGGGATATGTGGCCATGGCCTACCGGCAATTCGCCTTGGGGTTGTCCGGCCAAACGGCACGTGGCAGCGAGGTGCTGCGTTTCTTTTTTTCCCCGAGAGGAGCATGTTCCAGCGTGTCCTGTGCCTAGGGCTTGAACGGCCAAAGGGTCGTTAATATATAAGTGCTTATTTATGCAAGCACCTAAAAGTATATAGTTGCGTCTATACTATGTGTATGCTACCATAGGTTCCTACATGGCTTACGCTCAGGTATGCGTAAAATGTGCCGGCGCCGGGCCGTTCGGCGCTGGCGTGATGTCCCCTGAGCTGGGTCGACCAGTGTCGCACACGGAAGAAAGGGCAAAGGGACGATGGAGGAGAAAAAGCCACGAGCGGAGCAAGCTCATAGAAGCGTGCGAATACTGGACAGTATCGACGCGTTCTTCTACATGCTCGTCGGTATCGCGTTTCTCGGCGCCGCAGCGCTCACGCTAATTTATAGTGTCATCAACCTTGTTGCGGGCGTGGCTGCCTCGATCCCTCAACCATCCGGCACGACATTCTCGCTGCCGATCGCCCAGAATGTGTTAGGTTTCATAAGCGACCTGCTGCTGGTGCTGATCATACTAGAGGTATTGGGAACGATTCGCTCCTACCTTGATAAGCGGGCGAACTCTGTGCAGCCGTTCCTCTTCATCGGCATCATTTCGGCGACGCGAAGCATCCTCTCGGCGGGTGCGCAACTCTCGATCACCCTCTCGAGCTCCGGCAACGCGACGTTTCCACCCCACTTCGAGAGCGACGTCATCCAGTTGGGCATCAGCGCACTGGTCATCATTGCACTGGGTATTACGCTCCGCATCATGGGCCCGTACGCGACCATGACGATAGATGGCGAGCAGCCAGTGTCATGATTCTGGCCGCACTCCACAAACCTAGGCCTCGAGCGACAGGTAGGCGAGCAGCTACAGGCCAGCGCTGGAAGAGGGCGTTTGAGTACTGGAGCGGGAGACGGGACTCGAACCCGCGACGCCCTGCTTGGAAGGCAGGTACTCTACCAACTGAGCTACTCCCGCGAAGTGGCACACCAATCATACCACATCCACATTCGGGGCAGTAGCAGTGAGGCGCTCTGCTCCCGGAGGCGGATATGCGCTAGCCTATGACGGCCATAATCTGCCAAATATAGCGCTATCGGCTCTAACTTGATACTATAGTGCTTATTACAGCATGTGGTTCACTGCTATACTGGCAGGGGTCCGCACTTCCAGTTGTTTGCGGAAGAACGGAGCGTTAACCAGGTGTATCTCAAGCGGCTGGAATTGCACGGCTTCAAGAGCTTTGCGCTACGCACCGTACTCGAATACAGCCCGGGCATTACAGCCATTGTTGGCCCCAATGGATCAGGAAAGTGTCTGGAAGGTTCCAGCCTGGTTACTTTAGCTGACGGCCGTGCTGTTCCAATAGCCAAGCTGGTAAACACCGCGCTCGACGAAGCATCTCAGGTCGAATCGCTTGCAGACGGCGCCCTGACCCGCGACAATTGCTCCGGTATCCAGGTTCTTTCCCTTAATCCCGCTAAACTGCGCCTCGAAGCGCATTCGGTAGCGGCATTCGTGCGGCGTGAGGCCCCGCCTTATCTGCTGCGAGTCAAGACCAGTACCGGGCGGCAGGCGGTCACCACTCCTTATCACCCGTTCTTTACACTCGATAGAGGTAGTATTCGTACGATGCGGGCGGAGAAGCTGAGCGTTGGAGTGTGCCTGGCTCTACCGCATCGGCGCTCGATTGAGAATCGTATCGCCGCTTACTATAGGGCCGCAAGATCCGACAGCTCTGGAACAAACCTAACGGATGAGGATGAGCTATCGACCTCTGATATCTTTTGGGATGAAGTCGCAGTCCTGGAGCCGGTGGCGCCTACCGAGCCTTGGGTCTACGATCTATGTGTCGCCACGCATCACAACTTTGTTGCTGAAGGTATCATTGTACATAATAGTAATGTTGCTGACGGGATACGTTGGGTGCTTGGCGAGCAGAGCCTGAGGCAGCTACG
>JBKQTH010000289.1:0-16503 GCA_052143275.1 Ktedonobacterales bacterium | reverse complement strand
CGCGCCCGAATGCTCCGGCGCTTTGCGGCAATACTGGCGGAGAATGCCGATCCGCTCGCCATTGTAGAAAGCACCGACAACGGTAAGCTCATTCGCGAGATGGGAGGACAACTAAAGTCTCTTCCCGAGTGGTACTACTATTTTGCTGGCGCGGCAGACAAAATACAGGGAGAGACGATTCCTAGCGACAAGCCGAATTTTTTCGTATACACCCGCCATGAGCCGCTGGGCGTAGTGGCGGCTCTCACCCCCTGGAACTCTCCCTTATTGCTGCTCAGCTTCAAGCTGGCCCCTTTGCTTGCCGCCGGCAACACCGTGGTCGTCAAGCCCTCTGAACAGGCCTCGGCTTCGACGCTCGAGTTCGCACGGCTCTTTGCCGAAGCCGGCTTCCCACCCGGGGTCTTCAATGTCGTCACCGGCTATGGGCAGAGCACTGGCTCCCCCCTTGTCCGCCATCCTGGGGTAGACAAGGTCGCTTTTACCGGCTCGACGCCAACCGGCATCCGCATCATGAAGGACGCCGCCGACCACCTGGCTCGCGTGAGTCTGGAGCTTGGCGGCAAATCGCCCAATATTGTCTTTGGCGATGCCGACGAGGACGTGGTCAATGGCGTAGTTGCCGGGATCTTCGCCGCCGGCGGCCAGACCTGTATCGCAGGCTCCCGATTGCTCGTGGAGGCGCGCCTGCACGATGAGATCGTTGGCCGCCTGGCCGAACGCGCCCGTGCCATTAAATTGGGCAATCCGCTGCTTGTCGAGACCGAGATGGGCCCTTCGGCCTTCAAGGAGCAGCAGGAAAAGATCAAGAGCTATATCGCCATCGCCCAGGAAGAAGGCGCGGAGCTGGTGACCGGCGGCAAGGTGCCCACCGCCCCTGATCTGGTGAACGGCTTCTTTGTCGAGCCGACGATCTTCTCCCACGTGGATAACCGTATGCGTGTCGCTCAGGAAGAGATTTTCGGCCCCGTGCTCTCCGTCATACCATTCCGGACAGAGGAGGAAGCCCTCCAGCTGGCCAATGACAGCCGCTACGGTCTGGCCGCCGGCGTCTGGACGACGGACATCCGCAAGGCGCATCGAATGGCGCACGCCCTGCGCGCGGGCATGGTCTGGATCAATTCCTACCGCACCGTCTCCTTCAATACGCCGTTCGGCGGCTACAAGCAGAGCGGCATGGGATCCGAAAACGGCCTGGAGAGTGTGCGGGAATTCACGCAGACCAAAGCGGTCTGGGTCGAGCTCTCCGGCCAGACCCGCGACCCATTCAAGCTCGGTTGAGCCTCGGCGCCAAGCTCACCGTTTACCACTCATACAGGCAGGCGTAATCAGATGTCGCCAGTTCCAAATAGTAGTGCCGATCACTTACGCGGCACATCGCCGGAGGCCGGCTATGCTCAGCGATGAGCGATAAGACAAGGGAGCGTACCCATCATGCCACTCCACCCAGAGGCTCAGGCCTACCTCGAGCAGATGAAACAGTTTAACGTTGATTACAATACCTTGACTCCCGCCCAGGGGCGCGAAATGCTCAAGGGCATGCAGGCCATGCGTCCCGCCGGCGAGGCAGTGGCCCGGGTCGAGGACCGAACGGTACCCGGCCCAGCGTTGCCGATACCTATCAGGATCTACACGCCGGCAGGCAGCGGCCCCTTCCCAGTACTGGTCTTCTTGCACACCGGCGCCTGGATGTTAGGTGGGCTAGAGATGCAGGATCCACTCTGCCGTCGTATCACCAACCGTGCCGGCTGTATCGTCGTCTCGGTCGAGTATCGCCTGGCTCCGGAATATCCTTTCCCTGCGGCAGTGGAGGATAGCTTCGCTGCCACCCAGTGGGTAGCGGCACATGCAGCCGAATTCGGGGGCGATCCCGCGCGGGTCGCCATCGGCGGTGACAGCGCGGGCGCCAACATGGCGACCGTCGTGGCAATCATGGCACGCGATCAGGGTGGACCCGCGCTCGTGCTGCAAATGATGCTCTTCCCCGCAACTGATTTCCGCCTGAGCACGCCTTCCATCGAGGAATTCGCGGCGACCTACAATAGCGTCAGCAAAGCCGAGATGATCTGGATTATCAAGCACTACCTACCCAATTCCGCGGACATCACTCACCCGCTGGCCTCACCCATGCTCGCTCCCGACCTCTCCGGTCTGCCTCCGGCATTCATCATGACCGCGGAGTATGACGGTCTACGCGACGATGGCGAACTCTACGGGCAGCGACTGCGCCAGGCCGGCATCCCGGCACGGGTTTCCCGCTACGACGGCATGATTCACGACTTCCTGGACCTCTTCGAGGAACCCGGCAATCAGGGAGTGAACGAAATCGCCGCTGTCTTGCGTTCCGCCTTCAACCTGGATGGGGCGAAAGCCGAAGCTCCCGCCGGCGCGTCAGTGACGCTGTCGCCGGCGGTGCCGCCGCACGGCATTAGCAGCCCGCTGGGCTTTCTGCGTGTACTCTTCGGGCAGAAGACTGGCTCGAAGGCGAAATTGGCAGCTTCCGTGGAATCGGGCCGCCAGGTCTAGCTCGCCGTTTGGGGACGCTTGGTCCCGGTGAGCTTTCTGCCAGGACCGAGCACCCCAAGGCTACCTTCGGCCGCGGCGCGCGGCTTTAGGAGCTCGATTGGGAGCCTTGGCCTCCGGCGTCCGTCGGTCCCGGACTTCCAGAGTTCTTCGCTCCTTGGCCTCCAGCGCGAGCCGCTCTCGCTCCTCCTTGGTGGTCATGCGTATGATACGGCCGTCTTCGAGCTCGATGCTGAGATCCGACTGTTTGGCGATACTCCGGTCATGGGTGACGACTATGACCGTGCGCCCTTGCTGCGCCAGTTGGCGAAGCAGCTCCACTATGCGTTTGCTGTTGCCGCTGTCGAGGTTGCCGGTTGGCTCGTCGGCAAGTATCACCGCCGGATCGTTGGCCAGCGCCCGCGCGATGGCGACGCGCTGCTGCTGCCCGCCGGAGAGCTTACCAGGCCGGTGATTGTGGCGGTCCGGTGCGATGCCCACCTGCTCGAGCAGCGTTGCCGCTCGTTCGGCCTGCTGAGCGCGCGGCACACCGGCGATATCCATCGGCAGCGTCACGTTCTCCAGCGCCGAGAGATTCGGAATCAGGTGGAAGGACTGGAAGACGAAGCCTACCCGGCTCCGGCGAAAGCGATTAAGCTCCCCGCTGGGGAGTTCAGTCACCTCTTCACCGTCGACGATCAAACGGCCCTCAGTAGGCTGCTCCAGGGTTCCCAGGAGAAACAGCAGCGTTGACTTGCCGCAGCCGCTAGGCCCGGAGATGGTCACGAACTGCTCGGGTGAGCAGGTAAACGACACGCTGTCGACTGCCCGGATGATCTCATCTCCATCCTCGAAATGCTTGCTGAGACCGTCGGCAACGACGGTATAAACCCCATCCAGGGAGGGCGATACTTCGTCCAGCACGTCTTCATCGGGCGTGTCGTCCGTATCGTCGGCATCCCGGGTCTCATCAGCGTCCCGGGTCGTACTGGACACGTCGTCGGCATCCATCTTGCCAGCCTCGTCCGTATCCTCGATCTCGTCCGTATCCTCGATCTCGTCCGTATCCTCAATATCCGCAGGTATATCGGCATGTATCTCTGGCATCTCTTGCTCCCTTTCTTGCGCCGTGAACGCGGTCTCTCGCTTGAAGGCGCTACTCGGCTCGAAGGACGTCGGCCGGCTTGATACGGGCCACGTACCAGGCGGGTATAACAGTGGCCACCAACGCGAGAAGTATGCCGATGCCGAGCACCAGCAGCAGCGAGCCGAAGCTGAGCCCGGCGGAGAAGGGCGTCGTGGCGGCGGCGCTGCTCGAATTGATGATGAACGCTCCGCCACCGAAGCGACCGCCTCCGAAACCGCCTCCGCCGGGGGAGGTGAGATCGAATTTGCTGGCGAGCGAATTCCCCACCAGTACTAGGAGCAGCAGCGCAACCACCGCCGCGATTCCGCTCAGGCTCAGCACCTCAACGCCGAACTGGCTCACTACCTGCCAGTGAGAAGCGCCGATAGCCTTGAGCAGTCCAATCTCCTGAACCCGTTCCCGGACGATCATCATGACGGCGAAGACGATGACCAGAGCGGCGGTCACGATTGCCACGATCAGGGTGGTGAAGATGGTGCCCTGGGTCGCGCTCAGAGCGTTAAGCGTATCCTGATACAGCGTGGCCTGCGAGACTACGTCGACGCCGCTGCCCAGCTCGGATTTGAGCTTGGTTACCAGGGCGTTGACTCCGGACGTGTCGGTGGGGTAGACGGTAACCGTGGAAACTCCGCTGACATCGTAGACCTTCTGCATCGTCTGCAGCGGTAAGATGAGGGTATCGTCCCCGAAGGTGGATCCGGTGGTGAAGAGGCCAACCAGGGTCAGTTTCGTGCTATCTAGGGTAAAGGTCGATCCTACCTTGAGACCGTTAGCCGAGGCGAGCGCCTTGCTCATCAGCGCAACGTCGGCGGTGGTCTCGCTGGTCTTCAGGTTGCGGCCGCTGGAAACCGTGGCCACCGAACCGGTGGCCAGATCGTAGGACGACTGCCCGGGCTGCATTCCATAAATTGAGGGAGCGACGGTGCCGTTATCGCTGCTGAAGCCGCCGCCGCCGAAGCCGCCACCACCGCCGCCGCCGAAGCCGCCACCGCCGCCGCCGAAGCCGCCGCTCGGCTCGGAGACGTTGCCCTTGATGGCCGTACCGGTATATCGTTCGGAGAGCACCTCGGTCACGCTTCCCACACCCGCGGTTGACGTGATGGTTTTTACCTGGCTGGCGGTAAGCGTACCTCCGCCGAAGGGCCCGAATGAACCGGGGGCCCGTACGTCGATACCGGAGCCGACCTGGCCCTGTGCCGCGGAGAGGCGCTGCTGGGCGCTGCCGTTCAGCACGAACATGACCGCGACGAACATCAGGCAGGTCCCCAGGATGGCTACGACCAGAACCAGTCGAAGCGGGCTGCGGAGCACGTTACGGACCCCGCGAAGTATAGTTCCCGTGAACATGAAGTAATAGCTCCTGCAATAGAAAAACTAGAAAAGACAACGCTCCTCACGCACTCAGGGAGTCGCGGTGGCGCTGGCGCCGCCGCCGAAGGATTCCAGGAGCGGGAACTGTCCACTATCGACTTCTTGCTGCTGCTCGCTGTAGAGCTGGCTGGCCTGTGCAGCTGTGAAACGGCCGCTGCTGGCAAGTGAGTTGAACTCCTGCTGTGCGGCGCTCAAATACGCGGAGTCTACCGTGGCTATCGATACATTCTGCTCAGCGGCAATCTGCGGCACGGTTTGACCCGACTGCAAATCGGTGGTAAGCGTCGTGGTAGATATATTCAGCGCCCCGGCCACCGCGGTGAGTACTGCAGAACCGCGGCCGGCTCCACCGAAGCCGCCGCCGCCGCCGAAGGAGCCCGGGGACCGGTTGGCGGAGGGAGTGCTGCTGGCTCCGCCAATGACGTGTATGCCCACTATCACCGCCAGCATCAACCCTACAAACACTATGCCGGCGAAGAGCCATTCATTCTGCTCTTTCGACATCTTCCGGGAGAAGAATGATCCGCCACGGCGGCTGCGATTGCGTGCCTTCGCTCGCCGCTGCGACCTATACTCGCCTTCCGGCTGCTCTATGAGAGAGCGTCTGCTCACCGCACGTGCTCCGGAGGCGGGACGCTCTGGCGGCTGGTCTGGCGTCCGTTTGCGAGTAGCCTGCCTCGAACTCATGTCAACCTTCCCCTCTGGCTTCTTTGAGCCTCCTCCCGAGCGCCAGACGCCATAAAGCCGGCGCAGTTTCACTTCGTAGCGCAGTATAGTGAGGCTATATGAGAAAACGGTTGGAAAACGCAAGGGAGACAGTGGTCCCCAGGGGTACTGGCGCTGCCGGCAGAGGCGGAGAGCTGAATTTTTCAGGCACTGGCTGGCCTACGGGCAGTTGTAAAATATTCTTAAAGCCAATGCGAACCTGGCCTCTCCAGTCACCTGAAGAGTAGTGCGAGAAATGCCTGTGCACTGGGGCTGAGCGGCCGCCCGGTGACCTGCAGCAGGGTAAAGCGACGTTCAATGACTAGGTCGGGGACATCGAGCACGACCAGGCTACCGGCTGTGACTTCCGCCTGGATGGTTGCCTCCGAGAGCAGGGCGAGCCCAAGTCCCCACGTGACCAGCTGCTTGATGGCTTCGTTGCTCCCGGCTTCGATGCTTACCGGCAGTAGGACGCCACGCTTGCGCAACTCTTCGTCGATAAAGACTCGGGTTGCTGAGCCCGGCTCGCGCGCGATGAATGGTTCGTCAAGCAGCCGTGCCCGGTCGATTGGGCCGGCGCCCTCCACCTGGCTGACCCGAGCCAATGGGTGCTTGGATGAGGCAATGACCAGCAGACGATCAGTCATCCATGAGGTGAGCTGAATGCGGTCGTCGCCGACCGGTCCCTCGACGAAGGCAATATCCAGCGGCGTCTGTAACAGCCGTAGCGTGATGTCGTGAGTGGTGCCGATGTCCAGGAAGAGCCGTATAGCCGGATATCGCTCCCGAAAGTCCGCCAGCCAGGCGGGCAGGAGATACACCCCGATAGTGGTGCTGGCGCCGATTGCCAGCTTTCCTTCGGCTACACCCTGCAGACGCGCCAGTTCAATTTCGGCCGATCGCTCGGTCACGAAGATCTGTTCGGCGTAGCGATACAGCGTCGCGCCCGCAGCGGTCAGTGTAATTCGGCGGCGTGACCGATCGAGCAGAGCTACACCCACCTGCCTCTCCAGCTCCACGACCGCCTTGGAGACGGCTGGCTGCGAGACGTAGAGATTGGCGGCCGCGCGGCTGAAGCTACCGGCCTCCACCACTGCGGTGAACAGTCGCAACAGATGAAGATTGAGAGACATAACCAGAATTCATACTTTCATAAACGCTATGTCTTTGTATTATAGCATCTCATGACGTATGCTGGAATTGTGTAGAGTCGGACTGGAGGTTATAGAATGGTGCCACAGGCTGAAGTCATGATCAGCCGGGTCCTGAGAGCCGGTGTACTTGTCTCAGCCGGCATAATTTGTCTTGGGCTGATTGAATTCTTGTTTTCTCCACGGAGTCAGGCACGGGCGCAGCACGTGCCGGTGAGCTTTTCGGCTATCTGGATCGGTATCTTACACGCCGATCCATTGGCCATCATTCTGCTTGGCCTTGTGGTACTACTGGCCACGCCGGTGCTGCGAGTCGCGGTCTCCATTGTCTCCTTTGCCATGGACCACGATCGCCTGTATGTGGGAGTTACCGCATTGGTTCTGGCAATCTTGATGCTCAGCTTCCTGTCGGGGCTGGGGGGAGGCTGATAATGCTCAACGACCCCAATCTTTTCTTCTTCGTGGTGGTCTTTCTGGGCAGCCTTGGCGCCGGACTGGTCGGCTCGCTCGTGGGCCTGGGTGGAGGTGTTTTCGTAGTTCCGCTTCTGACCATCGGCTTCGGCCTTCCATTTGAGGCGGCGGTCGGCGCCTCCATTGTCTCGGTCATCGCCACCTCCAGCGGCGCCGCGGCGGCCTACGTGAAGGATCACATCACTAACCTGCGAGTGGGCATGTTCCTCGAAATCGCGACGACCATCGGAGCCGTCACCGGCGCCTACCTGGCCAATGTGGCTCCAACCGGCTTCTTATACGTACTGTTTGGTACCGTGCTCATCGTCTCGGCGATTCCCATCATACGCAAGATCGGCGAAGAATTGCCCGAGAATGTGGTAAGCGACCGGTGGGCGCGCCGGCTCTCCCTCGCGAGCAGTTACCCCGACCAGCAGCTTAAGCGGGAGGTGCCTTATGAGGTCACCCGGGTGCCGCTCGGTTTTGGGTTGATGTATATTGCCGGCGCGATCTCCGGCTTGCTAGGTATCGGCAGCGGAACCTTCAAGGTGCTGGCAATGGATACCGCTATGCGGCTACCCATGAAAGTGTCGTCCACCACCAGCAACTTCATGATTGGGGTAACGGCGGCGGCCAGCGCCGGCATCTATTTGGACCGAGGAGACATTCATCCGTTGATAGCGGCGCCGGTGGCTCTTGGGGTGCTGGGAGGAGCGACCATAGGCGCGCGTACCCTGGTCAAGCTCTCCAACAGCACCATTCGCAAGATCTTCGTTCCACTGATCCTTCTGGTAGCGATACGGATGCTTATCAGCGGCATCAGCCTACTGGCGGCGCATTGAAGCAAGGACCGACGGCCTATACCGATTCCAGGTCACCACCGGATGTGCCTGGTGCTCCGGGCCGGCGGTGCCCAACTGGCTGTTAGTTCGTGCGCCGCGGCGCCGTACCGCTTACTGAGACGACTGCCGAGACCGGCGGCGGCGATACTGGACGGACGGCAGGCGTTTCCCCTCGCCGCTTGGGCACTAGGACCGTTCGATAGCGTGCCACCACGTAGGAGCCGAGGACCGCAACCAACGCTACCGCTTGTGCCGCCAGGGTCTCGACCGTGGGGAAGAATGAGAACCACGTTCCCATCCAGGCAGGCATCCAGCTAAGAGCCGAAATGGTGGTTGTCGGAATCCAATCGGCTAACTGCATCTCCTGCGCCTGTTCGCCCACCATGACCAGTAGCACAATCGTCAGCAAGACGCCGGTTACGATGAGCATCTTTTTATATGGCAAGTGGCGGTGCGCCACAAAGTTCAGCAGCGCCACCATACCGGAGAAGCCGATGCCCAGGAGCGCGCCTTCCAGGATAACCGCATTGCCCCACTGCAGATGGTAGCTCTGCAAAAAGAGCACCACCTCAAAGCCCTCGCGGTACAGAGAGGCAAAGCCAAGCAGTCCCAGGCCCAGCAGGAAGCGTCGAGCTGTGACCTGCTCATCCTGCGCGTTTTGCAAGAGGGCTCGCTTCTTACGATTATGGAGCGAGATCCACCCGGTCCAGTAGACCTTATGAAAGAACCAGTTCATCACCACCAGCAGCACGATGACGGCGAGCAGACCGGTGGCGGCCTGGACGTCAAGCGCGGGGAGATTGGTGGTCAGGTCGGTGACGATGCCGACGGCGATGAACCAGGTGAGTATCGTGGCGATACTGCCGACCGCCGCGCCCAGAGCGACGGGTCGCTGATAGGGTTGATTCCCTCCCATCATGCTGGCGGTGATTGCCGACAGGACGAGGATACACTCCAATCCTTCGCGGAAGACCAGCACCGCTATGTCAAGAACCGCCACGCCAGCCGAGGTATGGCGTAGCGTTGGATTCGGATTACCTGAGGCGGTAACCCCCTGCCAGACCAGCACCGCGGCCACGATTATGGCCGCCGCGATGAGCAATCCCCAAAATATTCGCCGTCCAACCGTCATAGCTGGAAGGGAGGGTCGGGCAGGCATGGTATCCTCTTTCAGCGGCACCCAGCCAAAGGTCGTCCGCACTCTAGGTTCATTCAGCTCTAAGAGCAGGCTGCAGCGAGTATCTACGGTATCTGCAGCATGCTTCACCATATTAGGGTGACCTAATATCCGAGTGTAACAGTTGGATATTAGGTCACCCTAAAGTATTCTGTCAAGGGGGAAAGTTGGGCTATGTTAGTCTATGCCGTGGCACGAGTAATCTTGACCACGAAGCGCGGTTCCCGCCCGCCATGCCCAAACCCATCGATGGATTCCGTGCTGGATACTTGCTAGACCGGATCAGTCCCGATGTGCCAGCAGGTTCACGGCCTCGCATTTGCCGGTTGCAGGGTACTACAGCGACACCTGCGAATCGAAGGAGCTTGAAATCAATATCAGCAGCAAGCGGGTCTGTAGAGCTCAGAGATTCGGGATTTCACGGCAGGTCAGCCAAGCGGTACCACTACACTGCAAGAGCTGGAAAAACGACCAGTGATATGCGCTGGCGCTGGACCCGCGCACCTCATACACCGAGAAAATCCTCTGCCCGGAATTGTCGCCATGCTCATCAAACGAGATGTCGCCAGTGATGCCATCATACTGGTAGCTGGAAGACGCGAGATCCTGTCCAGTTTGTGCGCGGAAATAGGACAGTGGACGCCCTGCTCCCTGCTTGATAGCCATGGTGAGGGCCTGGATGAGTGTATTAGCTGCATCGTACGCCATCACACTGTAGGGCGTGAGGGTATTATCCGGTTTGCCTGCGATATACGCCTCATAGGCCGAGACAAATGCCTGTGCCCGCCTGGAGGTCAAGGCGGACACGTCTGGCGCAGCGATAGTGCCATAGGTATCACCGGCACCTTCCTGTGCAGTGGTTAACCAGGCGGGATCATTGGCGATGCCATCTCCACCAAGCAGCGGTTTGGTATACCCAGCCGCGACCAGGAAGCGCTTCAGGTCTCCACCACCCCCGCTGGTGACCCCACCGTAGAAGACCAGGTCGGGGTTTGCTGTGACAATGCTAGCGACCATCGGGAAGTAGCTAAACTGGCTCGTGTCGAACCCGGTAAACGATACCACGGTGTGACCAGCGTTGCTGGTAAATGCGGTGCTAAAGGAGCGGGCCAGCTCTACCCCATAGGCGGTGTTGTCGTCTACGACGAAGACGGTTCTGGCCCCGAGGACGTAACTGGCCAAGTAGGCATCCAGCTGCCCTTGCTCTACATCATTGGCGACGGTCCGGAAGTACCGGTTGGGACGGCCGGGCGGGTGCAACTGGTTCCAGTCGATGTTGAGTGCGGGCGTGTACTGCTGCAGGGTGAGGCCGGCGATGGTGTTGGTCGGGCTGATCATGCTCAGGCCAGCCAGATTGGTGATGGGCATCGCCGCTCGGGTAACGGCGCCATCGAATGGGCCAACCACACCTACCACATGGGCATTGTTGACTAAAGCCCGAGCCTGGGCGGCGCCAATCGTCTGATCAATGCCACCAGCGCCCTCATAGTCCTCGTGTACCACACTCAAGGTGTAGCCATCCGGCAAATGCGCCTGGCTGACTGCGAGGTCAACCCCATACTGCGCCGGCAGTTGAGTGGCGGCGTCCGTGCCCGAGGTGGCAAACAGCGTGGCAATGACGAGATGCTGAGGAGCGTTGGTGGTACTGCCGCCAGCACTGCAACTCGACAGGGCGAGCAGAAGAGCGCACGTAGCCAGCACGGTAAGGAGGCGCTGTCTCAGTCTGAGAACGATCCCGTTCCGGTACATAGTGCTACCTCCGCTGCTAGGGCAGGTAGGGCGGAGAGCCGACAACGACGCCAGACCACGCTTGCCGATTTACCCCACTCCCGCCTCTGGGCACATCTCAGCCCTCCGGCTGGGCTCGGAACAAGTGACCAGCCCACCTCCTGGAGCAACTCTAGCACGCTACGGCTACCTCACACAATTGATGGTTGCAAAACTCGCTCTTGTACTACATCGGCAGTTGATTGTCAGGAGAGCAGAATATGGCGAATCTGCTCCCATAGCCCCTCATGTTTCCAGCTCATGTCCTCGGTCCATGCCGGATGCTGCCCGCTAGCACCAGCTGCCGATATCGCCTGCACTGCCGCAGCGGACGCAGAGTCAGCCGGAACGCCGCCCAGCCCAGTTCATCCTTCGCTTGCTTGATCCGTATTCGATCCACGTCCTCAACCCGAACGTGTTCCCGATGGACTGCTCAATCTTGCTGGGCAGATTGGTCATGAGCTGCTAGGTGCTTTACGCTTCGTCGTAGATCAGCGCGCGAAGGGGTGTCCCAATTGGCCACTCATAATTGCCCGGCTTTTTCACGTGGCCACTCAAACTAAACAGACGCGTCCCCTGGCTCTTTGCCGTCCCAAATGAAGCATACCACTGCGCTATGACGAAGGATCGCTGGGATGGTGGAGAGGGTCTCACAGTTGTTAATTGCTGTGGGACATCCGGAGAGCCTGCCCTTCCAGAGATTCCAGGAAACGGTCTTCGGCCCCAACCCCATCTCTGCACGAGCCGCTTCAGATTCTGGCCGGCGGCTGTCCCGTAGCGGGTGCGGATGCGCGTTAGGCTCGAATGATCCGGCAAGGATTCGTCCAGTTTGTCGTCAGTCCCAGATGCACGCCGATTCGCATGTGCTCCTCCTGGGTCTGCCCGCCCCAGGCGAGTGAGAAGTGGACCGCGCTCTGCGCGGGTTCCTACACGCCTGGAGGTGGGCAAAAAGCGATATGCCCGTTTGGATGGCTCCATCTCCCCTTACCACCGAAGACGAGACGTCGTTCGGCGCTGGTAGTGGGTGCATTTCGCCCGTTGTTGGTGCCGCCACCAGACCGACCAGTGCAGGATGTGCTCGGGCTGCTGCGGGGGTTGCCACACCAGCCGGTCGACCAGTCGGCCCACCCCGCCACCTCACAGATCGTCGGTTCCTCAACAGACATGCTACATCTCACAGGGGACGCTTCTCCCTGCTATGCTACCGTATCTGCGATTGTAGGAATAGTGCGATGTTCCTCAAGGATGGTATAGTATGTGCTGCTGAGAGTGGGCAAGGAGGTGTCCCATGCCCAAACAGCTCACCGCGCGTCCGCCCCAGGACGCCACCGAAGAACGCAACGTCCGGAAACTTAGCCACAGCATGCACGCCCCGGCCGACTGGATCTTTCATGCGAAGATCGTGGCCCACAGCTGGGATGGGCTGCGTACCCGCCAGATTGCCGAGGTGTTAGGCTGCCATCCGCAGACGGTACGCGAACGGCTGCACGCGTTCAACGAGCGCGGCTTCGACGGCCTGGGCATGAAGCCCGGTGGAGGCCGCACGCCCCGGCTCACCCACGAGGAGCGCAGCACCATTCTCGCTCTGGTCCAGCTCCCGCCACCGGGTAAGCCCACCTATGAACCCACCGGCGAACTCGAGGTGCCGGATCCGAAGGGCGAGCTGGAGTGGACCTTGGATGCGCTCACCGCCGTGGCGCGCCAGCGCGGCATCCAGGTGGCGCGCAGCCAGGTCCGGCGCATCTTCCGGCAGGAACGGGTGCGCTGGCGGCACACCCGCTCGTGGGCCAGCAGCCAGGACCCTGACTTCGTCCCAAAAGAGCGCGCATCGTCGCGCTCTACACGGAGCCGCCCCAAGGCGCCACCGTGCTCTGCGTCGACGAGCTCGGCCCCGTGACGCCCCGCAATTTCCCCCCGGCTCCTGGCTGGTCGCCCGACGGACACCGGATCAAGGCCCCGCTCAATTACGACCGCGGACTCCAGAAGGTGTGGGTGTATGGAGCGCTGGGCGTGCGCGATGGGCTGGCCCTGACCCAAACCGCTCGCGCGCGCAACACCACCAACTATCTGGAGTTCCTTCAGACCATTGATCGCACCTATCCAACCGGCGACCTCTATCTCGTCGCTGATAATCTGTCCAGTCACACCAGTGGGCCGATCCGGGAGTGGCTCGAGGCCCATCCGCGCATCCACCACGCGTTCATTCCCGTAGGAGCGGCGTGGTTGAATCTCATCGAGGGATGGTGGCGGATCTTCCGGCGCAAAGCCTTCGCTGGACAGTCATTGGCCAATGATCGTGATATTGCCTATGTGACCCATGTCGCAACCCAGCATCTCAACCGCCATGCCCAGCCCTGGGTCTGGGGACGGCCGCCCAAGCCCCATCGGATCCTCCGTCGTCGTTTTGTGTACTGCCTATGAGGAACAACGCAATAGGTAGCGCGTACCAACTCAGGGACCAAAGTGAGGTCGAGGACTAGGTCGAGATAGCGATAGATATGATCCTGGGGCACCAGATCCTCGAGGCTGGCCGCCGGCACTGGCATAACCTGCCGTTCTTTCCTGCCCATCATAGTCCTACCCTAGACCAACTCTGCCTTGGTGCGACAGACATAGGCTGCGTAGAACCCTGATCCGCTATACTCCACTTGCTGGATGTCGAAGCCTGCATGGGTGAGCATCGGCTCCAGCAGCCAACTGAAGGTGCTGTATTCGGTGCGCAGATGTGTCTCGAGCTCATCGCAGGTCCAGCCGTCCTCCGGTCGACTGGGGGCTTTGGCGAGCCATCCCTCAATGGCTGACTCTGCTTGGGTCGGCTCGAAGGAGAAGACGAGGTCACGCAGCCGCAGCATGCCGCCAGGCAGCAGCATCGCGGCGATCCGCTGCAGGGCTAGAGCCTTCCCGAAGTCGGGGAGATGGTGCAATGCATTGCGCGAGTAGACAACGTCGGCGAGGTTGCCGGAATGCTCGTAACTGAGGAAACCGGCTTGTACGTACTCGATATTGGACAGCCCCAGCTGCTTGGCCTTGGCTTGGGCGATATCCAGCATGGCGGACGAGACATCTACCGCCACAATCCGCCGGCAGAACGGAGCGGCGGCGAGGGCCAACGTGCCGGTTCCTGCCCCCACATCGACGAGTGTACTGCTCACCTGGAGACCCAGACTGCGGAGCAGTTCAATCTCCTCAGTGGGGTCGGTTGCGGCCTTGCGGTCGTAGGTCGCGATATAGTCAGGATCCAGATGCTCCTGGCCTGCATGCGCCAGTTCGTCGAAAGTCCAGGTGGATGTTGGCATTTTGACTTCCCTTCACTCTCCAAATCCGGGAACATGTACCCGGATCTAACTGCTCTATCGCCATGTTGACTGGCGGAGAATCTCTCCTCCAGTATGTTCCTAAGAGCGCAGCAGATTCACCTCGACGTGGTCACCCCGACGGAAGCCGTGCTGTTTCAGAAAGGCGATCCGTGGCGCATCGTCCTGCCGGGCTCCCCACATGAACCCGCCACCCCAGCGGGGAGCGTCACGCGCCAACAACTCGGTTCTGCGCGCTTCGACCCAGGCGAGGGCCTCCAGCTCGATCCCTGACCAGGCATATTCCAGTAACGTCTGACACTCAAAGGAGGGACCTTCGCCGAAGAGTGCAGAGCACGCGAGAGCGCCTCGCCCATCGTGCCAGAGGCGAATATGGCCTTGTTTGGAATGTTATCCTGCTCCCCGGCTGTTGCGGCGTACGGGTACAATGGTGCCCTGCAAAAACGCCCGGGCCCACGCCACACGTCCGGCAGCATCCAGTGTGGCCACCAGAACAGGCCAGATGCGGTCCCAGGTGCCGTCTAACTCCCACTGGGTCAAACGCCGCCAGCAGGTGACCCCACTACCATAGCCGGTAGGTACATCCTGCCAACGGCAACCAGTCCGCAGCTGGTAGAGAATTCCTTCAAGCGTCCTGCGCTCGTTGGCCCGTGGGCGTCCTTCACGCCGGGCTGGAGGCAGCAAAGGTTGGATGCGCGCCCATTGGGCGTCACTTAGGCTCACCTGTTCTTGCACGTGCATCTCCCACTCAGCAAGACTATCCGCTAGAAGAGTCTGCGGCCTGCTAACATCGTGGAGCATCTCATCATAATGGCTAACAGTAGCCGATTCGATAAGTTCAGCCTCCCCAGGCACAATCAGGATCTCCTCCCAATGGTCACCAACGAAGGCCTTAAGGCTAGAGAGATCGCGCCATACTGAGACAAGAACAAATTCATCAGGTCGCTCTGGTAGGGGCTTCCCGACGAGCAGCGTCATCAGTCCAGGTGCCGCTCGCATCAGTGGAATACTGGACTCCTGGCAGAGCTGAGTAAAGGCATCGCGCATGCCTGGCTTCAAGCGCGCCCGAAATATACGCAGAATCATCACATGTTCCTTGGTAGAGCGAAAGGCTTCTAGGTTCTCTAATCTCAACCAGACTGCTCACAACGAGAAACAGTATACCCTTGGCTCGGATAGTTCTGAAATAGCGTGTTGCTCTTGCCCTAAACCTTATTTTCCCTTTCTGGTGCAGAGAATCTGGCTAGCATCGCTAGGGAAATCCTGGGTGCATGTTGCTCCAGGACGCCAACCCAACTCATAATCGTCGGTGTGTCAGGGTAAGACGAGCATGAGCAACAACGACAAACCAGCACCATGCCAATGCAACAGTATTTGGAACGGTCTGCAAGTCTTAGCGCTCCTAGCCGGCTAGTGGCGCCGGTACCAGCTCAGGCACAGCTATACACTCGAACCCTAGGCTTGTATTCATTCCCACGATCTCAGCTGCTTGTACACCACAAGACTGATTCGTCTCATGGAACTGGCAAACACTATGGTGTTGCTGAAGTGCGGTGTGTCTGGAGGTATGCTTAAGACAACACCAAGAAATCTGCAGCATCAAGCATGATTCGTCACCTAGTGGTATATGGACGATCTGCCTTTCCTCGGCAATGGGGAGGAAAGGCAGATTCAGCCTGTTTCTGCTGAAGACCAACAGATCAAAGAGGCATCATGATCGCTCGCCTATCTCCAACTTCAACAAAGTACCGAATACAGCACATGGATGTATGATGAGGTGTGGTCCAGCGGACATAAATATGACTACTCGGTGTTACTTTTGTGCTGGCCCAGAGTGCTGCACTGTGGGGATGTGTCTATTGGCGTCCTATATGGAACCCGCTGATGAACGACTACCACAGTAAGGCGGTGCCTGGCAGCAAGACCGATGCCGAATTCGAACAGCCTCCCGGCGAAGATCTGGTAAGCAGAATGTCAAGGGTGATTGCTAGGTGAAGCAGTCGCAACTGGGGTTACGCCCCAACCCTCGAAAGGGCCGTAGTCTACTCGCAACGAGGTATTGTCAAACATATTCCATGCC
>JBKQTH010000288.1:0-5683 GCA_052143275.1 Ktedonobacterales bacterium | reverse complement strand
GCCGCGGCGGTGGCAACGTTGATATCCGTCAACTCCCCCTGGAAATAAGTATGGGCGACTATACCATGCTCATCGGTGAACGTAAGCTACGGACCTATCTCCAGGCACGCATCTATGATCTTGGTATCCTGGCTTTTCGTATGATTATCCCGCTTGACGAGCCGGAGACCTGGGAGAACGTTACCGATTTGATGGCGTCCGTACAAAGCTACCCACCATCGGTGACAGATACCTTTAATTTTCATCTGGATTCATTGCACCAGACATTGCAGCCAGCTCTTGAACGTCCAAACCAGACTATACGGGCTGAGGACTATGTAATTTTATTGATTGAGCAGCTCGGAGCTGGAATGTCGGCATCGCAACTGGCGCTGCACCCGGTTCTTTTGCAGGCAGCGCTAGGGGAGCGACGGCCGCTGAGCCGCTCCGCAGAGTCTCTGGCCACGTCTTTGAGCTACTACGAAGACGATCTGACACTCCTTACCTGGAGTGCCGCCATTGTGATCGAGCCAGATGCTGCCGCGCGAGATGATGCTGCACTGTTGCTGGAGTTTGCCAATGCGCAACTGCTGGCTTTCCGTTCCTATGACGCTACTGCAGAAGATGAGCTGGCGCGGATAATTCCACGTATCGCACGCCGGCGCATGCCTATCTGGACTCGCATGCAGGCCTCCAGTAGCTTTCTTCGGGAAATATACGGGCTCATCACCGAGATCACCGATACCAATGCCCGGGTTGAAAATGCGCTCAAAGTCACTGAAGATATCTACTGGAATCGAGTCTACTCGGCGGCACTGGCCACCCTGCGGGTTGAAGTGTGGCGCACCAGTATCAACGAAACGCTGACGGTCCTCCGCGAGACCGCTTCGCTGTTGCACGAGGAGGCGCAGGAGACCTGGACAACACTGCTGGAGCTGCTAGTAATAACGCTGATTGCGGTAGAATTGGTCGTTGCGTTACTGGGGCTGCATCATTAGCCGTAGCTGGCCCATCCGGCTGGAGTTCAAGCCTAGCACATGCCGCGAGTAAGCACCACACGCGCAAGCACCGTCTGAACAGAAGAGGAGAGAGTGCCATGCCTTCCATTTCGCTTGAAATGCCTGTCCTTGAGAGTCAAGTACTGGCGGACAATCCACTGGGCGATCCAGTAAATCGCCGCTTGCCTGTGCTTCTGCCTCCCGGATATGGTGACTCCGAGCAGCGCTACCCCGTGATTATTGGGCTAACCGGGTTCACCGGAAAAGGAGTCATGTTGCTGAACGAGGATGCCTGGCAGCCAAACCTGACAGAGCGCCTGGAACGCCTCTACGCTGCCGGAATGCCACGAGCGATCTTCATTCTACCTGATTGCTTCACTCGTTACGGTGGCAGCCAGTACATCAATTCCACCGCGACCGGCCGTTACGAGGACTATGTCGTCGATGAGATAATACCCTATGTGGATGCGCACTACCGTACCATTGCAAGGCCGGAGGGACGCGCCGTATTTGGGAAGTCCAGCGGCGGCTATGGCTCAATGATTCTGGGCATGCGCCATCCTGAGACATTTGGCGCGCTGGCCTGCCACAGTGGCGATATGTTCTTCGATCTCTGTTATGGGAAAGACTTTCCCGACTTCTGTAACTCGGTGAACTCGGCTGGCGGCCTTCTGGCCTTCTGGAACCAATTCGCCGCCCAGGTAAAGAAGAAGAGTTCGGACTTCGCGGCGCTCAACATTCTGGCCATGGCCGCCTGTTACTCTCCTGACCCTGCGGCGCCACTAGCTATAGCGCTGCCAATAGACCTCGAGACCTGCCAGCGCATTCCTGAGGTCTGGGCGCGGTGGTTGGAGTGGGATCCTGTGGAGCAGTTGGATCGCTATAGTGACAACCTTCGCCAGCTGCGCTTACTTTTCATGGATTGTGGCAACCGTGATGAGTTTGCGCTACACTTTGGGGCGCGGCTAATGGCCCGGCGATTGGCCGAGCGCGGCATTGCGTATGAGTATGAGGAGTTCGACGACGATCATAGGAATATCCAGTATCGCTACGATGTGTCATTGCCCAAGCTTGCGGGCGCTCTAGCGCAGGAATAAGATGGGATGGTCATATGCTACCCCCAGAGACACTGGTGGAACTTGGAGAGGCAATTGGCACCGACCGTATAGACACTGAGTTTAGCGCCCTTTTGCCGTATGCCTCGGATGCCTCATTCGCCGGACGGATGCCGGATGCGGTCGCTCATCCATCAACGACTGAAGCTGTGAGTCGGCTGATGAGAGTAGTTAGCAGCCGGCGTATTAACCTGGTACCCCGGGGCAGTGGCACCAGCCTCACTGGTGGGCCGGTTCCCTTGACCGGTGGCCTAGTGCTGGATCTCGCCGGGATGAACCAAATTATCGAAATCGATCGAGCTACCAGCACCGCCACTGTGCAGGCTGGGGTAAGGAACGGAGATCTCCAACGCGCCGCAGCCGCCTATGGCCTTTTCTATCCACCCGATCCAGCCAGCTGGGAGACCTGTACGCTGGGTGGCAATGTCGCCTGCAACGCCGGCGGACCGCGCTGCCTCAAGTATGGTGTGACTAAAAGCTATGTCTTGGGACTAGTGGTGGTTCTGGTGGATGGGCGAGTGCTGCGCCTGGGCGGCAAGTTACTTAAGAATGCCACTGGCTACCAGCTACTGCAACTTTTCATCGGCTCAGAGGGAACGCTGGGCGTCATCACCGAGATCATACTGCGCCTGCTTCCCCTTCCGACGGCCTATGCCACGGCCGCAGTCCAATTTGCCAGCCTGGAGGATGCCAGCGTAGCGGTGACCGAGGTGTTAAGCGCTGGATTGCTTCCGGCGAAGGTCGAGCTAATGGACCATGTAACGTTGTCGGCGGTGGAGGATGCACTGCACCTCGGGCTTCCGGCCGCAGCTGGTGCGGTGCTACTGATAGAGCAGGACGGTACTCTACCCGATGCAGTCGACGCAGAGATCACCAAGATAGCCGAGATTTGCCGCCGGTGCCGGGCGCTTGATGTGCAGGTAGCGACGGCTTCTCTGGAGAGAGATAAGCTCTGGACAGCGCGGCGTGCTGCCTCAGATGCGCTGGCTCGCTTACGTCCCAACAAGACCAGCGAAGATATCGTAGTGCCACGCAGCCAGATTCCCCAGATGGTCCAGCGTATAGGCGAGATAGCGGCGTCTACTGGTCTAGTGATTGCCGTCTTTGGGCATGCTGGTGACGGAAATCTCCATCCAACCATTCTCTTCGACCGCACACTTCCGGGCGAGATGGAGAGGGTAGAGCAGGCCGTATCGGAAATTTTTCGAGCCTCGCTAGAACTTGGCGGGACTCTCAGCGGTGAACATGGAATCGGTGCGCTTAAGCGAGCATTCCTGCGGGATGCGGTCGGAGACGAAAGCTTGGCGCTGATGGCTGCGATTAAACAGCTCTTCGATCCATCGGGGCTGCTAAATCCCGGCAAGGTCCTGGCGCCTACCGGCGCGTCCCAGGTGGGCTTTCTCACTGATTTGCCGGTACTCGATAGCTTTGCTACCGGCTGATTGATTCCATGCCGATTCGCCACCCTGGCGACGGAAGTCATGCAGGACCTGAATAGTACCGGTGTAGACTTGCGCGAATGATGAAGCACAGGTACAATAAATTCGTGTTCTTCCGCGTAGCAGGGTTACTGGTCTACGCTCTATACCAACACATCCATACGCAGCATCACCTCGCTGGTACAGCGCTACCGCTTGTAGCGGGGGAGAAGAATGGTGGTAATCGTGAGCAACTCTCGTACAGCCAAGCCGCTGGTAAGCTCGCTACTGGCGCTGCTCTTTGTGTTATGCTTTGTCTTACCTTTCCTGCAGTTTGACTATCTAGCCGGCCCCATCACGCCATTCGATGAGGTTCAGGCAGGCTCAATCCGTTGGGGGGTCATTCTAACTGTGGCCCTGATCTGGCTTGGCGTGCAGCTCTTCTGGAAGGCTCCGGTTGATGCGTCCAAGCTGGGGCTGACGGCTTCGGCAACGATTTGCTGGCTTTCACTAACCTTACTCTTTGGATTTAAAGATCAGAGTCTTGACGCGGGGCAGCGCGGCGCAGTGGCGTTCTTTGCTCTCATGGGCGGTCTCGGCATTACTCTGCTGTGGCTTCACTATCTCTCTGACGATGTCAAGATTTGACGCTTCGGGATAGAGGCTCATGTATTCGGCTGTCTGGAGGCTGTGCGCCGCTGAAGTCGCCTGCGCGTCTGCCATCCGCCTAGCGCTCCGATCGCCAGAAGGACAAGAGTGAGCAGTACCAACCAGCGGGGAATATCATCGAGCAGATCAGCGGCGACGGCCCAGACCAATGGCGCGGCTTGCCCTAACAGTCTCCCCACGGCATAGTAGAAGCTTGACCAAACAATGGCCGCAATTGCAGCGGTTACCGCGTAATCCCTATAAGCGATGCCGCTGCTCCCCGCCACTATCGTCGTTGGAATGCGAAGACCAGGAATGAGCCGGCCTAAGATTATGGCAAACCGTCCACGATGTTCCAGCCATGCTTTCAGGCGAAGGACCCGTTGCTCGGGTAAATGTACATGCTTTCCATATCTGATAAGCAGGGGATTGCCACCGCGTCGCGTAATGGCATATAGCGCGGAAGACCCGAGAAACACTGCTAGACTGGAGACGCTAATGGCGGCGACGGCATGCAGTAGGCTTGCATGAGGTTCGGCGCCGGCCAACATCACCAGCGCGTCACCAGGGATAGGAATGGGAATGCCGGCTTCCTCTACCAGGATGGCAAGGAAGAGTGTCGGAAATTCGTAGGCATGGAAAAAGCTGAGAAAGATGTGAGCCAGTTGGCCCAATATGTTCACCTGTGACTGCCTTTCCTGCTAGGGCACTGACGTGTAGGGTAGGCACAACTCTACCGTGCGCGCCTGGCATATAGACCATGCCAGCACATCATACTGGTTGAGACCGCTTGTTGGCCAAAGGGGTGGCAACAATGGCGGAACTGACGATTCCGACTCGCTTCTCATGGTATTAGTAACTCATCGAGAGAGCCGGAGTAATTGAAGGAGTCGCGAAGGGTTACAATTTCATATTTCAATCTATGGACCTGTCTTGCCATAGGTCCCCACATCTCCCTCATCCTTGACAGGCATCTCACCGTCTGGTATATTTGTTCTAGCAACCAGGTGATGAGAGCTGGCTCTTGGAGAGGCAGACACCGGAGGGCAACCATGCAGGCGCAGCGGGCCTACAAAACCGAACTCTCCCTGAACGACGGGCAAATCTCGGCCTGCAGGCGGCATGCCGGCGCCGCTCGGTGGGCCTACAACTGGGGCTTAGCGGTCCTCGCTAGCCCATGCACGCAGCACAGTACAACACCAACACTGCAGGGTCAATAGCAAGGGCGGAGCAAGGCCGGACAGGGATAAATGTTTGCGTGACGGCGCTGGCCGAATGAGCTTTGAGGTACTTTGGTCAGTTGGCGCAGGATGGCGCCACTTGCCCGGCAGGGCGTCTGGCGCTAAACCCCAGCCGTTTACCGGCTTTTGGGATGAGAGCGAGACTCGACCAGCAGGCGCACCCCTTCCTTCTGCCGTCTCACTTCTCTATAGACCACCCGATTGGCTCCAAGGCCCCACAGCTCGGTCGCGACCCACCCGATAAACCCCAGTCCAATCCCCGTTGGCACCGTCACCGCGATCCC
>JBKQTH010000287.1:0-18656 GCA_052143275.1 Ktedonobacterales bacterium | reverse complement strand
GAAGCACTGGCGGGTATCTCATCGAGAGCGGAAGACCCAAGCGCATCTTTCTGATCGACAGCGGCGGCTCACGGCGCAGCGCAAGAGCTTGCATGGACGTCTGGCCCATACGCTGATTCGCCAGGGCAACACCTTCCTGCTCGAGAAGGTCTCCTATTCCTCGTGGCAACGCCGGTTTGGTCGCTCCGTGCAGCGACACGCGCCCGGCATGTTCGTCTCGATCCTGACCCGTCTGGCTGCAAGCGCTGGCGGCATGATAGTGAACGTGCCCACGCGTCAGACCAAGCTCTCCCAGACCTGCCAGTGTGGCCAGGTCAAGAAGAAGCCCTTATCTCTGCGTGTCCATCTGTGTGAGGGATGCGGCGTGCAGATGCAGAGAGACCTCTACTCGGCATACTTGATTCGGTTTGTGGATCCACAGACCCATCTGCTCCACGCGGACCAGGCGCAAGCCGCCTGGCCAGGTTGGGAACCCATCCGAGCCGCGCGGCGTGGCAGCAGGCTCATCCCACTATACAACCGGCGAGTGAAGTGGCGAAACGCCGCTTCTCCGTGCGGCGGCGGAAGGCCGCCGTGCGGAAGCCGCCGGTCGCCCGCGTCAGGGGTGCCAGCCAAGCCCAAGAGTCCGGATGCTGTAGCGAGTGCGAACCCGCGAGAGCCGGACTGCGGAGGCGGTGGTGCGTCCTAGAACCTCCCGGATTCATCCGGGAGAGGGGTTCAGTGATGACTAGTTTGCCACCATGCCTGCCGGACAGTATACTGGCAGTGATGCACCATCACCCGGTCGCGACTGTGTACTGGTCGTGAGGTTCCCGAAACTGCCTTCATGGGGAGCAGGCACCAGCGCTGACCCCGCGCCGTACGTGGCACCATTTATTGTCGTTTCGCAGCGGGCAGTGACTGTCTACAGGCAAAGGGGACGTTGGTGAGCCAAGCATTCGAGTCGACTCGTGCGCCTTCCCGAGTTGCATCTCGGCCACTGAGCAGACGCTATGCAGCATATGTCTTCTGGTTGCTCTGGCTGGCGAATTTCATCAACTACGCCGACCGCTATGCATTTCTGGCGATCGGCGACCATGTGCAGGTTGAGTTCGGACTGTCCGATACACAGTACGGCTTGCTGGCAACTTCCTTTCTCTTTGTGTACACACTGAGTATCTTGCCTCTCGGCTTGCTGGCCGATCGCATCAAGCGCAAGACGGTGGTGGCCGTGGGCATGGCCTTCTGGAGTATCGTGACCGCGTTTACGGCGCTCGCGGGCAGTTACGGCGCCCTCTTTGCCACCCGAGCGCTGCTTGGTTTGGGTGAGGGCAGTTACTTCCCAGCCAGCACTTCGATGCTCGCCTCGAGCAATCCCGCGAAAGACCGCGCCAATGTCATGGCCCGCTGGACGACCGGACTGGCCGTCGGACTGGCGGTCGGTTTCATTGGCGCAGGGATACTCTACGACGTCTTTGGCCATCAGTGGCGCCCAATTTTCTATGTCTTCGCTGCTCCCGGACTGCTCCTGGCTCTGCTTATTTTTCTCTCGAAGGAGCCGCCTCGTCACGGCGAGGATGATGACGTCAGCGCCGAGGCGGCGCTGGCGCGCGGTGGCCTCTCGGGCGTCTGGCATAACATCGTGGAGTTGTGGCGGGTGCCGACGCTGCGCATCGTGATCGTCGTGCAGGCACTCAGCTTCTTCGTCTTTGGCGCCGTGCTCGTCTTCATCGTACCGCTCTTCGACCGGCAGTTTCCGGACCTGGCCGTCTCGCCGACGACGCTGGTAGGCGTCGGTGTTGTGGTCGGCGGTATCATCGGGTTACTGGCAGGCGGCGCTGTAGCCGACGCCATCATCGCACGGCATCCTGGTGCACGTGTGCTGGTCAGCGGCTGGAGCCTCATCATCGCGGTGCCGTTTTTCACTGCGTCAGTGCTCGTCGTCGTCCTCCCTTTCGGTCTCTCGCAGAACCTGCGCGTCTTCGGCATCTTTACCCCGCTCTTCATCATCACCGTCGCACTGCTACAGGCCAATGTCGGTCCCTTGACGGCGGTGTCGCAGGATGTGGTAGTCCCACTCAAGCGAGCCGCATCGGTGGGACTGACGTTGCTGCTCTCGCATTTCCTGGGCGACCTCTTTGCGCCAACCATCGCAGGCGCGCTCAGCGATTTCCTGAGCGGCAACCCCTTCTTCCACTCACTGGGCATCACACACAGCACTTCTCCCGGGTACGCCTTCCTGATCGTCGGTGTGCCGGCGTTGCTGATAGCTGGTATCGTTGGCGTCTGGGGGGCGCGCTTCGTGCAACGGGATGAAGCTGCCGTGCGCTCAGTGGCATAGTACTGGGGACAGCGGGAGAGGAGAACGGTATGCACAGACTAGGCATGCCTGCGACTCAAATACCCCAGCAGCCGGAGGCGCACCGTCAACCTCTGGTTAGGGTCTACGCAGGGGGACTGCACTGTGCCAAGACGTCCTCATCTGGTGGCGGCAGACCCACCTGACTGACGTGGTCGTCCGCGGTGACCTTCAGACCCCCGGCCACAATCTGCTGCCTCCACACGCCCGGTGGGTCCTGCCATCGCAACAGCAGACGTGCGGCTATACCGCGGGGACATGGGTGAAGGCTCATCAGTTCTATCTGCTGGGTGGCACTGAAGTACTGCTTCTCCTCCTCGTGGTAGGCCCGGGCGGCGGCTCGCCCACTGACCGGGCGAGCACGCGGGTAGGCGGGCACAATCCAGGGGAACAGCCGGACATCCTCAGTGTACATGGCGACAAGTGCCTCCACATCCCATAGGATGTAAGCAGCGACATAGCGTTTCGCGACTTCTGCCTGACGCAGTTGGTCGGGACTCCACGGCAAGTTGAGACACTCCGCCACCGTCGTGACCAGCTGATCCAGGTCGAAGGGCTGCGGCACGAAGCCCGCGAACCCCTCTTGCTTCACTGCAGACTCCGTGAGGGACCACGCGGTACAGAGGATGACGGGGACTCCATAGGACAACGCCAGTAGAGGACGCAAGGACGCCAACGCCTCCCCACCAGAGCTGGAGAAGGCGTCGGTCAGAATGAGGTCAAAGGGCTGCTGATGGATCAAGCCCAGCGCCTGTTTCAGCGACGACGCCAGCGTGCTGGCATAGCCCATTTCTGCCAGCGCTTGCTGGAACATAGGCCCGAGGGCTTGGTCCGCTTCCACCACCAAGAGTTGGGGTGAGGCCGGTGTAAGTTCCAACATGATCGGCTCTCCCTATCCACAGTCTTGGTGGTCACATGTCCGACCGCAGGAGCACCCCACAGGGAAGTACTGTTAGGGTCGAGAGATCCTTCTGGCCCCGATGACATATCCTCTCAGGCCGCGGTGGCTGTACCAGAGGCTGCTGTCGATTGCTGCACAGGTGGCCCATCTGCTCCTGCCTTCGGTCCATCGCAACCTACCCCGCTTCTCCGTCAAGCTGCGTTGGCTCCAGTATATACCAGATGGGCACATCCCGGGAATATGAGCAACATGCGCCAGACGATGGAGCACCGTCTGATAAGCGATCCGATCAGCCATACCAGAGAGCCAATGTATCTCATCGGCCAACACCTCCACGTGATGTCGGTCGAAAGTAGGAATCACCGCCACTCCGAGAAGGCGATGCGATCCACAAAAGGTGCTATCATAATCTCAAATACAGCCTGGCAGACCGCATGTCACTGATAGCTGTGCTCGACATCTAAAGGAGTTCGCTCATGAACGTACCCTCCACCACGTTCTCCAGCTATGTGCCACCAACACTGCCATCAGTTGCACTGGAAGAGACGGGAAGTACGGTATCTCCTCTAGGTCGGCGCAGCAGGGCACTCTGGCTTGGCCCGCTGCGCTGGATCCAGGAGAACACCTTCTCCCCCAGCTGGCTGCCCGATCCGCTGCGGCATCCCCTCATCGGCTATGTGCTCGCCGGACTCGTCGAGCTGGCCGCAGCGGCCCTGATGCTGCTCTTGACTTCTGTGGCTCCCATGTTTGCCTTTCATGGGATTCTCGTGCTGGTGAGCGTGGTCTTGATTGCCGTAGGCTGGGGAGCGGGTCCAGGCATCTTCGCGAGCCTGACCGGCGTGCTCCTGCTCTGGCTCGTGGTGCTCCCTCCCCACTTCTCCCTGAGGCTCCCCGATCCCGCCAATGGCGCCGGCCTGGTTCTGGCTGTGCTGATAACTATCCCTATCAGCCTGCTTGTCGGTGGGAGCGGACGCGTATCGCGGAGGGCTGAGGAGGCGGCCCAGCTCCTGGCCCAGGCGGCAGCTAGAAGCCGCTTTGATGCTGAGCGCCTGAGTACCGTCCTTGAGGTGCTGCCATCAGCGGTTCTGATCACCAACCTACAGGGACAGCTGCTTGCCATGAATCAGGCCACCACATCACTCTGGGGTGGGGACATTCCACCCGGCACGAACATCATGCAGTCTCCTGGGTTGCAGGTCCGGTGGGCCAGGAGCGGCCAGCCACTCACTCCAGACGAGTGGACGCTGGACCGCGCTCTCTCCAGTGGTGAGGCGGTACTGAACGACGAGTTCGAGATCGAGACCCTGGATGGGAAGCGCAAGACCATTCTGAGCTCGGCGGCTCCCCTTCGAGATGAGACGGGAGCTGTTACTGCTGCCGTTATCAGCGCGCAGGACATCTCGGAGCTGCGGCGGCTGGAGCAGGAGGCGGATGAGCGCGCGAGAGAGCTGGAAGCCATCTTCGAAACCATGACCGATGGCGTCTTTGTGCTTGACGCTCGAGGGCACGCCACCCACCTCAACGCTGCCGCCCGAGAGATCCTGGGGCCCGAGGCGGCTCAAATTGGCCATTCAGTAGAAGAGCGTGTTGCGCGCCGTCCGCTTCTTGATGAGGAGGGGCAGCCGCTGCCCATGGAGCAGATCCCGAGCGTGCGGATTCTCCATGGAGAGACGCTGACCGGCGCCCAGGCCGTCGATGTCTACCTTCAGACTGCCGAGGGGCGCAGACAGGTCTTCAGTGTCAGTGGGACACCGCTGCGCAGCGCTGATGGAAACATTACCGGCGCGGTGGCGGTTACGCGGGATGTGACCGAGCGACACTGGCTGGAGCGAGACGTGCTCGAGCGCGCCCAGGAACTGGAAGCCATTGTCGGAGCGGTCACCGACGGCATTGCCTTGCTCGACGGCAAGGGACAGCTGATCCGCACCAACCTGGCGTTTCGCCGCTTACTTGGATTTGAGCAGCACCCGGAATACCTGACCCTTCCCTACGAGCAACGCCAGGCCGCGTTCAACATACGTACTGGGCAGGGACAACCGCTCACTCTGCCCGCGCCGCGGGCCAGCGCACCGCTTCGGGGCAAGACCTTCACCGGAGTCGATCTGGTCTTGACGAATCTGGATGGGCGCGAGGTCGTCGTCAATGTAGACGGGGTACCGCTCCATGACCAGCGAGGCCAGGTAGCCGGCTATATTGAGGTGTATCGTGAGATGACGGCTCGCCACCATATGGAACAGCTTACCCGTGAGACGCTGGCTGCACTGGTGGCGATGGCTGAAGCCATGGTCCAGATCCGTCCGGCCACTCCCAGTAGCGACGAGGTCGATAAAGCCGACGCGGTCTCGACGAGCGCAGTTGCACCTGATACCGCCCTATCGCTGGTGGCGAGGCGCCTGGCGGAGTTGACTCGCAGTGTTCTGGGGTGCCGCCAGGTCAGCATCGCCGCCGTGGATCCCACGACCGGGCGACTGCACCCGGTGACCGAGGTCGGCCTGCCTCCCGAGCAGGAGCGCTCCTGGTGGGCGAGCTGGTCCTCAGTACAGCGTCTGAACGAGCGCTACGGTCCGGCTATTGCGGCCATGTTGTACGCAGGCGAGGCCGCGCTGTTAGATGTCCAGCATCTTCCGGAGCGCTCCTGGTATACCCTCTTTGGGGCGCGGAGTTGCCGGATCGTGCCGATGCGGCTGGGGGAGGAGCTGGTAGGCATCCTTCTGGTCGATTACCCTGAGCCCGACCATGACTATTCTCGAGAGGAAGAGAGCCTGCTCACCACAACTCTCGCTCATCTGGGCACCCTGGTGCTGGAACGGGATCAGTTGCTGCGCGGCTGGGCGGAGGCCCAGGCAAATGAGCTTGCTCTCTACGAGACCAAAGCGCAGATGGACACCTTCCTGGGCATCGCCAGCCACGAGCTCAAGACGCCCCTCACCTCGCTCAAGCTCAGCCTCCAGTTGTCCCAGCGGCACCTACGCAGGCTCACCGCAGGCACGAATGGCGCGGCTGCCAGCAGTGACGCCAGACTGCGCAGTACCGTGGAGCAGGTCAATCGCACTGTCCACCAGATTGAGCGGATGGAGGCGCTGGTCAACGACCTGGTCGACGTCTCGCGCATCCAGGCGGGCAAACTGGAACTTCACGTAGAGCAAGTCGATCTGGCGGCCATTGTCCGCGAGACGGTTAAAGAGCAGCGGGAGGCATCGCCAGGACGTGAAATCCATTTCCAGCGTCTGGCTGAGCAGTCGGTTCCGGTGTATGCTGATGCCAGGCGCATCGAGCAAGTGGTGACCAATTTCCTGACCAATGCGCTCAAGTACTCGCCGGCAGACCGCCCAGTAGAGGTGGGCATAGAGGCCGAGCCACGGCAGGCGCGAGTCTGGGTACGCGACCAGGGACTGGGACTGCCACCACAGGAGCAGGAGCACATCTGGGAACGCTTCCACCGCGCCAAAGGCGTGGAGGTACAGAGCGGTACCGGGGTGGGATTGGGGCTGGGCCTCTACATTTCGCGCATAATTGTGGAGCGCCACCGCGGCCAGGTCGGCGTCGACAGTACCCCGGGCCAGGGGGCCACCTTCTGGTTTACTCTGCCTTTGCCTCCTCTCGAAGAGGATGACCAGTAATCCAGGGTCCAGGTGTGCGCCTTGGAGAATCGCGGCAGCTTATCACATGGCAGTAATCTAGACCGCCAGCCAAGACCATGGATAGTGTTGGAGAATAGAGGATGACTGTCGAAATTGAGGGCTGAATTCATGATATAGCTGAGGGTAGATGGCTGCTTGACAGCCTAGCTGACCTCGAAATACACTAACGCCATGAGAAGTAACCAGAAAAACCGCGTGTATTTCGCCGCGCCCCTCTTCACACAGGCAGAGAAGCAGTTTAACGAGGCGCTCGCCGATGAGTTGGAAGCCTCTGGATTTGACGTATTTCTGCCACAGAGGGACGGTATAGTGTTCACAGCACTGGGCGATATGTCGCCTGAGGAGAAAAGCAAACGGGTATACGAACTAGATGTAAGAGAGGTGGAAGAGGCACAGGTAGTCGTTGCTGTGCTCGACGGCCGTGTGCCTGACGAAGGGGTGTGTGTCGAGATAGCGATCGCTTGTGAGCACAGGAAGCTCACTGGCAAGCGCAAGCAGATATTGGGCCTGAAGACTGATACCCGAGTCTTACTTCCAGGAGCCGATCTTAATCCCATGATCGCCGGGAACCTTGACGCCATTTTCAGGAGTTGTGATGACTTGTTAGCCTACCTTCGAAACCAAAATATCTCAGCACAGTCACACTAGAGCAAAGTTCAGGATGATGAGGCAGGTAAGCAGCACCTCGCATGGGCGAATCAAGATGCTGGTCGGGCAATATGGTAGGCTAGTCACTGAAAGGGGCACACTATGAGCAAACCAACAGAGCGCACCTACACGTGCAGCTTCTGTGGCAAGAACCAGTTTGAAGTACGCCAAATCATTGCCGGCCCAGGTAACGTCTTCATTTGCGACGAGTGTGTGCAGCTCCTGCACCAGATTCTGCTGGACCTGGAGCAGGAGCGAGGACGTCAGCTTCAAGAGCCGCCGCCCCCAACGATGTCATAGACGGGTTTGGCGATATGGAATACCCTATGCCCGTTCCATCTTTATGAAGGGTGCTCTAAGAAGTAGCATGCTTGGGAGCACGGCCAGGAGGTGAGTTGATGCCAGGTGCGGAACCTGAAGCAGGTCGCGCAGACATTGAGCTGGCTACCAAGCTAGCTGAAGTCGATATGCAGAACCTCTACACTACGTACCTGCACATGTGGGATATTTTTGCCACCGCTGTAAGGCTCATGCTGCTAGTTATCAGTTTTCCAATTCTTAGCGCCGGCGTTCTGATCTCGGCAAAAGCAATTCACCTCGAAGATATTACCAACCTGGGCCATTTGCCCTACATTTTGGTACTCATCACGCTAGGTAGTGGCGTACTTGGTGTGCTCTTATTGTCAGTCATTGTGCATTACCGGCTTGACATTTTGCTCTATGCACGTGGCATCAATGGCTTTCGCGGATTCTACGCCCATATCCTGGAAAAGGATGCGCACTTTACGAACCTAACAGACCTAAGTTCTGAGATGCCAACAACGACAGACAT
This sequence comes from Ktedonobacterales bacterium, assembly GCA_052143275.1. Classification (GTDB taxonomy): domain Bacteria; phylum Chloroflexota; class Ktedonobacteria; order Ktedonobacterales; family JADMIN01; genus JAJPKE01. The sequence goes on along the minus strand of JBKQTH010000287.1, from coordinate 10,296 downwards.
TCCGGAGTACTTCGAGCCTCTTCGAGAAGTTGGAATTCTCGTTTTGGGCTTCGCGTGCATCAACTCGGTGTATATAACGCTCGCGTTCATCAATCTTGCCGCAAGCTTTCTTCAGTCGAATGGAGATGTTGTTGGATTTATAATTAGTGCTGCATTTGGCGTTGTCATTGTAGCCCTCCAGTACTATGCCTATTACTTGCTCACGCAGCGAGAGCCGATCGCAGGCTCCCGAGGTAAAAAGAATTCTACAAAAAGCGTCCACACAAGCCTTTCTCTCTCGCTTAGAAAGTTAATGAATAAGTGGTCAGCACGGTAGCTCTGCCGAGCATGGACCAAGAACTCAAACGTTCGCGACAAGTTTCGCGGGCCGTGTTCTCCTAAGAACGAGCAGAACAGTGCCCAAGTGTAGGGGCTCAATTCAATAATTGGCTGAATTTGCTCTGGCAGTAACAATGAGTAAATCTTGCGATTAACTGCACTTCAATGATAACTTTGAAAATGCTCCGGCTTCGTCTAGCGAGCAGTATGAAGGAGAGAATATGTGGCGGAATCTGGGAAGACTACCAGTAGAGCCAAGAAACCAAAGACCATTCCCGTTTTAGTATTGACTGAACCAATGCTTGCACAGCAACCAAGGGAGGCTACCGAATTACTGCCTTCGCATTTCCAGCTAGTTCCTACGCAAGTATCTATCGAAGTGGACGATCTAGAGGCGAAAATAAATGCATTCCTCGACAGTATGTTGCCTGTCACGGACAGTATGTTCGCCCGCCAATCTGGCGCAACTGAAGTCGACACAATCGCATTAGCGTTAGCGGTAACTGCTGACGGCCAAGTTGGGTTGGCGGGCGTGGTGTCTGGTAGCCTGCAAGTGCAAGCAAGTATCACAGTAACTCTCGCAAAAAAGAAGGCCGGCACCCTCTAGCATCAAGAAACGCAAGGTGGCACAGACTAGGTATGTTCGAATCTCACAAAGGACGGTCGTTGATGTAATGGTTTGCCCCGCCAAGCGATAGGTATGATGAAGACTTCAACTATCTTCACTTGTGATGAACATAGTGAGAAATGATGGAGCCATCGTGCTTCCATTGTGAGGCATGCCTTCTATACTGAGGCTACATGCCCAAGGTGGCGTGATGCGCGCGCTTGCGGGCGTTGTGTTGGCGCGTCCCATCGAACCGTTCGCGCCTCATGGAGTTGGATTATGGACACTTCACTGAAAAGGCCAGGCATAGTAGGGGCTGGTACAGCCATCCTGCTGGTGGCAGCATTGGCGGCCCTCGCTGGATGTGGTATTCAATCGACCGGGCAGACGCAACCAACCGCCACAACCGTGCCTGCCACCGCAACTTCAACCCATCCCGAGGGACCCGTGGTGACCTCGCCGATCGTGGGGATCAGTATGTTCTCAGCTACCACCGGCTGGGGCAGTGTGCCCACCACATCAGACCCAACCATTGCCGGTGGTATCGCCTATACGGTGGACGGGGGACACACCTGGCATAATGTCACGCCCCCCGGTCTGACTCTTGAGTTGCCAAGTACCGGTGGAACGCCTTCTGAGGGCACGATTGGAGCGCCTCCTGAGGGCACAATCGCCCTGTACCCTACGTCGGCCACGGATGCGTGGACCTGGCTCTCCTTCTATGCGGGCGGCAACCCGACCACCACACTGTGGCATACCACGGATTCCGGCTCTCAGTGGACAGGCTACACCGTCGCCACCGGTGCGGTGCTCCACCTCGACTTCGTCGACAGCCTGCATGGCTGGCTGGACGCTAGTCCTGCTGGAGCAGCCGCGGGGCTGTTCCCGATTAATGTCTGGCGCACGACCGACGGCGGCGCCACGTGGGCTCAAGTGGGATCCTATGGCGTATGGGCGGGCACACCGGGCATGTCCTTTGCCAGCGCCACCACCGGTTTTGCCTGCTCTGACCCTGGCGCTCCTCTTCCTTACCTTGTCTCCGTCACCCATGATGCCAGCAGCACCTGGTCTAAGCTATCCTTGCCCACTCCGCCCGGCTACTCGGCAGGTGATCCATCGGGCGCCGAGCCGCCGGTCTTCACCAGCGCCACTGCTGGGGTTCTTGGGGTCAGCTATGGGTCGGGCCCATCAGCACAGGCGCTCTTTACCGTCTATCTCACGACGGATGGTGGAACAAGCTGGCAACTAGGTCCAACCCTCAGCGGCGCCGGCGTGGCCGGTTTTGCCGCGGCCAGTTTTCCGAGTAGTGTGCTTGCGAATGGTGAGGTGTTTACCGCGGTCGCGGTAAACGGGCAGGTGACGCTATATCAGTTGCCGGTCGGAGCTACCAGCTGGGTCAAAATCACCACCGGCAGTAGCTCGGCGGGGTTGCTCGGTGGGATAACGCAGCTTGACTTTGTGAGCCAGACGTCTGGTTGGGCGGTGACGCAAGCCGGTCTCATTGGGACAACCGATGGCGGCGTGAGCTGGACGGTACTGCACGCCTAAATGCTCGTCGGTCCTGTGAGCCAGGTTCAGGTTCGTTGGAGGCTACGGGTCACAGATCCTTAGTGAGCCAAAGAATGAGGTCGTGTTCGACGGTGACGATCTCTCCCCGGTGGAGTGGTCGTTGCCCCTGGCACGCACCTCGCCCGTGTCGCGATGAACTGCTCCGCCGTATCCATCAGCTGTGAGGCAATCCCCTGGCGTAGAAATCGGACGTCGGCCATATCACCCACCTTTAGCGCTGCTCAAGTGCAGCTAGGCCACTCCGGCCATTTCTAGAGCTGGATCTTTTTCCAGGCAGCGTGTCTCGCGCACCTTTAGGATGAAGATTGCGCCCAGTATCAAGAAGACGGTGGCCAGTCCGAAGATGGTGCGGTAGCCAAGAGCTATCACTCCCAGGTGGCCGGCCACAAAGATCACCACGCTTCCGAGTAAGGGAGCGATGAGACTCTGAAGGGTGGAGGCGATGTTCCACAATCCGAGGTCTTTACCGGCGTCACTCCGGGAAGGTAGGGCATCTACCGCCAGGGCGACGTCAACACTCATATAGGCGCCGTACCCGAGGCCAAAGAGTATGCCCAGCGGCCAGAGCGGAAGACGTCCGGGCGCAATCACGAAGGTTAGAGCCGCCAGAGCCATCAAAGTAGTGGAGACGCAAACGATGGGAACGCGCCTGGTGCGATCCGAGATGATTCCAAGCAACAGGGTGCTGCACACGGCACCCAGAAGAGCCATGATGGCGTTGAACGCGGTTGCCTGGATAAAATTGGGAAGGTGTTGCACCTGAGCAAAATAGTACTCGATGTAGGTCATAAAGAGCGCCAGGCCCAGCATGACAAATCCTCGGGTCAGAAAGATCCAGGTGAAGTTGGCGTGGCGCCAGGGAGTTACCCACATATGGATGAGTCGCTGGCGCAGTAAGGGCTTCGGAGCCGACGGAGCAGCAGCCGAGTTTGCGGGATCGTGGAAGTGCGGATGCGGTATGTGGAGGTGCGGCACCTCGCGGACGGCCAGCAGAGTCAGCACAACGCTCACCACCAGTACCGCTGCGGCCAGTGCGTAGAATAGGGCGGCTCCATGTACTGCCCCGGTAACTAGAGAGTGACCGCTTGAGCTGCGCTGTCCTAGTACGACTGAGGCTACTGCCAGGCTTCCTACAGTGCCAAGAATAGTCATGAGCCCCATGTATCCGGAAGCCACCCCACGCTGTTTTGCTGGAACCCGATCGGGCACCAGACCCTGATAGGCAGTGCCGCTGACGGTATTGGCCACCACCACCAGAAACAACCCTATGATGTAGAGCGCGATCATATGGCTGGCTGCCAGCAGTGTCAGGCCAATCAGCATGAGTACTCCGCCACCGATGATGTAGGGCCGGCGCCGCCCAAGGCGCGTAGTGGTCCGGTCAGAGAGCGCCCCAACCAGCGGCTGCAGCACTACCGCCGTCACCGCTCCCAGAGCAGCTAGCCCGCCAAGGAACAGCGCCTGCTTTGCGCTGCCTGCGGTACCTGGAGTCACCAGTAGGATGATCTGTGCGGGCACGACAATGGGCAGTAGTGCGGCAAATTGGAAATTGAGAGCGAACCAGAGGACGCTCATTCCTAGAAGCTCTCGGCGCGACAGGAGAGACTGGCTTCCTTCCGACGCAATAACTGGTTCCGGTGGGCGCGTGGATACGAGCAAAGCATAACCTCCAGAAAGTGCCTCGCAACGAGGGGCTCAGGGCAAGAAGACTGGGTGGTGTGGTGTACAAAGTCACTCCTACCCACTATAGGCACCACGAGCGTGGAATGCCAAACCAGGCAACACCATTAGCGCGGTGGGCCGCTCACCTTGCTCGGTAGTTACCCAGGCGCTATGGAGTGAAGTAGGACCTAAGACGACGAGGAAAAATGCGACGCCCTTGGCTGCTGCTGGTGTGTACCTGTAGCATCGTACGAACTTCATGGTAAACTTGCAGCAAACGAGACGCAATCCTGTGCAGGCGGATGAAACCGGCGGGAGTTGGCAAGAGAGCAGTCAATTTGGTGAGAGGTTGGATACTATGGGCAAGCTCGATGGGCGAGTAGCGCTAGTTACTGGGGCGGCGTCAGGTCTTGGGAAAGCATCTGCGAACCTTTTTGTCGCTGAGGGGGCATCGGTCGTGTTCGCCGACCTAAACGAGTCGGGTGCCCAGAGTGCCGCCGCCGAGGTCGCCGCCTCCGGCTCGGTCTCCGCAGAGCAGCTCGATGTCACCAGCAGTGCCGATTGCGAGCGAGTCGTGGCCGCAACACTTGAGCGTTACGGCAAACTCGATATTCTGATGACTTGCGCCGGCATCGGCGAGAGCGCACCAATACTGGAGCTGGACGAAGCCACTTTTGACCGCACCATGGCGGTCAACCTCAAGGGCACATTTCTCTGTGCCAAGTATGCGTTTCCCGCGCTGTGTCGCCAGGGAGGAAGCATCATAGCTCTTGGCTCTATAGCTGGGCTGATTGGTGCTCCAGGATTTGCGGCTTATGGTGCGTCGAAGGCGGCGGTTATTCACTTGATGCGGATCATCGCCCTCGAAGGTTCGGTGCACAACGTGCGCGCCAACACCATCTGCCCGTCGTGGATCTGGACGCCGATGGTAGAGAAAGCTATGCAACAACTGGCTCCTGGTATACCCGCCGAGGCCGCGCAAACCTATCTAGCACGCCAATCTCCCCTGGGACGCATGGGACGGCCGGAGGATGTGGCCAAGGCGGCGCTTTACCTGGCCTCAGACGATGCCGCCTTTATGACCGGGCAGGAGCTGGTCCTGGACGGAGGCATGACGATAGGTCCGAGACCAGTCTAGCGTCACCACGAGAGCTACCGACCGGTAGTAGGAAGGCTGCCAACCAACTCCACTACTTCAGCGGCGCAGCCCCAGGAAAGCGTGACACCCGCACCTCCATGCCCATAGTTATGTACTACCCAGTGTCCCGCTGCGACCTCCTCGAGTTCCAGACGGACCGAGGGGCGCAATGGACGTAGCCCGCAGACTTCTCCAAGGATATCCTCCGATTGAATATGGGCGAATTGCGGCACGAGATTGCTACAGCGCGTGAGGATATCGGCGGTCACTCTTGGATCAGGCCACAAATTCTCGTTGTACTCATCATCGATACCGCCCAGTACGATGTCGTACAGCCGTGGAACGATGTAGGCCACTTTGTTGGGGCCGGAATCGTCCATAACTACTACCGGCCGTACGTTGTCGAGCTTGCGGACGCGCACTACCTGCCCCAGCGAGGAGTAGACTAGAGGGTCACCCACGAGCTGGCGTGCGCCAATCCCGGTGCAGTTCACTACCACTAGGCTGCTGGCAAATGCCTCATCCAGGTTCGAGAGGCCTCGCTGAATGATCCTACCGCCTGCACTGGTGAAGCAGTTCCGAAGATACCCAAGATAGATAGACATGTCGACTACGGGCGCCTGAAAGACATACCCATCGCCATAGCCCGGCGGCAATTCTTCCGCGCCGGCGTGGCGGAAGCTGGACTGCACCGTCCGAAGCCACCAGGGATCTGGAGTTGGCCCGGAGAAGACCTCAAGTACTTCAGAGATTATTATGCCGTGCTCTGCCGGCGAGTCGAGGGATGCCAGCCGCTGCAAGACGCTGTAGGTGACGGCTCCCCAGGCGTTCACTCGATCCTGCGGATGGGCCTTATACGGATACCAGACGGCCGCTGCTACCTCTGAAGTGGTTCCGGGTGGCTCGCCAGGGGATTGACTACCGGGTAAGGCCTTGGCCCATATAGTAACCGCGTGCCCGGCCCGAAGTAGTTCCACTCCGGTGGTAAGGCCGGATACACCGGCGCCGATGACTAGGGTATCCATAGAGCTGCTGCTCCTTCTTGCCTGATGAGTCTTCTCAGCGGACAAACCGGCTCACGCAGTTATAATACAGCAGCATGCATAGCTCTAAGATTACTAGCTACGCCCGCTGAGCACCACGTGCACCCCGTCTTCAGCAAGTACCATGCTACCGGGTAATGGTGCCTGCTCGACTACGATGCCAGACGAAACACCAGCCACCGGGCGCTCGCCTTCTACGTTGAGTCGGAGGCCGGCATTGCGTACTCGAGCGGCAGCCTGCAGTAATGGTAGGTCCGTCAGGTCAGGCACCTGAATCATCAGTTCGTCGAGAACCTGTGACATCCAGCGGCTGGCCTCCAGCCGCGCTTTGTTTCTGGCCAGATTGACTTCACGCCGGCGTACCTGGTCTATCTGTGCAAAGATGCGGTTCATCAATCCCTTGGCATCTGGTATGTCGCGCATTTTCAGGTGGTCATCGTTGCCGGCGATTTCCACGATGATGGTGCCGTAACCGAAAAGTTGCCCCCAAAATCTCTGCTCTACTCGTACGTCCTGAATCTTATTATGTAAAACTTCATTGTTGTACTCGGCCAGGAGCAAGAAGACACGGTCGATATCAATCACGCGGTGGGTCGTCAAAATAAAGACATCATCCGCCCAGTCAATATAGGTCAGGACTGTGTATAGTAGCGTGATGACCAATCCCACGAGGATACTCAGCAGTGGGGCGCTGCCGCTGGGAGCTACGGTCCGCACGCCCGCATATGCCAGGATGGATAGAACGACCAGACCCACCGCCGGCAGCTCACGGCGCAGCAACACGATCCAGTGGCGATAGACCAGCTCTACCACTGATTCGTTGAAAAGTAAGCGAATGGGTAGCTTGCGATGCAAGAAACCTCCAAAAGGCGCTCGAACCGTTGGGGTATATACCGGGTCCGCGGGAGGTTGGTCGAGAGCGTCAATGGCCGCCTGTAGCCGTTGGTTGCGTACCGGGACCTTTGGCGGCACCGCTGCCAGCATCATGATGTTCTGCTCACGAACCGTCAGGATCATGTCGGCCAGGTCCCTGGGGTGGTAGACTCCACGTAGACTCATGGGAGTGCCCATGGATCGCACAGTGACCGTTCCCAGGCCCAAAAATATCTCCAGAATGTTTGGGCGTTCGACGAGCGCCTGCACAATGTTGGCTACCTGCACCTGTTCGATCTCCTGGTGCAGGATACCATACTGGATCACAACCCTTTGATCGGTCACGATAAAAACTCGTCCCAGCCACATTGACACAAACCTGAAAGCCAGGGGAACGCTGACCAGCACCAGAGCGAGCGAGGCCAGAAACGTAAAGGTTTCTAGCTGGGTGGAGGCGCGGTGCCAGAGAATCGCTCCAAAGAGCCCTATGGCTAACGGCAGGAAGGGACCGACCGCCAGGAGTAAAGACGGACGGCGGATAGCCAAGATCCGCTCGTTTGGAAGCTGTCCACGAAACTGGCGAAGCGAAGCCATGACCGGAGGCACGAGCCGTCTCTTGGGAATTATTCGCGCATGGGGTAGCGGGGCAAGCGCTTGACCGGCTGCCGGCACCTGATTCGGCACCTGATTCGGCACCTGATTCTGCATATGAGGTCACCCTTTTCGTAAACTTCTTTCGAGTATTCTTTTTCTGTTTGATTAACTGATTTCTCATCTTCGTCGTGGTAGGCTATCGACCGAGCCGGCCAGGCGGCCTCTTACTAGGCCTTGGGGCTCTTGGAGCCCTTGGCCGTCACGAACAGGAAGAAGATATTCACTAGTACCCCGAAGCCGAAAAATAGCGGAAAGTAGGTGGTAAACGGTTGTGAGAAGAGGTCGGGCGCCGCCCAATTGCCGAGATAGGCGAGGAATGCGATACCGTTGACCGCTCCAGGTATGATGCCAAACCAACGCTGGCTGCTGGTCTTGGGGGCACTGCCCCAATGAGTGCCGGCCATGTGCGCCAGGATGAATACCGCGCCATACAGCGGCGCGGAGACCGCGTGTATCTCCTGCGTCGTCGGCATAGTACCGAGTGCCTGCCAATTGGTCAGCACTTGAGCGAACCAGACATCGCCGCCCATTAACATGAACCAGGTTGCCAGAATGATGATCGAGCTGGTGATGACCGAGCGTTCCCATCCTCGGTGAAATCCTATCGACCCGGAGATGAAAAGTGCCAGTATAAACAATTGGGTCTGGGTTAACATACTCGTCGCTCCGGTGTGCCGCACTGCCAACCGCATGCCAGCTACGCTGGCCACTTTCTAGACACGTCCGGGCAAAAGCAATGCAGATGCTATACCAATAGGGAAACAAATGCCATCATCCGGTGGAATCATCTACTTCGCTCCCAAGAGACGTGAAGTCGTCCTTTGGCACCCAAGTGGCCATAAAAAGCGAATGTGCAGCGTTTTCGTGGTATAATACGGAGAGTTTTTCTACAGAGCCAAGCCGCAACTGCTGCCGATTCGCGTCACTTGAGAGAGAATAAAAATAGGATGCGGTGTTCTCTTTCGAGGGTTGGTGACATCGAGACAGTGGAGGAAAAGGACCCATATGGAGTTAGGTATTGTCAGGCCAGTCGGCATCGTCGAAGAGATGACGGGAGCCTACCTGGATTATTCGATGAGTGTCATTGTGAGCCGGGCGCTGCCCGACGTACGAGACGGCCTCAAGCCGGTTCACCGGCGCGTCCTCTACGCGATGGACCAGATGGGTCTTCAATCAAATCGATCCTTCCGCAAGTGCGCTGGTATTGTGGGTGAAGTGCTGAAGGAGTACCACCCTCACGGCGACGCCGCGGTGTATGATACGCTGGTGCGCTTGACTCAGTGGTGGAATATGCGCTATCCCCTGGCGCTGGGGCAAGGCAACTTTGGCTGTTTCACCGGCGACACCAAGATCTCGCTTCTCAACGGCACACAGAAGACTTTCGCCGAGCTGGCAGAGCTTCCAGCCGATGAGACGTTTTATGTCTACTCGGTGGACGGCACCGGCAAGGTCGTAGTTGGCGAAGGCCGCCATGCCCAGGTGACCCGTACAGACGCCCAACTTGTGGAAGTCACGCTCGATAACGGCGAAAGATTGCGCTGCACCCCTGACCACCGCTTCATGCTGCGGGACGGCACGTACAAGCAGGCGCAGGACCTTACACCTGCAGACAGTCTTATGCCGGGCTACTTCGATACAGCTTCGGCTCGCGAGGGTATGAACAAGTATCTGCGCATCATGCAGCCGGTGAGTGGTGAGTACGAATTCGTACATCATATAGCGGATCGGTTTAACGTCGAAAATGGCGCTGATGTTGCCTTCAGGGGCGCATTTGTCCGGCACCACAAGAATTTCAACCGCTTCGATAATCGGCCGACCAATATTGAGAGAATGGATTTCCTGGCTCATCTGCATCTACATGCAGAACTCGTGGAAGAGTTGTGGGCCGATGCTACCTTCCGGGAAGCACAGAGAGCCGGTGTAGGCCGCTATTACGATGAGAATCCGCAAGTACGCCAGGCACGGCGAGAGCGGTTTGTGCGGCAGAATCAGAACCCAGGGTTCCGGCAGGTAAATGGCCAGCGCATTGCGCCGTCGTTGCGTATGTACTATGCCAGTCACCCCGAGTCGCGTGTGAAAATCTCGGAACAAATGAAGGAACTCTGGCAGGACGCTGGATATCGTGACCGCATGTACAACGCACTTCGGGGCATTGAGAAGCGGCCTCTGACATCTGAGCAGCGACGGGAGATTTCGCGGATTGTCTCTGAGAAGAGCAAGGCGATGTGGGGCGACCATGCCAAGCGCGCCGAGATAGTCACCGCCATTATTCGCAGTATGTCCAGCCCGTCGGTGCGTGCAAAACTGTCGGCCATCTCCCGAGCAAAGTGGAGGAACCCAGCATACCGCGCTAAGTTCGGCACCAGTCACTTCTCTCGCATGGCGCATGCATCTTGGAGCAAGCCAGAGACGCGGAAAATCCATCAAGAAAA
>JBKQTH010000286.1:0-7309 GCA_052143275.1 Ktedonobacterales bacterium | reverse complement strand
GGTGCTGCACAGCGATGAGACCGGGGTACGGCAGGCGGGCCACCTCGCCTTGGTCCATGTGGCCAGCACGAAGCAGCTCACCCATTACGCCGTCCATCCCAAGCGCGGCAGCGAGGCGACCAGCGCCATCGGCATCTTGCCCTGCTACCAGGGCGTCAGTGTCCATGACGGCTGGAAGCCGTATCAGACCCACACGAGTTGCCGCCACGCTCTCTTTGCGCCGCGTCACGCGGTCACTGTATCTCCCCTGCAAGGGGAAAGAACTCGAAGGGAGGTTCTTGAGTCACCCAGCTTACCTGGAGTCGAAAGACAAAGGGAACCGTAGCATGCTGGGAACGCGGGGAACATCCAGAGGCGTTGCGGATGAGTCGTACCCGCTAGACTCGCATCGTATGGCAAAGGCTACACTGCTTGAACCCTAATCCCGACTTGGTAAACGTGGCTGCCCATTAGAAAAACGCCTGAGACTGATGTCACCATCTGTCTTTGTCAACAGAGCGGACCAAGATACCCTTCGGATGGTGAAAGAGCGCCCAACGGGGGCGAATAAAGGGATGAGTGGGGTGCCTAAGCGATGCTCGGACGTATAGGACCGACGGAACGCGGGATTGCCTACGGAGGGCGACCTCTAGGGCAACGGAGCCGCCATAGTAGTCAGAAACGGTAGCGCCGTTCACACGGCGAAGGGCGGCAGGAAGTTCAGATTGACAAGCACAGCGAGGTACTCGAGATGAGGACTGCCGAAACTGTCTTAGCAATCACCCGAGAACGAGGCAAACGAGGATTGCCCCTGGAAGATGTCTATCGCATGCTGTACAACCCGGACCTGTACCTGCGCGCCTATGCTCGCTTGTATTCCAACAAGGGAGCCATGACCAAAGGAATAACAGGAGAAACTGTGGATAGCATGTCCCTGGCGAAGATCGAGCACCTGATTGACGAGTTGCGTCATGAACGGTACCGGTGGACGCCCGTACGACGTGTCTACATCCCCAAGAAAAAGGGCGGGAAAAGGCCGCTTGGATTACCCACGTGGTCGGATAAGCTGCTGCAAGAAGTGATGCGTTCCATTTTGGAGGCATACTACGAGCCGCAGATGAGCACTCACGCTCACGGCTTCCGTTCTGGTCGCGGATGCCACACAGCCCTGCACGAGATCCAGGCCAAATGGACTGGCGTGCGGTGGTTTGTGGAGGGCGATATTGCCAAGTTCTTCGACACCATGGACCATGACGTCTTACTTGCCATTCTTGGAGAGAACATCCATGACCAGCGGTTTCTACGGTTGATACGCCACTTGCTCCAAAGTGGCTATTTGGAAGAATGGAAGTTTAATAAAACCTTGAGCGGTTGTCCCCAGGGTGGAGTCATCTCCCCAATTCTTTCCAATATCTACTTGGACAAGCTTGACCAGTATGTTGAACACACCCTCATTCCAGCGTACACGCGAGGAGAAACACGAGCAGCTAATCCTCCGTATGAGACATTGAAAGCCAAAGAGCGGTGGCAAAAGCGGATAGGAAAGGCGGAAGAAGCCAAGGCATTGCGTAAACAATCCCAGCACCTTCCATCCTACGACCCTGCCGATGAAACCTACCGGCGGCTCCACGATGTCCGCTATGCGGATGATACCCTGTTCGGTTTCGCTGGCCCACGACACGAAGCAGAGGAAATCAAGCGCAATCTTGGACAGTTCCTGCGAGAGACTCTCAAGCTGGAGATGTCCGAAGAGAAAACGCTGATCACCCAGGCAAGCACCCAACCTGCCCGGTTCCTCAACTACCACATCGTGAACCAGCAGAACGATGCCAAACATGCGCAGAAACGACGCAGGGTCAACGGTCGCATTGGACTCCTCGTTCCACCGGATGTCTTAGAAAGTAAATGCGCCCCTTATCTGCAAGGTGGTAAGCCTTTCCATCGCCCGGAAATGCTACAAGACGATGATTTCACAATCATCGAACGGTATCAGCAAGAATACCGGGGAATAGTGCAATACTATATGCTTGCCCACAATGTCTCCTGGTTTTGGAAACTGTACTGGGTAGCAAGAGTATCACTCCTCAAGACGCTGGCCTATAAGCACAAAACTGGCACTATTGCCATGTTGCGTAAATATCAGACCAGCTACCAGGCAGCAAATGGGACTACCTACAAGTGCCTGGAAATCCACGTCTCACGAGAGGGAAAGAAGCCCCTTGTTTCCCGTTTTGGAGGCATTCCGCTTCGACGGCAACCGAGGGCAATTCTGGTCGACTCCCTTCCTCTTTACGGGCGAACGGAACGCAACGAACTGGTGAAACGGCTCCTTGCGGATACCTGTGAGCTCTGCGGGTCGCGGGAAGATGTACAAGTACATCACATCCATAAGCTCGCCGATCTCAAAGTCAGAGGAGGAAAAGAGCCGCCACTTTGGGTCCGGATCATGGCAGCACGCCGTAGAAAGACCCTTGTAGTTTGCCGCCCCTGTCATCAGGCCATCCACACAGGACGGCCTGTACAACAGAGGGTATCGGTATGAACGACTGGAGAGCTGTATGCGCTAAAAGGCGCACGTACAGTTCGGAGGGGGGCCAATGGAAAAGGGCGGAAATGACAGTACCTCGCCAACGGCCTACCCAACGTAACATCCATCATCTGCGCGAGTTAACCTTTCTCGAAGAGCAGTACCACCAAGCCTGGGCCAAGGAGCTGAAGGGACTCCTCCACGAGATGAAAGCGGTTACCGACCAGGCACGAACTGCCGGCGCCAGGGCTCTGCCCCAGATGGAGCGGGATGGCCTGGTCGCCCGATACGCACAGCTGCTCGCTTCTGGGCTCGCTGCCAATCCACCACCGGTCCGTCGCCCACGCCAGCGGGGCCGCATGAAACAATCGCCCGCTCGCAACCTGCTCGAACGGCGGATCATCTGGGCCAGGAGGAGGTGCTAGCGTTCTTGGACGACCTCGCCATCCCGTTCGACAACGATTGGGTTTCATACTGCACTCCTTCCACATGGTGAGCGTGTTTTTGGATATTTGCGCGTGTTCTTCTGACCCACGGGGTGCGCAACGAGATTGAGAGCCGTGCAACGGCCACGGCGGCTACTCGGTCCGCAGCGGTCCACGGGCTACCCTGGCCCGCATCTGCTCCGGGACACCTGTCGGTACATACTCGATCCGCCAGGTCATTCCTGCCTCTGCTAACGCTTTCAGCTTATCCTTGTCCTCGTCGTGAGGAGGACTGAGGACAATCTCATAGGGAGTGGGTTCGCTTCGCTGGCTTTCCACAAAGGCCTTCAAGGCGCGCACCTCCTCTGGCGTCCAGGAGCGAGCACCCGCGGGATAGAGACGGCAGCCATCATAGCGGGCGGCACGCAGGCATGGTCCCCTCAATGGCCACCCTCCACCGACCCAGATGGGAATGCGCGGCTGTTGCACCGGGGTAGGCAGAAAAGTGACGGTATCGAGCTGGAAATAGTCTCCCTGATAGCGGAAAGGGGTGCCGCTCCATAAGCCGATCAAGACCTCGAGGGCCTCATCCAGCCGCCTGGCTCGCTCTCTGGCGTCGGTCACTTCTCCTACGCGAGCAAAGCCAGCCTCCTCTACATCGCCTAACCCTACTCCAAGCACGAGACGCCCGTGCGATAACTGGTCGAGCGTAACGGTCTCTCGGGCCAGTTTCCAGGGACGCCGACGCGTCAAGGGGGTGACCGAGGTTCCCAGGCGAATACGCGTGGTCTGCACCGCGATCGCCGCCAGCGCCACCCAGGGATCACATGTGGGGATGGCCCCATCGCCCTGGTGAACAATGTAATCTTCGAGGAAGACACCATCCCATCCTGCTGCTTCTGCCAGACAGGCCAGCTCAACCAGCAGATGGATATCTCCACAGGCTCTTCCATTGGGCAGAGTCACTCCATAGTACATACCCTGGCTCCTCTCGCATCAGATCTTTGCAAATAGGAGTGTACCAGAGCTTTCCTGCCATCCTGTGTCATATTGGTGGGAGACCTCGTCTGCCTGCTCTTGCTCACCATGGGTGCGCATCAAGTAGGAGCGCGGCACAGCCCGGGGAAAGCAGCCAGGAGGCAGCCCTCGGAGCAGCCTGCCTGCCCGAGAAAGGGGGCCATTCAAGCCACCGTACGCCTGCTTATGTGGTTGTCAGGCCGAGAAAGCAGGCAAAGGTGTCTGGGACGCCGAACAGCAGGATCGTGACGGGGCCAGCCGTTGGAGCACGGGCGTTGCGTGCCAGCCGCTCTTGAAAGTCGAGGCGATAATGCGCTCGCTGCGCACGGGAGAGGGGCGAAGCAGAGACACCTGAGGCGGCAGAGAGGAGCGACTCCATCTGCACCTCCATGCGTTGGCCGCGCAGCAGGTGCACGCAGGCGCGGCGATGAAGTCTCCGGCTCCAGTCTTTCCAGAGGAGAGGAGCAGAACCGACGACGAGGGGATGCAGCGGCATACTCACCTGACGCGGCTTGGCGGTAGCACTGCCATGCCATTGACACTGCTCGCGTAGGAGGCAGGGGCGACAACTGCGGATGCTGGCAGCATACACAATCCGCAGACTCCCATCGGCTTCTCTGCGCCGCTCGTGCGCAAAGAGCGACTGCCCGGCAGGACAGCGCAGTGTCCCATCTGGCTCTTGGGCAAAGTCGCGACCCGAGAAGCGGCCTTGTTTCCAGAACAAGGCCACCTCAAGGGAAGCATAACCCGAGATTGGCGCAGTGCGATCAGACGCTGCCGAAAGGGCCGAAGCAAACTCGGTCGTGCGCATCGGCTCAGTATGAAGCGCATGACCCAGTTCCAGGCGAAGGCTCCACACCCATTGGCTGATGATTTGCCAGGCCTCTTGACCGCACGCGGCGTGACTACACCAGCGATCTGGGTCCTGCTCCTGATCCTCGTCGGAGAGGGCAGTTTCAAATGCGCCGCGATGCAGATACAGCGCCACGACATCAGCAGCCGTGAAGGCGTTCTGAGGCAAATTCGTCAAAAACAGTTCATAGACGACGCCCGAGCGAGTGACGCCGACCCGACTCTTGACTGCTCCGGCGGGATGGGTCGCCACAACGAGCCGACACGGCTTCCCACTCGTGCCCAGAGATAGATGAGGACAGTCGTAGAGGGCGCGCACCGTTCCGCTTTCTGGATGCGCGAGCTGGTGGTCTTCTGGCAGGTGCAGACGAGCCTGGACCTCAGCTCGCTTGAGCAGGTGATAGTCTTTGCCTCGTGTGACATAGGTCAGTCCTGCGAGATCGGAGAGCACGGCGGCGGTGCCGTATTGCCCATCCAGGCGCAGGATGGCGTGCGCTTCGGGAAAGCCGTAGGTCTGCAGATAGGACTGGATTGCTGCCACCGCGCGGCGCAACTCTGCGCGGTACTCGCCGTTGCCTGGGTTGCCAAAGCTGGCGAGCCATTGATAGGTATGCGCTTGTAAAACGGTGGTGCGGGTGCGCACCACTTCCCCGCGCTTGCGCCCCGTGTAGCCAGGGGCACAGAGCGGGCGTAAGCGTCTCTGGGGAGCAGGCCGATCCGGGGTGCGGGGCAAAGCGCGTTGGTGGGCCGCCTCGCGCGTGCCATCCACATCGAAGACGAGGAAGTGATTCCCTTGCCGGTCCCACAATCCACCTGGCTGCGCTTCTTTCATGAGAGGACGAGCCAACAGATCGTGCAGAAACAGGGTGCGCAGGGCCTCGACCGCAGCCTGGTCGATCGCGGCGAGAAAGCGACTGAGCGTCGAACGCGCAGGCAGGCGGTCGCGCCCGAAGAGCGCCATGAACGCGCTGGCCCAAGGCTGGAGCCGCTCGTAAAAGGCTTCCAGCGTCCGTTCAGAGCTGATGGCATAGCCAAAGAGCACGGCGACGGGCAAAGCGCACCTGCTCTTCAATAGCAGCAAGCATGCCCTGACGTTGTAAGTGGTGAACGATCAAAGTCACCTCTCCCAACTACGAAGGCGTTGAGGGCACGGATTGGGAAGATGTCTGGATGCTGACGGAGGTATGAGTGATACTGTTCATTGGGCCTCCTTATCACGGGATGTTACATGCTTCCCTCTTAAGAAGGCTCAACTTCACGCTCGTTCGCTACCTTTTACCAACCTCGTTGCGCAATTCGTGGGTCTGAGGAGCATGCTCATCGGGGGGCGAGAAGAGCGCGATCCCATGGCCATTGGTCCGATACAGCGGGATCAGACCCGCCCGCCCCCAGTCCATAATAGTTTGGCGACAGACCCCATAGGCGTTTGCGGCTTCCGTTGCGGTCAACAGACCGCGGTCGCGGAGCCGCGTTCCATGATCTTTCAACTGGTATGAACGGCGGAGGGACAAGACCCGGGTCGCGTGAAAGAGCTTGCCTTCGTAGGTGCGCCAGCCGCGGTGGTTGAGCTGTTCCGCCACCTGGGCATCGGTGTAGTCCTCCAGCAAGTCATCGAGGAGGGCAATGAGTTGGGGAGCGTACCGCCGTCCGTGACTCACCGGAACGGTCAGGGTCTCGGTGGCGCCCCCCTTGAAGCGGACATGGGCGGTCATGACCTCTTCGTGTTGCCGGATGGTGACATCCTCGAGCAGCAGCCGGACCATCCGTTTGCGATTTCGATCTGAGGTACGCCCACCCCGCCACACGCGCGGGAAATCGTCCACCAGGTCGGCAATCGCTTGACGCTCGAGCGCACCGAGTCGGCGTTGTTCACCCGCCTGCTGCCGTGCCGCCTCCTCCTGGACCTGTGCGAGCTCCCGCAAGCGGGCGTTCCACTCCGCTTCGAGCACCTCCGCGACCAGCCGATTCTCCGGATCGATCCGCATGAAGCGGCGTTGCGCCAGCTCGGCGGCGTAGCGGGCGCGTTCCACCTGTTGCATGCGGAGGCGCTGGGCACCTTCGGCCTGAGCGTGCAGCTCGTCGTAGACCTGCAGGCTGGTTTCGACCGCCAGAGGCGTCAGGTGGGCCAGGAGGAGTTCCGCGATTGCCGCATCGAGACCGGCCCCTAGCACCTGCTGACACAGCGCCGGGCTGCCCGCTTCAATGGTCTCCTTCTGGCACAGATATTCCGGCGTAAGCCGCTGCCCTTGGCTATGGTAGCGCACGGTCATCCGGTTGCCACAGCGCCCGCAGATCACCAGCCCTTGCAGCAACGCTGGCCCTTCCCGCGGCGGGCCGTGCCGACGATCTTGGCCGCCTGTCTGAGCATTGGCGCGCAACTGCTGCAGATTGGCGTCGTACTCATCCCAGGTCAGGCAGCCTCTATGGGCGTCCCGAACCAGAAAGAGCCACTCCTCTTGGGGAAGGGTGTGGATGTGGAGCGAGCCATCTGGGTGCTTGGTCGTATGGG
>JBKQTH010000285.1:0-35655 GCA_052143275.1 Ktedonobacterales bacterium | reverse complement strand
GCCGAAAAGTAGGCCGTGATCCCGCACAGGTCCACCGAAGCTGGTTTGGCCGCTGCGTCTGTGTCCCCTCCCAAAAGGAAGCCAGCACGCTTGAGGGGAGCGGGCTACTTGGAACGCCTGAGCAGGTAGTCGAACAGCTCCAAGCCTATAGTGAGCTTGGTATTCACCGCTTCATGCTCGGAAGTAGAAATCTCTCCGACATGATGACAGTTGAGCTTCTCGCAAAGGAAGTGCTGCCGAACGTGAAAAGCTGAGGAACCGGGTGAAAGAAGCGCCCTGTGTTGCTTTGCTCCACATATCTCGCTTGCTGCTAACCCTGATTTCATAGGACTTCAACTCGCAAGCGTCGCTGTCGGATACGAGCAGTAATCTCAGGACGCGGTACTGCCCTGGGCCAGTAAGGTCCTAACGAATGAAGTGATATGGGGATCGGGGGTGACCCCGAGTTCGTTACGCAGATAGTGCTGCAAGTCGCGATAGTAGCCAATCGCCTTGCTGCGTTCTCCCAAGTGCACATAACAGTGCAGAATCATGGCATGCGCGCGCTCGTGATAGGGATCACCGGCCGTCACGCGCTGGTAGGAGGCAAGCGCTTGCCGAGTGTCTCCCAAGCGCTGATACGCCTCGCCCAGGCGATATTGGGCATCAATATAGTGCTGTCGTAGCTCTGTCTGCCGTGGCAGAATCCACTCCTGGGGAGGTAAGTCCAAAAGATAGTCGCCTCGATAGAGTGCGCAAGCCTCTGCCAGCAGTGCGATGAGCATCTCCGTCTTCTGAACGTCGGCAGCATTCATCGTCTGCTGTACAGTCTGCGCCTGTGCGATCACGCTTTCAAACTTTTGCACGTCATAGCTATACGGCAATGAGTAGTTAAACGCATAGCCCGCATTCGTGTGCGGGACCCAGGGTGCATCTCCGAGCGTTTTGCGCAGGTGATGGAGGGTTACGCGCATATGTGTGCTCGCCTGCTCAGCGGGCGCATCTGGCCAGAGCGCAAGACAGATCTGTGCCTTGGTTCGATGTGAGGCTCCCACCAGATAGAAGAAGAGTTCGCACGCCTTGGAATAGTGCCAGGTCACGCCCGCTTGAGAATCGTCACGATAGACGGTGCCTCCACCAAGGGCTTCGATTCGCAGTGGCGTTACGCTGATCCGATGGGTAGCGTTGTTTTCAGGACTAGAAGCGCTCGAGGCCGTTACGACTCTTCTGACCTCGTCGTGGTCGCAATTCTGCTGTTCTCTGATGTCAGCCTCAGAATCTTTGAGTGCAAACGAAAATGCCTCTTCCAATCCCATCTGCTGGCCTTCGTGCCAGGCAGCGTTCATTTCCACTGCCGGTAACTTCACGTGGGCAGTCATGTGTTGCACCTGCACTCGTACAGAGTCAGGCAGCTGGTCTGATGGCTCGTGGTCGAGTGCTGCAGCATAACCAAACAGTTGCACTGCCCGCATAGGGCGGCGTTGGAGAAGTGCCATGCGTGCCAGCCGTTCAAACAGCTGCCCCAGCAGCCCCATGTCACAGTCTGCCCACGTCGAAGACAAGGCGGCAGCAAGGTAGTCCTGGCTGAGAGTGGGGTCCTCGAGGGCAAGAGCGACATCATAGAGATTGACCAGGGCATACACGTACTCATCTCGAGCGCCAACATCGGCAAAATGCTGCAAACTTTCCCGCAGATACTGCTGTGCCTGGCCATAGTCACCCTGCGCACGGAGCGATCCACCCAAAACGGCCAATGTTATCGCTAGACCGGAAATATCCACAAGCTGACGGCGTACTGTTAAGCTCTTTCTAAGCAGACCAATGGCGTGTTGCAGGTCACCTCGCCGACAGTGTGTAATGCCGAGGCGATGAAGGAGGACCGCTTTCAGGTTGAGTGCCTCGTTGGGCACGATCGCTAGGCCTGCCTCCAGGTAAGCCTGAGCGGCGTGATAGTCCGCTAGCCAAAACTGCAGGTACCCAAGATTACTCAAGGCATCTGCCATGCCGGCCTGATCATCGAGCTGGGCGTAGAGTTCCTGAGCCTGGATGAGGTATTCCTGAGCCTGGATGAGGTATTCCTGAACCTGGTCAGCAGGAGCCTGCCGTATGGTCAGGACACCAAGCGCACAGAACGCCTTGGCCTGTTGTGCGGGCTCGATCGCTCCGTCCCCCGCCACCGCAGCGTGGAGCCACTGGGTCGCTTCACGCGCGTGTGGCCGGTACTCACAAAACGCGACCAGCGCCGCGCTGATACGTACGACCTCAGCCGCCTCCCGCTGTTGGAGTAACCAGCGGATCACCGTACGAATATGCTCGATCTCCGCCTCCAGCCGGTCAAACCATGCACCTTGTTGTGGGCCGTGTAGCTCAGCCCCCGCTTGCTCAGTCACTCGGCGAACCCACCCAGCATAGCGTTGATACGTTGCCTCGGTTTCACCGAGTTGTTGCAATTGCTCACGCCCATAGTGTCGGAGGGTATCCAGCAGGCGATAGCGTGCGGTCCCTTCCAGGACGACCACCGTCACTAGGGATTTGTCGATCAGGTGGCCGAGCAGATCAACACTATCACTGGCAGTACCCGCAATCCCGTCCCCCAGGGCTTCTGCCAGTGACAGATCGAAACTGCTTGTCGCCAGCGCCAGACGACGAAACAGCTGCTGCTCGGGAGGCGTGAGCAACTGGTAACTCCAGGTGATCGTCGCCTGCAGCGTCTGCTGTCGAGGCGGCGCCAGACGATTGCCGGAACCCAGGATGGCGTTATCGTGGGTCAGCCGCTCGGCAAGTTGCTCCAGCGCCAGCATCCGGACGCGAGCGGCCACGAGCTCAATGGCCAGCGGGAGCCCATCGAGCAAGCGACAGATGGTGACAATCTGGGTAGCGTTCTCCTGGGTAAGTGTAAAGTCCGGCTGAGCCATCTGAGCCCGCTGGACAAAGAGTTGGATCCCACTATAGGTGCCCAGACGTTGTATATCTTCCAGGCTTTCATACCTGTGAGCATGACTGTGGAGGCCATGGACCTGCTCTGGGGGTGGGAGGGCCAACGGACGGACCGGGTAGGCCTGCTCAGTGGGGAGACCCAGAAGTTCGCGGCTAGTCATGAGCACATGCAGGTGGGGACACCTCGCCAGCAACTCATCTACCAGAGTAGTGCAAGCCGCGAGCAGATGCTCACAGTTATCGATCACTAGCAGGAGATGCCGTGAGTGCAGCCAGGCCATGACGGCATCGATGGGCACGCGATCGTTCTGTACGTGGAGGCCAAGGGTGGTCGCAACATGCAGGACGAGCAGGTCAGGATCGTGCAGATCAGCGCAGGCCACAAATCTGACGCCATCGGCAAAGGACTCCTGAACTTGTGCGGCAATCTGCATCGCTAGCCGGGTCTTGCCGCTGCCCCCTGGCCCCCAGAGCGTCACGAGCCGCTGCTGGGACTGGAGGTGCTCGATAGCCTCAAGGTCCTGATCCCGTCCAATGAGGGGTGACCAGGCAGCAGGTGCCTGAGAGTGGTATAGGGGAACAGATTCACTCATGAATTCTGACACTTCACGTCCCTCACCGGTTGCATAACCCCTGCCTCCGTTCTCTTGCTGATCAGTCCCTATCCCTCCCTACTAGTACATACGCTCGTACAGCCCTCGTTCTTACAATAGAGTGCAGTGGTAGGTTGCCTTGGTGGGGATGCCTCTATCTGTAACGCTTTGGTTATGCCATGATAACGCCACAGTAACACGGGATCGGGTACCATCTCCGGTACTGATATTAGCATATAGTTTCAGAAAGGTAGCGGCAGAACATGGTCAGCGGTGCCACACGGGTCGCTGCGACCCGTGCTGCCCGTACTCAGGAGAAGCTCTAGTGACCGAGTCGAACGTCAAGACAGCAGGAACAGGATGGTCGAGCTGATTTTGATTTCTTCACTGGCACCTGGAACCTGCATAATCGGCAGCTGCGGGAGCGGCTGAAAGGATCTCATGAACGATTTACGGCAAACGCATCTGCGCCTGGCTGACGGACGGAACCTCGACGTGTTCGAGAGCGGCCCGCCGGGCCGATCCGTCTCGTGGTAGCCGTTGCCCATCGCCTGGGACTGCGCCTCGTGGCCACCTGGCGTCAGGGTACGGCGAATCGACCCGGCACGAGGGGCGGAGCGGGGAGGCGTCGCCGCCGATGCCTCGTTTTCGGTGGGATTGGCTGCTGGGCCGGATGGTGCTCTCTGGTACACCCGGTGGGCCCCCAGTGCCGCCGAGCGTTACCCGGTCACTACCGCGTCACCAGGTCTGATCGGGCGGATGTCGACCAGCGGCACGGCCAGCATCGTCTATGCCCCCGACCCGCAGGCCCTGGTGTTTATTACCGGCCTGGCGGTTGGTCCCGACGACAACTTGTGGTTCACCCAGTACAGCAATACCAGGAATACCAGTGGGCCGCCCGTGCGTGAGGTCGGCTCCATCGGGCGCCTGACGCCCAGCGGCACCCTCACTCTCTTCCCCATCCCCCCGTCGACTGGCCTGTCTGTCGGCGGCATCGTTGCCGGACCTGACGGCAATCTGTGGTTTGGGACATCGAGTGGACAGATCGGGCGCGTGACCACCAGCGGGCAGGTCACGGTGTTCTCTCTGCCCGACTCGAGTGCGGCGCGGGTTGGCTCCATGACTCCGGGTCCCGGGATGGCAGTGTGGTTCGTTCAGAGCTACCTAGGCAGCGACCTCCTGAGCGGGATCATCTGGGGCAACAAGATCGGGCGCATCACCGTGTGAGGTTCGCTACGGGGAAGTGGGGTTTCACTGGCTCGCGTAATGGGAAGACTAGAGCCGTTCAGCACGTTAGGTGCAAAATCCGCATACGAAACGGACGGAAGGGGATCCATCAGATAAGGTTCCTTGCCCCCAGGTGGTGGACTCCTGCACCTTGTATCTTGTGCAGAGATAGATATTGTAGGGAGAACAATCGCCGTGCGGAAGTGCTAGCCGATCCTCCGCGGGTCCGTGAGACCGCAAGAGAGTTGAAGCCCTCGCCTGTGGTTTGCCACTTGGCTTAGACAGTTTCCGGAACCCACCTCGGAACTTGCAGATGCAAGGTCGAATGTGTGGGCAAGCCCCGACATCCCCACCGCGAGCCGGGTTCATAGGCCAAAACCAGACGACCCAACCGCCTTCAGAACGATCCGTATCAGTTGTCCTCCCCTTTCAGCGCGTCATAAAAGCGTCCAAAGATGCGGCGTGCTCGCGTGAGCCGTGCTGCTGCCGCCCCCGGAGTGACACCCAGCATGTGAGCGATTTCCGTGTATCTCAATCCCTGCGCTATACCCAGCAGGCACGCCGCATCTTTGGGCGCCATGTGTTGTAGGGCGCGAGTAATGACCTCGCGCTCGCCTAGGCCGTCGATGGCGTCTGCGCTTCCCAGGTCGGCTATCTCCAAGATACCCCTAGCGTCTGCATCTTCACTGGTCTCCACTGCAATGCGTATCCCCAGCACCTTGCGGGTGCTGGCTCTTCGGCACAACTGATCCATGCACAGATTGGTAGCAATGCTATAGAGCCACGGACGCAAACTGGCGGCATCGCGTAACTGTTCTTGCCGGCGATGCATGCGAATGAAGACTTCCTGGGTCACGTCGTCCGCGTCTTCCCAATTGCTAAGCAAGCGAAAGGCATACGTATGGATAGCAGCACGATACTGGACATAGGCGTTGGTCACAAGTACTTCCGTCGGCATGCTGATAGCTGATCCATACCGCGTCTCGCGTGGTTGTCTCATGGAATGATCGGGGCAAGCAATGTGACTCCGCGGAGTCAACTCTGCATTGTCTGTGGCGTCCTGCATCTCTATCATAGGCTCATTTGCAATCTTGCTCAGGACCCCCAAATCTGGGCACTGAGCAGAGCAGACGTTCATCAAACCCGGCTGTCAATTGTGTGGGCCATGAGAGACACTTCCCTCATTTTGTACTGCGACTCCACCAGGCTCTCTCGTCAAATACTAGAGAAGAGCCGTAAGGTGGAGCGGATACGCTGCCTAACTGTTACTGTTCTGAAACAGCTGAGACATGACCTGGCTACTGTTTAAGGCTGGCAGTCATTCTCCCACTTCAGCAAATGGTACTCAGAGAGGTGTTACAGCAGCGTTAATACATAGTACACTGCATACCTATTCACAAAACCCGGAACGCCATTGGGTCATGCTATAGCTGCTGGCCTCTGGAACCAAGAAATCGGGCGGAATTCCCGTTACCGGGTCCCCAGCAAGGCGTCTGGCTCGACCGGATGGAAGCGGAGATCGAGCATATCCGTGCGGTGATACGCTGGTTACGCCAGAACGGGGAGGCGGCTCCGGTTGTGCGCATTAGCGAGGCGCTGGTCGCGTTTTGAGAGCACCGGGCGCATACCTCGTTCAGGCCCAAGATTACCTGACAAAGGCTCAGGAACGCTAGGTCCAGGTTGATAATCTGGCCGGTGCGGCAAGCTCATTGTGTCAGCTGGGCTACATACACTATTGGCAAGCCGACTACATTGCTGCCAAGACCTGTTTGGAGGTCGGTCTCACGTTCGCACCAAAGAACAGATCAGTCTGGCACTGTGGCCGGAGGCAGCGAAGGAGCAGGCTAGTACCCATATCCGGGTGACCTTCTATCAGCTTCGCAGGACGCTTGCTAATGCGGCGTGGGTGCCTTTCACACCGGCCGGCTATGCATTTAACCGCTCGTTGCTCTATCGGTGTGATGTAGAACAGATTCAAGCGCTGATCGCCCAGGCAAAGGCACTGCGGGGGGCGCAGAGTGTCTTGAATGCTGGGGAGGCAGACAAAACCAGCATTGGAGTGCTGGCACCGGCCTGTGCGCTCTATCGTGGTACATATCTGGCTGATTTCCCGCCCCACGAGTGGATCCCGCAGCGGCAGACACAGCTTTAGCAGCAGTACGTGAACGCTCTATCCTGGCTCGGTGAGGCCTATGAACGCCAGGGCGATGTGCGGCATGCGCTCGCCTGGTACCAGCAACTCACGGCCTGTGATCCCTATCGCGAGCGGGCGCATGGCGCGATTCTGCGGTGTTATGTTCGCATGGGACGGCGCAGTCAGGCTTTTCGCTCCTATCGGGAGTTGCAGCATTATCTGCGGGCTGAACTAGGGGTCACGCCCGATCCCCACATTACCGCGTGCGTCCGGAGCTTGCTGGCCCAGGCCGCTACCGCCCCCTGATCCTCGCTGCTGTCAGCGAGCGGTACTCCCTGCTAACGATTTCGTCACTCTGCCGTAACGTCCCTTTAGGTATCCTGAACGCGAGGTCGTGCTGTGGTGTGCATGTCACAGCACCCTCTTTTTGGGGGATGCGGAGAAATGAAAGAGAGACCAATGAGCAGGTTTCGACTGGATGGCAATTAACGATCGGCGCGAGAAGTCCCATCCCGCTTCGGGGGAGTGGGATGAAAGCGCCGCTGCTTGCCACCACGAGTACTGCCTCCTTGACCACATGTTCTCATCGAGGTACACTAACTTGGAAGGAGGCAGTAGGCGATGGCTGAACCAACCTGTCGGGCCCTTAATCCGCCACGGGAGCCCCTGGACGCCACTCCCACACCACTGGAATCGGTGCGGATTATTCGGCTGGAGCCGCTACGGCCGGGACTGCGCGAGCGGCTGCGCCAGGCTCAAATGGAAGCGGCGCGGGTCTGGACGCTGTGCCGTGACCGGCACCGGCAGGCGCGTCAGCAGGGAAACTGCTGGCCCCGTCGCCACGAGCTGCAGCAGGCGACCAACGGGGGACAGTTTGCCTTGCACAGCCAGACGGTGCAAATGATTGGCCATGCCTTCCTGGCCAATGTAAAGACCACCCTGGAGCGTGGCCGCAGGCCAGACTGTGAGCGAGCGAGCCACCACGAGAGCGAGCGTGGCAGCAATGCGCCTCACCCACGTGGGCGGATCATCACGGGGGCGACCCCCGCTCATCTTTCACCTGGACACCAGTACCCTGCCCGAGCAGGTGGGCGGCTGCCAGCTGGTCTGGAAGGATGGCTATGAACTGCATCTGTCGGTGCTAAGTGACGGAGCAGAGGCGAGTCCAGGAGCAGTCCAAGCTGCCGTAGACTTGGGGGAGATTCATCAGGCGGCCGTCAGTACCACCACCGGGCAGGCGATCCTCATCTCCGGACGAGGGATCCGCTCCCTCAAACGCCGGCAGAATATGCTGCTCGGGCAACTGGCCAGGAAGCGGTCGCGCTGTACACCGGGTTCGAAGCGCTGGCGGAAGCTGCAAGCCGCTCGCCAACAGCAGAGCAGCCGCATTGAGCGCCAGGTCCGCGATCTGCGGCACAAGGGCACCCGGAGAGTGATTGCCTTCTGCCAGCAGCAGCAGGTAGGCTCCCTCTTTATCGGCAACCCTCATGGGGTGCGGAACCGTCCCACGGGACGCCATCACCACCAGCGGATGAGCCAATGGGAGTACGGTAAAGATATCCGCTATCTCTAGGAGAAAGCGAGCCGCGTCGGCATCGAGAGCTTCACGGGCAGCGAACGGGGAACCAGCAGCCAGTGTCCAGCATGCCGGCGGTCTCAGAAGACGCCGAGCGGGCGAGAATGGGTCTGTCGCCACCCGGAGTGTGGCTTTGTGGGCCACCGGGATGTGGCGGGCAGTGTGAATATGCATCCCATCGCCTATGGGCAACCGATCCGCTTCCCCGTTGCGATCACGTATCGACGAGCCGGTCCTGTACAGGGCAGTCGCCGGGATAAACAACCGGTGGCTGTGGGAGGCAGAGCCTCGGAGCCAGCGCGTCGTAGTCGCCCGGACACGGGTCATCCGTCGTGAGGCGAGTGTTGTCTTGGGGAGCTGGCAGATCAACTACTGGGATGATCCCAGAGACCCGCGAGGGTGGAGCCGTACTGCCAGAGTCGCCAAGAAGCTCATCCCCCTTTAGGGGATCGAGAGTGTCACGAACGTTCAGTAGGGAGATGAACACTGTCCCCCAACCAAGAAGACGATGCAGAGCGGAGAGAAGAGCTAGCCTGGATAGATCGTCTTGATGTCTTGATGTAGCGTGCCGTCAGTACGAGCGAATTCCCGCCACATTCTGTACAAGACATGACGCGCTCGACCGCTCCGCCTCTTCGTCAGTCACTTCGTGCGCCTGCTGTCTCGGCAGTCATCATACGGAATAGGGATGGTTGAGGAATGACACGAAAAGAAAAGCGGGGAAATGACGACCTGTCGGGGGACATACCAGCACTCCGACGTACCGGACATGCGCCCATCCATATCCTGCTCTCAGACGGGTCGAGCACCTCAGCACGCCAGACTATTACCGCCCTTGGCCGGTGCGGTTACGTCCTCGATGTGTGCGACCCCAATCCCCTCTGCATCAGTCGCTTTTCGCACTTCGTCCGGCACTTGTATCACTGTCCACCTATGGGAACAGATCCCCTCGGCTACCTCACGTTCATGCTCCAGCAACTTACACGCGAGCGCTACGATGTCCTGCTACCGGTCCACGAGCAAGCATTCCTCTTCGCGAAGGTGCGTGACCAGCTCCCAGCCAACGTGGCGGTTGCGCTCGCCGATTTTGGTGCCTTCCTCCAGGTGCAGGGCAAGGCAGCCTTCGCTCGCCTGATGGACCAACTCTCCCTGCCCCAGCCACAGACGCAAGTCGTCCGCTCGCGCGCAGAACTGGAGGCGGCTTCTCATTTTCCCAGTTACATCAAGACGGACTACAGCACAGCTGGACAGGGGGTCTGGCATGTCGCGGACAGGGCGGAGCGGGACCGCGCGACGCTCACACTGGAACAGCAGGGCCTGCTTGACGGGACACATGAGATAGTCGTGCAGCATGAAGTGTCCGGCGAGTTAAGCCAGGCGCAAGCGGTCTTCGCGCATGGTCACCTGCTGGCCGTTCACTGCATGCAAACGCGGGGAGTGAGCGTGGGCGGGGGGCACGCCGCCCGCATGGGGGTAGATCACCCGGCGGTGCGGGAGCATCTCGTGACCCTGGGCCACGCCCTACGGTGGCACGGTCCGCTGGCACTCGATTACCTCTTCGATGAATCGACTGGAAATCCTACCTATATCGAGTGCAATCCGCGCCTGGTCGAGCCAATGAATGCCGCGCTGAGCGGCGTCAACCTTGCCGATCTCACCGTACGTGTGGCTCTTGGTGAGGAGGGAACCTCCAGCGCTCCCCAACGCGGAGTGCCAGGGAGACGCAGCCACAGCCTGCTGGCTCTCCTGCTGGGGATCGCCGATCGTGGGGCATCGCGGCGGGACCTGCTGCGCACTATCCTGGAGGACATGGAGAGCCGTGGGATCTTCGCCGCAAGTCAGGAAGATTTGACGCCGCTACGCCTGGATCCTCCGAGCCTCGTCCCGCTGGGAGTGGTTACGGGACTGTTGCTCCTCCGTCCGCGCGAAGCCCACCGTATCGCGACGGGCACGGTCAAGGCCTACAGTTTGACCGCCACTGCGGTCGAGACGATTATAGCTATCGATGGAAAATCAGGGACCACTTCCTGATCGCCCTCATCTGAAAGCCTGTGTGAGCCACAGCATCTACTCAGCGCTTGTCGTTGAGGGCATTGAGCGGCTGGTGGTCGCTCTCGCTTAAGCCGATGCGCCGCCAAAGCCAGCGCAACGGCGCCGGCGCCCACCAATTGGCACGACCCAACAACCGCATCGTCGCCGGCACCAGCAGCCCGCGCACCAGCGTCGCATCTATCACGATGGCAATCGTCAGGCCGACGCCCAGCATCTTGATGAAAACGATCTCCGAGGTTGCAAAGGCTCCCAGCACCACTGCCAGCAGCAGCGCCGCACTGGTGATCAGCCCACCCGTTCGCTGCAAACCTGAAGCCACTGCAAGCTGATTGTCACCTGTTGCATCATAGCGCTCTTTGATGCGGCTCAACAAGAATACTTCATAGTCCATCGAAAGACCGAACGCGATGGCAAAGATCAATACCGGCTGTGTACTTTCCAAAGGGCCGATGGACTGGATCTGCAGCCACTGTGCAAAATGACCCTCCTGAAAGATGAAGACCAGCGCGCCGAAAGTCGCAGAGAGCGAGAGCAGATTCAGCACAATCGCTTTCACCGGGATGACGACTGAGCCAGTCATCAAGAAGAGCAAGATGAAGACCGCAATGGCGATGAGCGCCAGCGACTGCGGAATAATCGCTTTCAGATTCGCGAAGAGATCCATCTGATCGGCAGTCGTGCCACCAACAAGGGTCGCAAAGCCTACCGGTGTCGGCAGTGTGCGAATCCGGTTGACGTCACTCACGGCCACATTGGAGTTATCCAGCGCTGACAGCGTGAGATCGATGCGCGTGGCGTCACCGTTAGCAATGCGCTTGGCGGTCGCATCGAGCAGCGGGTTCGACCCAGGATTGCTGTATATTTCTTGATATTGCGCGATTGTCAACTGCGGCGAGACAGTGACCAGGCTCTGCACCCGCTCCACACCTGGGATTGCTTGCAGCTGCTGCACGTAGCGGGCAAGCGCGGCGAGATTGTTTGGGGCGAGCGCATGGCCCGGCGTCTGTACTGCGATCTCTACCTGTGCACCGGTCTCGTGCGGGAAATTTTGCGCGAGTTGGTCATAGACCTGACGGGCTGTCAGCTCTTGCGGCAGATCAGTAATGGTGAAGTCCGAGAATGAGGCGTGCAGGAACGGCGATCCCAATAGGACGAGTACGACCACCACGGTGAGTGCCACCACGATCGGGAAGCGCATCACCACCTGCGAGAGGCGATACCACACACCATGCTGCTCGCTGACATCCGCCGAGTATCGCTGTCGGCGAATGGCCAGGGAATTGATGCGCGGCCCCAGAAGTGAGAGGATCGCTGGCAGGATTGTGAGCGCTGCCAGCATGGCCATCGCTACAGCGGCAATAGCACCCAGGCCCATACTGCGCAAGAAATATTCGGGGAAGATCAATAGGCTCAGCATGCTGATACACACTGTGAGGCCGGAAAAGAGGACGGTGCGGCCGGCCGTCGCCATCGTGTGTTGTACGGCTCCACGCACGTTCGACTGATCGTGGCTCAGTTCTTCGCGGAAGCGCGTGACGATGAACAGACCGTAGTCGATCGCCAGACCAAGCCCCAGTCCTGTAATTATATTGAGGGCGAAGATCGAGACATCCGTAGTGAGTGTGAGCCCATGCACGATGGCAAGGGCGCCCAGGATCGCCACAACGCCGATGGCTAACGGCATCAACGCCGCAACGACGCCGCCAAAGACAAGGAGCAGCAACACCAGGAGGATCGGAAAAGTGAAGATCTCGGCCCGCTCGATATCTTGGCTAATCTGCGCATTGATCTGATCGTTGGCTATGAGGGTGCCACCCAGTGTTACCTGCAGGGGTGTGGCGGTGAAAAGCGACGAGATAGCCGAATATTCCTGGTCTTTCGTGGTATTCGCGCCCGGCTGCGCGAGCTGTACCGGGACGTAGGTCGAATGCTGGTCAAACGAGACGAAATCCTGGCTCTGTGTGTCATAATATGAGCTTAATCCTGCGACCTCAGACTGCGCCTTCAGCTTGGCAAGCATAGAGGTTACCGCTTGTTGAAAGGCTGGATCGCTCACCGTGAGCGTATTGCTATGGAGTAAGACGACGATATCGGTCGTCGAGTTCGGCAGATGCGCGTTGATGAAGGCGTCCGCACGCGAAGATTGGCTGGAAGGATTGGTGAATCCGGCGCTTTTGAGGTTGTCGAAGGCGCCGAAGCCATAAACTGCTGCCGCTACGAGCAATGCAAGCGCAACAAACAATACGCTACGTCGCCGGTCGTAAAAGAATCCGCCAAGTCGTTGTAACATGGAATCGTCCCTCATGTTCTGCATGAATTTCCTTTTTTTGGGAATTTTTGGCACTATTGCACAGCTGATATACATGATGAGCGACAAGCAGTCTGTGTCAGAACACCATGTGGCATCCTCATCCAAGTACGAATTCGTGCATCCGAAATGGTTTTATCCATAACTGACATTGGGTTACTGCAGCCAGGGCTCCCCACCCAACTCTCGCGAAGATACCTACGGGGGTGTTACAGCTGCGTGACAACATCGTTAGCTGGGAGAGCACCCTGAGTGAGGCGGCCAAGGTGCGAGAATGTCTCCTCATCCTCCCAGAGGCCAACTGCATCAGCTCGTGTGCTCGACCAGGGGCGAAGGTATTGTGGGAGATCAGGGTGGGCGGGCAGCGCTCAACACGAGGCAGCTCCGGCCTGGGCCAGCAAGGTGCAGACGAACGCTGTGATGTGGGGATCGGGTGTGACTGGAGTTGACCTGGTTCAGTGGACACTTGTAGAGTTGGGGTACAATCCCCGAGATACCGTCTTGGACGTGTTTGGGCCGCTCACGCGGCCAGTGCCACTGTAGAATCGAAGGGCTTGCGCGATTTGAGTACGCCATAGATCAGATGCAGGAGCTTGCGCATTGCCGCCCCGACAATCACCATGGGGCGTTTTCCGCGAGCCCGCAGACGCTCGGCCAGGGCCTGCACCGCCGGATTGTGCCGCAGGGCGACAATTATTGTGCCGCACGTATTGCCTCAGCGGAAAATCTTACTCTGGGGAGGATTGTTGCCTCACCAGTGATCTTACTCGAAGAACGAGACCGGACGCTCGTCGGTGTAGCTTTCGACGTTTATTGCGCCCCATTCAGCGTTTATTGGGCCGGTTATTCGACGTTTGTTGCACCACGGCGACGGGCCGGCAGGGTATCACACATACCCTACCGGCTATTTTCTGCACCGGTCGATAGTCGCACTCCCGAATGCTTTTTACGATCGCTCCGGCAGTCTCAGCGCACGATACCGTGCAGGCGTGATCCCAAACGTAGCCCTAAACATCCGGCTAAAATGGGCTTGATCAGCAAAACCAGCCTCGATTGAAACCTCGACCAGCGATCGGCCCTGAGCGAGCTGTTGGCGGGCAAAGTCGAGACGTCGCATGAGCAGATAGCGGTACGGACTGGTCCCACACATGGCACGAAACTGCCGGGCCAGCTCGTAGCGGGAGAGTCCAGTTACCGCCTCCAACTCAGATGAGTGAACGACTCGCATTTTCTGGTTATCAAGATACTGTCGTGCTCGTCTGAGGGCAGGTATATCCAGGTAACGAGGGCAGGGAGAGAGTCTGCAAGTGGGATCTGCTTCGATCAAACCCTCTGCCAGTTGCACAATGAGACTATCAATCGCCAGCGGTTCATGGGTGCCCGCAAAAGCGCTAATGATCGAGGCGGATAGTTTTCGGTTCACAACCACAGGCGAACGGACAAATGGCAGCGAGCAGAGATGAGGACACATGGTCTGGATGGCTTCAAAAATTACAACCGGCTCCACATACAGCTGCCGATATCCAAAGCCCTCTGCTGTGGCTGCATAACCGTCATGGACCTCGTCGGGATGCAGTACCACTACCTGGCCTGGTGTACTGATCTCCTTGCTGCCTCGGTATTCGAAGGCGAGGACACCGGTGATCGTCAGGCAGATTGCGTACCTGTCGTGCCGGTGCTTCTGGTAGGCATTCCCGTGAAACCATGCTTCAAAGAACTCCACCCCATATTCCGGATCGGTACTTTGTATCCGATCCTGCGTGCACAATCGTTCAAGACTGATGCCGCCGGCTCTGCTATGCTTGGGAATCATGTTGACTGTCCTCACGTGTTCTGCAATTCCGAGGAAACTCCGCCATGTTTCTTTCCAATCTCCTGCTCTTTGCGAGCATCATTGTGGTTCTTGCCTTGACACCCGGCCCTGATGTCATCTACATCACGACCCGCGGGATGGCGCAAGGGAGAAGGGCCGCATTGCTCTCGACGGCGGGGATCTGTATCGGCTACCTCGTCTATACCTTACTGGCTGCACTTGGCGTGTCTGCTGTGCTGCAAGCATCAGCTCTTGCCTTTGACATTGTCCGCTATGCAGGAGCTCTCTACCTCGGGTATCTGGGCATACGCAGCTTGCTCTCGAAAGCCGGCCCCCTGACCCCAGGCGAGGTCACTGCAGTTCCTCCTCGACGTATTTTCCGACAAGGAATCCTGACCAGCCTGCTCAACCCGAAAGGCATCCTGGTCTTTGCTGCATTGCTCCCGCAGTTCGTCAATTCGCATCTTGGCAGTGTGCCCCTGCAAGTGACTGCCTTGGGCCTCACCTTCACCCTGATCTGTTTATGCGTGTATGGGGGCTACGCCTATCTTTCCGGAAGCTTGGGAGACAAGCTAGCAACCCGGCCCCTCTTCAACTCCGTCCTCAAGTATCTTACGGGAAGTGTTCTCATCGGTTTAGGAGTGCGTTTGCTCTTCCTGCAGAGGAGCTAGAGAGCCTCGCGCCTTTCGTTCACCGAGCGTGAACTCCAGCGAACCTGACAAAGACACGCCCAGCTACGTGAGGAAGAGTTTTGGGCCAGCCATACATACTGTGTGTTTATGCCGATCCCCTACATGGCAGGTGGCCAGTGCGGATTGGTGCAATAAGCGTCGGTAAGAGTGCGGATTGGCATAGTAACCGGCGAACAACGTGCGCAATAAGCGCCGAATAGAGGCCGAAAACCGGTCAATTGGGCGCAATAACCGTCGAAATCTACAGTCGGCACCTCGGTGTGCTCGCAGCAAGGTCGAGTATCGACGTGCATGGGAGTCTGGAGGGGGCAATGCCCTAGATACGGTATTGGGTTGTCAAGCGACTGGGCAGTATGTTGTAGCGTCTTGACTCGGTGGCACCCCGTGCCCAGTCTGCTGCACCGACGGAAATGGCTGCACGCTGTTGGCCATTTCACGTCGCTTCGCAGCTTAGCACAGGACCTCGCCACGCGCGTCAAGACGCCGCACTTCCGTCTGGCTGAGCACGGCCTAGGACGTGGGGGCTACGCGCCCCCACACCCTGCGACCTCTGGAAATGACTGCATCGTAACCGCATGGCGAGGTGTTGCTCTTGCTTGGTAGGCAGGATCGAACACCTCACCGTGCGTTCCCACGGCCCAGGCGAGGCACAGCAGCTTGCGCGCCACCGCACACCGAGCCACTTTCGGCGGCTTGCCGGCGGCCCGAAGGCGTTCATGGAAGGCTTTCAGTATCGGATTGAAGCGCGCACCAGCCAGAGTTGCCAGGTAGAGTGCGGTTCTGAGACGTCCATTCCCCCCATGCCCAATACAGGGGCGTTTGTTCACGCTCGTTCCTGATTGACGGGGCATCGGGGCGAGTCCAGCGTAGGCGACCAGTTGCAGACCTCGCCAGTGATGGTTGACAAATCTGGGCAGTCACCCTGGCCGATGCAGGCGTAGCCTGACGCGCGTTTTCGTCTTGTGCTACAATGGCTGACCAAAAGTGGCAAACGGCAAGGGAGGCCAGACGATGCCAAGAGCCAAACGGGAACGGCGCGAACGCACCGATAACTATCATCTGATTCAGCAGTGGTGTCGCACCCCAGAACAGCGCTTGTATGAAGGGGTTCGCCCTTGCGTCCTTTTCGGGATTACGCCAGGCGAGCGTGCTGAGGAAACCGGCCTGGC
This sequence comes from Ktedonobacterales bacterium, assembly GCA_052143275.1. Lineage (GTDB taxonomy): Bacteria > Chloroflexota > Ktedonobacteria > Ktedonobacterales > JADMIN01 > JAJPKE01. Next base: position 19,175 of record JBKQTH010000285.1, on the reverse strand, counting down.
CGAGCGGACCCTCCGCCGGGTCTCGGATGCCTTCGACCGGCAGGGCTTGCTCAGCCTGTTTCGCCCCACCAAAGAGGAGCGCGAAAACCATCCCCGCTCCTTGCCGGTGATGATGCGCCAGTTGATCGTGGATTTGAAGACCGAGTATCCCAATTTCACCTTGGGGGAGATCGCCGCCATCTGCGCCATCAACTTTGATGGTCGTCGTCCCAGTCATCATAGCGTCCAAGCTGTTCTCGCTGACGGCCCTCAGCCTTCCCGCACCACGCGGCAATTTCCCTGGTATGCCGAGATAGCCGAACCGGAAGAGCGTCGCCTGGCCGTGATTCGGCTGCACGCCCAAGGCTGGGCGATTACGACGATTGCGCACTACCTGGACATGTCGCGCCAAACGATTTACGAGATTTTGAAGCGCTGGATCGATGAGGGAGTGCGGGGCTTGGCGGACAAATCACATGCCAGAACGAGCGCGCCTCAGTTGGACTTGCCTACTCGCGCCTTGATTCGTCAAAAGCAGAGCGAGAATCCGCTGCTTGGGGAATACCGCATGTATGCCGCGCTGAAGCAGCTTGGCCTCTCGGTCCCGCCCCGAACGTGTGGCCGGATCATGGCGGAAAATCGGCGCCTGTACTCCCTGGATGCCGTGCCCAAAGAGCGGCACGCCTCCAAGCCGCATCCCTTTACAGCGACCTATCGGCACGAAAGATGGTGCCTGGATATTCGCTACATTGAGCATCACCGGATTCCAGATATCAAAGGACCGTTTTACACCATCACTGTGCTAGAGGCGTTCTCACGAGCCATTCTCTCCAGCGACATCTTTCAGGGGCAAGATTTGGGGTGCGTGCTGATTGCCCTCTTCGCAGCAATTGAGCGGTTCGGATCGCCTGATCGGCTGATTACGGACAATGGAGGGGTCTTTCGCGCCAAGCAGCTCTTGCGGATTTGTGAGGCGCTCCAGATCGAGAAGGAATTTATCAAGCCGCGCCAGAGCTGGATGAACCTGGTAGAAACTCATTTCAACGTGATGAGAAGGATGTCCCAGGTGAAATTCGAGCAAGTGACCAGTTGGGAAGGTGCCAAACTCGCTCATCGGCGCTTCATGGAAGATTACAATGCTCAGCCTCACTGGGCCTTTCGGCACCGCACTGACAACCATCATAGTCCGTCCGAAGTGCTGGGATGGACCGACGTGCAGCGGCTGCGCACCAGAGAAGAGCTGCATCGCATCTTTTACGCAACCCGTTTCCTCTGCCGTCTGGATCGGCTGGGCTATGCCCATTTTCGGCGGTGGAAACTCTACGGCGAAGAGGCGCTGGCGCGCCATCCAGCCGTGATCTGGCTGCATGGCGCGGCCCTCACGATTGAGCATGCGGAGACGCCCCTGGCGAAATATGCTGTGGACTATCAGCCAGATAAGAAGCATTTCCGGGACGTGCCCACCGCAGAGCGCTTTGTCACCTCCTATCGCTCACGCCAAGGACAACTTTGGGAACTGGATGAGAAGCTGTGGAAGCTCGCCACCAGACTGCACAACTATGCGCCCCGAAAACGCCCGAAAACGCCACCAGATGCCAGGCAAGATCCCCTCTTTCCGCCCGATGAGGCGGCACAGGGGTAACTGGTAATAAGTGCGAAGCGTTGAGTTGGTCTTCGGGCCAAGCGTGAGCATGAGGGCGAATGTTTCTCACGAAAATCGCTCCGTACGTCCTGCTGTTTGACGGATGAGGACCCTCCAATTGGGCAAAAAGGAGAGCGCTTTCAGATGAACGCCGTCTTCACGAAACTTGCGGGGTGGGTGAGCCGTCCAGAGTGGGGCTTCAGCGCCGCATCTCTCCAGGAACCTTTCGTTTTTGGAGCACGTCGTCCTGGTTTCCCTTTCGCTCGTGTTTCTTCCGCACTCGTTCACGCCTGGATTGCCTTTATGCAAGCACAAGGCATCACACGTGTGCTCTGTTTATTACCTTCCCGCCAGTTAGAAGGGTATTCCGATCTGCTTGGAACCTATCGCTACAGGTTTGGGGAGCACAACGTGCTTTGGGTCCCCATTGCTGATTTTCAGCTCGCAGAAGAGAGCCAACTCATCGATCAGATTCTCCCATTTTTAGCTGGGGGAGTCCTGCAGCAAGAGAAAACAGTGGTTCACTGCTCAGGTGGGGTCGGTCGAACAGGCCATGTCCTTGCGGCCTGGCTGGTGAGCTGTCGAGGAATGTCGAATGAGGAGGCGATTGCTGCCGTCAAAAGACAGGGGAGAAATGCACGCGAGTCGAGGGACAAACGGTTAGATACGCTTCTGGATCACTGCCGAGCTGCTTTCTCGCGGATCGAATGACCTCATGAGCCTCACGTTCCATCTGGCGGCTCCTTTTCGTAACATTCGTAACCATGATGCCGTTACGAATGTTACAATGCTGCCACATGAGTTGAGCACAACGTTAGGCTACGCCTGCATCGGCCAGGGTGACTGCCCAGATTTGTCAACCATCACTGGCGAGGTCTGCTGCTGCAGTTCCTCGTAGAGTGCTGGTGGTGGCACCCAGGGCTGCGGACGCAGCGTGAACGCGAGCTGCGTGAGTGTCTGCGCGTCGATGGCGTCAGTCTTGGCGCGTTGGAGTACGGCTTTGGCGAAATGGTGGGCTTGAGCCGCATTGATGACGCTGACGACAAAGCCCTGCCGCACGAAGAACGTGGCGAACGAGAGCCAGTACGCGCCGGTTGCCTCCATGACCATGAGCGTGTGCTCCGGAGCTATCCCGGTCGCGAGCAGCGCCTGTTGGAGTGAGGCAAAGCCTTCCGGTGTCTGCTCAATCGTGCACGGTTTGGTCGGGTGGAGTGGCTTGGTTTTGTTCGTCATGGGACACGCGAGCTGGCTGGCACACTGCCACGTGACGGTAGCCGTCTTGGCGGCGATGTCTACTCCCACAAAAAGGTCATACGGGGAAGCGGACAACAGGGTAGTCACACGGTTTCCTCCTGGTGAAGCAGGTTGGACGATGCGGTTCCGGCGGGGCAGTGTGTCTGCGCTCATGATGCGTGGTTGTTGCCACCTGATACGGTTCAGACTTCGCCACGCCCAAAGGGAACGAGGATTATTCTAGGGCACGCGGTCGGAGCCGCTGCGCGGAGGTCAATCTCATCGTCCCCCTGGAACGCGATGCCTCATTATATGAGCGCGGAGGAATGGAGAGGGTCAGGGAGAGGAAGGGGACCCACCGCAATGCGGGGTCCTCTTCCTCTCCCTGGACGAGATCGGGCTCGGTGCCGGGAAAGCAGTGTGCGGAGCGCTTACTCGACCACAGCAGGAGCACCCTGCTCTTCTGCACCCAGAGGCATGCCGACAGAATAGTCCTTGCGTTGTTCTCTCTAAAAGAGAACAAGTTTTCCAGTCTTCCTGAGGAAGTGAACATGCGAGGTCGCCATGCAGTACTGATGATCCAGATGAGCCAGCAAACACGCACTACTCTGCAAGGGTGGTTGCAGCGTCAGAAAACGCCACTTGGTCGAGCCAAACGCGCTCGGTCAATGTTACTGTTAGAGCAAGGCCACAGCTATGCTCAGACAGCCAAATGGGTTGGTTTGACCGAGCGCAACCTGCGCAAATGGGCCAAGCGGTTCCACAATCATCGAGTGGTAGGGCTGGACGAGAAGTCCCGACCAGGCCGCACTCCCGTTTTCTCACCGGAAGTTGCTCTCTACATCGTAAAGCTTGCCTGTGAGAGACCCGACCGGCTGGGTCGCTCGCTCTCTCAATGGGATTGTCCTGAACTTGCCCATAAGTTGAAAGCCGATGGCATCGTCGAGACCATTTCTCCTGAGACCGTTGGGCGGATCTTGCGTTCTCATAAGCTCAAACCGTGGCGATACCATCTCTGGCTCCCCGCTAAAGTGCCCCGCGATGGCAACTTTGCCTATTTGGTCCATACCCTGGTCGAGTTGTACACTCGTCCATTGACCAAGGAGGAGATGGTGCTGTGCGTGGATGAGAAGACCAACCTCCAACCACGTCCTCGTCTCGCTCGCACACTGCCCACTCGACCGGGCTCTCCAATTCGTTTAGAGCACGAGTACAAACGAGCAGGAGCCTTGCACTTGTTTGCTGCGTTTGATACCTGGAACGGCAAAGTCTACGCTCGCACCGAGATGCGCAAATGGCAAATCGAGTTCATCGCGTTCCTCTCCCAGTTGGAACAGGAGCTTCCTGTCGCCAAGACACGCGTATATCTAGTGATCGACAACCTGAAGATGAAATAAGGAAAGCACGTTCAAGCTTGGTTAACGACTCATCCCCGCTTCGTGTGCCACTTTGTGCCCGTGCATTGTTCCTGGATGAACCAGGTGGAGCAATGCTTTAGCATTCTCCAACGCAAGCGGCTGCGCATCAGTGGCTTCGCTTCCTTGGATCACCTGGCTGAGCGGCTCATGGCATATGTTTCCGATTGGAATGCTCTGGCGCATCCATTCAATTGGTCGACCAAGTCTGCTGCCAAAGTCATGGCCAAGTGCGAAGCTCAGGCTGTTCGCGTTCCAGCAGCTTGATTGCCAGCCTCTTTCAATGCTGTGCTGTACTCAGCATCCATCGCACTGCCAAGCATGCGGTAGGCGATGGAAAAGAGGTAGGGACGATAGGTTTCAAACGCTTCCACTCGGTTTCCTCCTCAAGTCGATTCATGAGAACAGATGGTGTCCCTTTGTCGAGTGTTCGATGCTCTCTGAGTCTCTCCAGAGAGCATCGAACAAGCATGGGAACTATTTCAGCGTTTTGAGCCAGGTAGCGAGGGCGGTACCAATCTCATCAGGAGAGTCCTCCTGGAGAAAATGGAGCCCTCGCACGGTTATTTCGCTTTGAGCTGGCCAAGTGCTACAAAACTCTCGTGAGCTCGGCGGCATCGAGCCTGGATCGCCCTGAATGTAGAATTTGGGAATGGGGCTTTGGGAAAGCCAGGCTCCGTAGGCCGTGATGATCTCCGTCACATCGGCTGGCTCGCCATCAAACGGAGCCTGACGAGGCCAGGTCAGCGTAGGACGACGCGCCTCGCCCGCCTCAGCAAAGGGGCGGCGATAGTGGGCCATCTCTCCCTCGGTCAAACTGCGCAGCATACCACCAGGAAGAATGCGCTCGACGAAGAAATTTTGTTCCAGAACCATCTGCTCCCCTGCGGGAGATCGCACCGCCTGGAGGTACTCACGGAAAGGTGAGGGTATCTCACTCCACGAGCGTGGTTTGACGAGTGCTTCCATATAGGCGATGCCGCGCACCGCGTCCTGGTGACGATACGCCCAGTCAAAGCCCAGGGCCGATCCCCAATCATGCACTACCAGGATGACGCACTCCTTGACGCCGAGCTGGTCAAGGAGTGCATCCAGGTAGCGCTGGTGCTCAACGAAGGTGTAGGAGGTGGGGCCGCTGTCCGGCAGCTTCTCCGAATCACCCATGCCGATGAGATCCGGCGCGATACAACGGCCAAGTGCCTCGACACGCGGAAGAATGTTGCGCCAGAGGTAAGATGAGGTGGGATTGCCATGCAGAAACACCACCGGGTCGCCACTTCCTACTTCTACATAGGCCATCTCTCGTCCCAAAACCTGTTGACGCTTTTTTTGATAGGAAAAGGTTGCGCTAATCATATTGTTCTCTCTTCCTTTTGTCCTACTAAAGTAGTAACTACACCTGCATATTCATAGAAACTATTCCAAAGCAGGTGAAGGGCGCGATTTGCTTCCCTGGCACCCTCAATGGAATGAGCAGTTCTCTCCTCCTTCAGGAGAGATGATGCACTTGTTGTGAAGGGTGCTCTTCAAGGACTCGCTTTTGAAGCTGTTGCTCATAGCGTCCCTTCCCCAGCCACGCAAACATGCCTGGAAAGCGCTGCTGCGCCAGCGTGGCTGTTACGACAAAGCCCACGAACGCCTCGCGCATGAGAGCACCCAACCGGCCCGTGATGTAGGGCGGCCTGGGCTTATCGTCAGGAGAAAGTGGGAAGAATATCGCGTGGTTTTGCCCCAGAGCAACAGCCTGGGCCACGTAGGCGAAGCTAAGCGGTTTGGGCCTCTTGCCTGCCAGTTCGGCATTCAAACAATCAGCCCCGTGAGCGCCCATGATCGATGCAGTGAAGGCGCTCATACGCACGTGCGATACTCCCGGGTCCTCGACGGGCAAGGCTGCGTCGCCAATCGCGTAGATCTGGGGGTGAGAGACCGAATGCAGAAAGGGATCGACGAGGACCTGGTCGCGCTCATTAACAGCCAGTCCAGCTTCTCTTGCCAAAGGCTGTACCACAAAGCCCGTCGTCCAGATGCACAGGTCGCAGGGGAGTTCGCGCCCCCCTTCCAGGACCACGCTTTGCGCGCGCACGGCACTCACCTCGCTCTGATCGACGATCTCGACGCCCAGGCTCACCAGTCTCCGCCGGAAAATGCCGGCCACGCTCTTGTCCCAGGAGCGAGCGAGCGCCCCCCGCGCCACCAGGCTGACCTTGATCTGCGGATAGACGCTTGCCACCTGCGCCGCGGTTTCGATGCCGGTGGCTCCTCCGCCACAGACCACCACCTGGCCGCCTTTTGCCCCGATTTCGGGGAGCCTTTCGCGCAAGGCTGAGGCTGAGAACGGACCTCTTGCCGAGAGGCTGTAGGCATATTGCTCCACCCCAGGTACGTTTTGGCGGTCTGTCAGACTCCCCAGCGCATAGATCAGGTAGTCGTACCCCAGCTCATACTGCTGCTGCTGATCCTGGACGGTGACGCGGTGCTGGCTCGGATCAAGGCTGGTGACGCGTCCTTGAAGAAACTGGACCTGCGTTTTGCGCAGGATCTCTATAAACGGGCGACTAAAGATGCGCTGATTGGTGGCAAACTCATGGAGCCTGGGGCGTAGGGTGAAGGTGTTCGCTTCATCGACCAGCGTGATCTGGACCGACTTGCGAGCCACTTTGCCTGCCAGGCGCAGGGTAAAGAGCAAGCCCGCAATCCCCGCGCCAAGAACTAGAATGCGTGTGGACGGCTGTGTCATGACCGTCCTCCTTCCATCTGTAGAGGTACCTCTACGATTATTGAGTGTCAACATTTCTCATTCTCTTTCGACGACGATCCTTTGGAGCCAGCTGGGAGGCAGCTAACATCTCTCCTATGGCTGCGCAAACATTGGCGATATCAGCGGTGAGATCGCCAACTGAAGGCATAGCGGCCAATGCTGTTCGCCGTTCTGGATCGAGACTCTGTTCACAATCCATCGCGTACTCCTTTGTCACCCGGGACAACTGATCGGTCAAGATCGGTTCTCCATTTCTGACAATGTCTCAACATTCTCTAGAAATTTCTTCTAGATACGTATTGCGCTATTTGCTTTCCAACATAAACAGCGGATAGCTGACCACCGTACGCTCAAAATCCTCAAGTGAAGATTCTGCGGTGACCTGATAGTAGTGAGCAAAGGGGTTGCCGCCCTTGATTTCTTGTCGCAAAACGAGGGCAGCCTCGTCTTGAGGCAGTTCTCTTGCGGTGACCGTTTCAGAACGACGCCCACGTGTGAGGATGGCTTCTCCCGCTGCCCGCAGATTGCGCACCCAAGCCACTACTCCAAACGGGGCGCCCAGATAGCGCTTCCCATTCCGCTCAATGATCGCTATCGAGACAGTGCGCGACTGCCCGCTTTTGCGCCCACGCACCGTGAGCAGGTACATGGGGTAGTTCCCAAGTCCTACAAGCTTGAAGCCTGCCCGCAACAGGGTCGTTAATGGAGCTACAGTCTTCATGCTCTCTATTCTTTCTTGATCATTGGCTCGCATTACCTCTGTTGCCAGGAAAGGTCAAGGTGTCCTCGCACACGAATAGAGGAGTGCATCTCCCTCCTTCTGCGTTCCGGCCGGGTGTTTCGATCGTGTGGAAAGCATAGCAGGGACGCGAGCCTTTCGACAGTCGTCAAAAGTGTACCAGAAGGAGTATTTTTGCGAGGAGGAAAGCGAAGCTGTTGGGAGAAACAGGCTTAAAGCAGCGAGACGGCACGCGCCTGCGCAATCGCCAGGGTGCGACTAGCTGCTCCCAGCTTCCTGAGCAGATTGCTGACATGTTTCTTGACCGTGGAAAGCTGGATCACCAGCGCGTTGGCGATCTCCTGATTCGAGGCACCATCGGCCAGCAGGCGCAAGACTTCCTGTTCGCGCCTGGTGAGTGGCTCGACTGGGACGGGTGAGGCTGAGCCACTCTTCCCTGCAAGGGCCAGCGGAGGTTCGGGAAGCGGTTCTGCTAGAGGAGACGCGCGCCCCTGCTGCTCCTCTTGCTCGAAAGCAGCGAGCAGGTGTGCGACGAAGGAGAGGGAACGCGTGGGAGCACGGCGCGCCTGTTCAGGCTGCTCGCGCAAAGGCGCCAGGAGCGTCAAGAGCACTTGCTTCATCGGTGCACCGAGATCCAGGTACACGCGCATGGAACCCTCGGGTTCCGTCAGCGTGAGCAGACGAGCTGCGACGGCCTGGATTTGCTCGCTCTTGCCTGCCTGGTGCAGAGCCACGACCTTCAGAGCCAGAAACTCGATGGTGGTCTTGATATCTCCTGGCCGATCAAGGTAGGCGCTGAAGCGTTCGAGCGCCTGCAGTGCCTGGGTGTACTGCTGCTGCGCGAGAGACACCCGGATCTGCATGAGAACAGCTCCTTTGTGGTTAGGATCCCAGGTTTCTGGGAAGAACACCACGTGCTCAGCCCAGTGACTTGCCGCATCCAGATCGCCCGCTGCGAGCCAGTATCGCACTCGTGCCGCAACCACCCAGAAAGCATGGATGGCCAATCGCTCTTGCTGCACCAGTGTTTCCGCCTGGTGCAGCAAGTGGTCCGCCGCGGCCAGGTCGCCGCGTGCGATCTCGACCTGTGCCAACGTGGTATTCCCCACGATCAGCAAATCCCACTGCTGCCAGCTCTGCGCGATGCGCTGCTGTTGTTGTAGGGAGCTAGATGCCTCTTCTAGACGATTCCAGGCGAAGTAGGTGTCCGCCAGGAAGTAGTGCAGGTAGCCTGTCATAGCTGTCTGCTCGCCGATGTGTTCGACCACGGCGAGGCCTTCCAGGCATTCCTGCTCAACCAGGCGCAACCATCCGGCTCTCAGATACGCAAAAGCCAGCCAGAGCCTCACGCGAATCGAGGCCCTGTGGTCTGCAGCCTCGAGTACCTGGCGCTTGGCCTCCAGCATCCTCTTGATCAAGAGGGCTCCCTCCCGCCGGAGCGTCTCGGTAAGCAAGAAGGTGAGGAAGAGCCAGATCATCTTCCAACTCACCTCTTCCCGCTCGGAGAGACCCTCGCTCTCCATCACCAGGTGGCGCAGCCCCTTTGCGTCATCGCCCAGGACCCTCGCTCTGGCGGCGATCAACGCCCGCAGCAGGCGCAGACGCCTCTGCACCACGGCCATCTCTGCATCTGGCAGATCAGGCACGGTGTCCTCGGCCTCACTCCTGTCGCTCGGTGTGTCCTGACGCTGCAGCAGCGTTTCCACCCGTCCTAGTACCTGCTCCACCAGCGCGAGCGTTTTCACATACGAGGCTCGGACCGTCATATACAGGGATTCCAGCAGGTACCGAGAGGCATCCAGGGCAAGGCGGGAATGGGAGGACAAGATGGCATCCGGGAGCGCAGCCATCCAGGTCAGCACGGTCTGTGCCTCACCGCTCAGCCAGAGGGAGGGAGCTGCGCACTCCAGCAGGCGGGCGGCGTAGGAGAAGTCAGCCGCAGCGAGTGCATGAACAATGGCCTCCCGTAACTCACCCGCCGCCTCGTAAAAGCTGGCGGCACGTTGGTGCAGCACGGGGACCAGTTCCGGCTGGCTGGCGTGCAAACGCACGTACAGCGCCTCACGAAAGAGATCATGATAGCGGTACCACTGCCGCTTGGAGTCCAGCGACACCACAAAGAGATTGGCTCGCTCCACCTCTTCGAGCATCTGCTGGCTCGCCCGCAGCGAAGGCCCCGCGGTCACCGCCTGGCAGATGGCCGCGTTCATGCGGGGTAAGATCGCTGTCTGCAGCAAAAAGTCCTGGAGCGGTCCCGGCAACTGCGCGAGAATGTCCTGTTGCACGTAATCCAAGAGATACCGGTGACTCCCAGCAAAGTCCCTGACAAACGCGGAGGGATCCTCGCGCTTGCGCAGGGAGAGCGCCGCCAGTTGCAGACCCGCGACCCAGCCCTCCGTCCGCGTCTCGAGGATCGCTACCTCTTCTTCAGAGAGGGGCAGGCCCATCCCCTGCAACAGAAAGCTGGTGGTTTCGGCTCGGCTAAAGCGCAGATCCTGGTCGCGGATCTCGAGCAGTTGCCCACGCACGCGCAACCGGGAGAGGGGAAGCTCGGGATCGGTACGCGTGGCGAGCACCAGGTGCATACTCACAGGCAGATGATCGAGCAAGAAGAGCATGCTCTCATGGATGGCCTGGTCTGAGATGACATGGTAGTCATCCAGGATGAGGATGAGGTCTGTACCCACCTGCTCCAGCTCATTGAGCAGGGCCGTCAGGATGGTCGAGAGCGGGGGAGCCTCTTGCGAGTGCAGGAGGACGAAAGCGGTCTGCCCAATCAGGGGCAGAGTGGTACGTATTGCTGCCATGACCGAGGTCCAGAAACGGGTCGGCTCCGTGTCCAGGGCGTCAAGCGAGAGCCAGGCAAAAGCTGTTTGGACGACCCTGTGCCCTGCGCCCTGCGCCCTCCCCACGCTTGCCGCCGCGCTCTGTGCTGCTGCCGCCCATGCCGAAAGCAGCGTTGTCTTCCCACTGCCGGCAGAGGCCGAGACGAGCGTCAATGGGTGACAGCGCACCGCATCGAGTTCTCTGAGCAAGCGAGAGCGCTCCACCAGCCAGATCGGCAGACGTGGAGCAGTGAGCTTGGTTGAAAGCAGCACCCTCCTCTGCTCGGACGACGGTGACGTAGGCATCTGGGCAAGAGGAGGAGGCGATGAAGAGCGGTTGAACCCCGTCGCTACCTGCTCTAAGCGGGTAAACGTCACCCTGGCCGTCGATCCGAGGTAGCGCTTGCGAGTATGGCGATCCTGCCGGCGATAGGCATACCAATAGCCGGCCCCGCGAGGCCGCGCTTCTTTGATGACCGAGAGCCGTCCGGCTTGCCCCACAAACGCAAACGAGGTGTGCGTTTCCAACCAGCGAGCGAAGGCTGGCTCGTCACCTCGATGGAAGCACTGCTCAGGTTCCCTGTGGCTCTGCAAGGCATAGTGGCCGTGCTCCGGCGACCAGATGAGCGCATAGAGCGCTGGTTTGGGCATAGCGTCCCTCCCTTGCCGTTGGGTGTTTCCTCTCCGATCACCCAACACTCAGGAGTATAGTATACAGAAGGGCCGAGCCGCGAAAGAGCGGATCAGATGCCTCTCCTTCAAAGGTCTGCTCAGCATAGTGCTCGGAAAGGCTCACCAATTATGCGATGTCCCAAGAGTGGATCAGAACACTTTCATCCAAGTCTATATCCGACATCTCCCCTATGCAAAAAGGTGTGGGGCACCATTGCAGAATGCCCATCCTGGTTGATTAGGATGGGCATTCCTTTCTTTATAAAACAAGAAACTTACCCTTTTTCCTGGACCTCGGCAGTCCAATCCCCTGCTGCTTGGGAGCAAAGACCTCAGCTCCTCGTCTTCCGCACAGACCACTCTCAATTCCAACCCTTTTCAATGCCGCGCTGTACTCAGTAAAATAAAGCCGCACCTCATGCCTCATTCGTAGCATGGGGAAACGGCTTTTCTCTGCTACTCTGGCTCAGCGGTCAAAGAGCCAGCCGCCATTGAGATTGAGGATCTCGCCGGTGATGAATCCAGCGTCAGGTGAGGCCAGATATAACACAGCAGAGGCGATGTCCATCGCATGACCGCCACGTCCCACTGGAAACTGGGCGACAATCGAACGAAGCCCGCCGCATTGACTAGGACATCGATCCGTTCGGATTGTGCGACGATCTGCTGGATCGCATCTACGACCTACTCTCGCTGGCTCACGTCGGCGGCGATCCCTGTGGCCCTATCTCCCAATTCCTCCTCAGCCATCTGCAACACAGTCGCGCGACGGCCTATCAAGAAGACGATGTCTCCCCGCTTCACAAAAGCCTCGGCGGTCGTCTTGCCAATACCGGTACAACGACGTGGGGCTGAATTTGATCCATTGCTTTGCTCACGTATCTACGCCGGTGAGCGCCCGGGGAGCAGCGCTCTTCGCGCCAATCTCGTAGTTTCCCTGCTGCTCCCATGCCTGCGCCCTACCACGTCTCCACTTCCCTAATGCTGAGGTCAGTAATTGGCCACCAACTGCTGACGAGATGTCTTCTCTACTGGAGATTGATTGCGGATCCCGTCTCAGGTTTCTGGCTTTCTACTCGGCCACTGCGCTTAGCCCAGCCGACACCATGCCGCTGACCCAGCGTGCCAAGTTGATGACCATGGCCCGGGCCAGCCTCTCGATGCTGATCATCGTGCTGCTAGGGAGCCAGCTTTACTTCATAATGCCTGGCAATCGGTTCCACTTTGGCTAACAACACCCGAGCTTCTGGTTCAAAAACGGCAACGGTGTAGTCAGGGCCAGCAAAGGCTCGTACGGCGTCGAGAGAATCAAATAGATTCACCACTACAAATTCGGATTCCTCTGGACCATCATTGCGCAAAATATACGCACCTTGATACCCGACGATCTGGCGCAAACCAGGAATAACCCGTTCCCGCAGCAGCCGTTCATAATCATCTGCATGTTCAAGGGTGGTCCACCCTTTCCAGACTCGTGCGATCATACCCTATGACACTCCTCTTCTGCTTCTTGGGTCTCGTCTAGGGAAAATGTTACTGTCTATTTTTCCCGACTTCTCATCTTATCTCAGGGGTCCGCTGGCTGCCAGTCGCCGGGTCACGTCCCCCTGCCTGTCTGCGGAAGCCACTTCGTCGTGGTGGCTTATCCCCATCTCCCGCGTCTGCGCAGATGCAGTTCCTCCTCCTCCAGTTTTCCGGTCTGAAAGGGATCCAGTACGACCGTCTACAGTCATGCAGCACTACTCTCTTACTCCCACTCTCACTAGGATACCTCCGTGGCGTTACCGCCGCGTTACAGCATCGCTAGCCGGGAGCACACTAGCCGGGAGCCGGCAGTCGCTGCACCAGAAGAGCGCCTCCTCGTCGTTCTGGAGGCTAGCCGTGCCAGAAGGTATCGCTCCATTCCTCACAGGTGGCCTACCATGCTCCTGCGGCCCTGTTTCTTACGGCCAGAGTACCTGTAAGAAGCCCCTTCGCTTGTAACACTTTTTTTACTCGGTTGTAACGCTGGGTCGTGTATGGTCTCTTGTAGAGATTCTCCCAGGGGAGCCATGTCTGTGGACGGAGTCGAGGATGATCGGCACTGACCCAGGCGGAATCAGGCGAACCTATGATGTGCAGGTGCTACTGAAGCCGAGGTCACGCGATGATGATCCGCCCGGGGGCACCTGTCCTCCCTTCTGCAGTGATGCAGCATTGGCCAAGGCCTAGTGTGTCCTCACCCTGAAGCAGCGGTTGACCCACTTGCCTGTGGAGTTGCAGGTGCAGGGCGCTCTTAATTATGACAACGGAGGAAAATTCGTCACGGAAAAATTGAAAAATGGGTAGCTCAATGTAGAAAGCAACAAATGAGATTGCTTTCTCACCCACGGACGCACAGAAAGGAAGAAATCCACTAAGCGACGAAATAATAAGGTTTGATAGCAGGTAAATTCTTCATGTCGTGCCGGGGCAGCCTTAGTGAAGGCCAGTAAAGTGGACTACGTGAGAGGCGATCATAAATCATTTAGCAGCATGGCGGAGTTGTATGAAACCGACTCCGAGGCTGCCACCAGTCTGAAAGCGGTGCCGGTGAGCCAATTGATAGACCAGCACCGCCCACAGCACATAACGCTGAGTCGCGATCAAGCCCTCCCCCGGATGGGTGCCGCTCACGAATAGTCAAAGATGCCTTGGAACTGGCTGTTGTAGTTCTCAATGAGGAGGTCTTATATTATGCGTCTCCATGATCGTCGTCAGCGCGCTGAGTTGGATCACTTGGTGGCAGAGTGTACCGAGAGCGGAATGAGTCGCCGCGATTTTATGCGCCGCTCTCTTGCCCTGGGATTATCCGCGAGCGTGGCAGGAGCACTGTTTGCCGCCTGCGGAACCAGCAGTAGTGGGAGCAGTGTGATCAAATCTAATACGATCGATCTGATCAATCAGTGGACGAGTGAGGAGGCGACTTCATTCAACACGGTGGTGGCACCCTTCAAGCAGCAAAACGGCATCACCATCAATGTCGAAACGACCCGCGATGTAAATACCGTGCTTACCGCGCGCGTGAAGGCGGGCAATCCGCCGGATATCGCGATCCTGTCGAGTCCAGCCCAGATGCAGCAGCTCGCCCAAGAGGGGCACCTGATCGCGCTGGATAGCTTCCTGGACATGACCCAGATCAACCAGGACTATTCTCAGGCCTGGATCAGCCTTGGTTCCTACAACAATAAGCTGTACGCCATCTTCTACAAAGCCGCTAACAAAGGTACGGTCTGGTACGACCCAAGGCAGTTCCAGAGCAACAGCTTCCAGATTCCCAGCACCTGGCAGGACATGATTACCCTGTCGAATAGCATTGCCGGTACCGGCAAGTATCCCTGGTCCATGGGTACGTCGAGCGCGGCGGCTAGTGGCTGGCCGGCCGCGGATTGGATCGCCGAAATCTACCTGAATCAATCGGGTCCGGACATGTACGACAAGTGGGTCGCACACACGATTCCCTGGACGGATCCGAGCATCAAGTCGGCCTTCCAGATGTTTGGGCAGATCGCGGGAGGCAAGCACTACATCAACGGCGGCGCCGACGCCATCCTGGCGACGGGGTTTCAGCAGGCGAGCTATCTCCCGTTCGACACTCCGCCGGAGGCCTACCTGTACTATCTGGGCGACTTTACCGAGGGGTTCATCACCAGCCAGTTCCCCAACGCGGTGGCCGGCACCAACTTCAACTTCTTCCCGTTTCCGACCATCAACGCGCAGTACGCCGGGGCAGTCACCGGTGGCGCGGACGTGGTCGTCGCCTTGCGCAATACCACCGCCGTGCAGGCGCTGGTCAAGTACATGGCAACGGCGGAAGCGCAGGAGATCTGGGTCGAGCGCGGCGGCTTCACCGCCACCAACAAATCGGTACCCTTGAGCGCCTATCCGGACGCCGTAACCCAGGCGTCGGCGAAGATGCTGACGTCGGCGAACATCTACCGCTTTGGTGCGGATGACCTGATGCCGCCGGCGGTGGAGGACGCGTTCTGGGCGGCGATGTTGAGCTATATCAATGACCCCAGCAGCCTGGACAGCATTCTCAGCAGCCTGGAATCGACGGCGGCACAAGCGTACGGTTCGTAGAAGTGCCGTAGGCGTACACCGTCCGACGTCATTTCCCACGCCAATGAGGGCAGGGTCCCGCAGTTTTCCGCTCAGCCGGAGGTCCTGCCCTGATTCGCTACCCGAAGGATGCAAAGGAGCACCTCATATGGCAGCCATTGCTGGTCGGCGCCTTGGTGCGCTCGGTCGGGCGCACCAAGGGAAGAAGGGCCCATCTCCGTTCAGCGACAAATGGGTCGCCTGGATATGGGTAGGGCCAGCGGTCGTCTTTGTCGGGGTCTTCCTGGTGTGGCCAGTACTGAACACTATCTGGTTGAGCCTCTTCAACAGCGATTCGACCCGCTTCGTCGGCTTGAAGAACTTTATTTTCATCTTCACTGACCAGAGCACGCTGGAGGTGCTGCAAAACAACCTGCTGTGGTTGGTGGTGGGCACCGCGGCGACGGTCTCCTTTGGGCTGGTCATCGCTGTGCTGGTGGATCGAGTGCGTTTCGAGAGCATTGCCAAGGCGGCCATTTTTATTCCGATGGCCATCTCGTTCGTGGGAGCGGGCGTCATCTGGGACTTCATGTATAATTTCGCGCCCGCGGGAACCACCCAAACCGGTGTGCTGAATGCCATCCTTACCCGCTTCGGCCTGGCGCCCCATGCGTGGCTCATTGATTCGCCATGGAACAACTTTGCGTTGATCGCCGTCTATGTCTGGATCTGGACCGGCTTCTGCATGGTCATTCTCTCGGCCGCCCTCAAGAGCATTCCCGCGGAACTCCTCGAAGCCGCGCGCATCGACGGTGCGGGCGAGCTGGCGATTTTCTTCCGCATCACGGTGCCGATGATCAGCCCGACCATCGTGGTGGTGGCTACCACCATGGTCATCAACCTCCTCAAGATCTTTGACATCCTCTATGTCATGACCGGAGGCGACTTCGGCACCAACGTGATTGCGCTGCAGTACGTCCAAGAACTCTTTGACTTCAACAACACCGGGCAGGCCAGCGCACTTGCCGTCGTGCTGCTGGCGGCGATCATCCCGATCATGTACTTCAACGTCCGGCGATTCCGTGCGGAGGGACAACGATGAGCGTGCACCCACCTGTGACGTCTGCCGACCTCGTCACCTCAGAAGCCCTCACTGCGACCCGCAGAGGCGCCGGTGCGCCGGCAGAAAGACTTACACCACGCCAGCGCCTCTTGCGCATCGCCGGCAGCAGCACGCTGACGGTGATCGTCATCCTGATCGCGCTCGTCTGGCTGCTCCCAACGGTGGGTATTCTGGTCACCTCGTTCCGTCCGGGTCCGGCTATCCAGAGCACGGGGTGGTGGACGGCGCTGGTGCCGCCATGGCACTTTACCATCGCCAATTACGAGCACGTCCTCACGGCGCAGGGCCTGGGGACCGCCTTCAAGAGCAGCCTGATCATCGCCATCCCGGGGACGATTCTGCCGGTGCTGGTGGCATCCATCGCGGCGTACGCGTTTGCCTGGATGCGCTTTCCCGGGCGTGATTGGATGTACCTGATCATCGTGGCGCTCTTGGTGGTGCCCATCCAGATGACGCTGATTCCGATTCTCACGCTGTTTGTCGACGTAGGGCTGACGGGTAGCTATGTAGGAATCTGGCTGGCGCACACCGCGTATGGGTTGCCGTTCGCAGTGTATCTCCTGCGCAACTTTTTTGCCGCACTGCCACCGGATCTCTTCGAATCAGCGCGGGTGGACGGAGCATCGCACTTTCGCATTTTCACGAAGATTCTCTTGCCGTTGTCGGTGCCGGCGCTGGCCTCGCTGGTGATCTTCCAGTTCATCTGGGTCTATAACGACCTGCTGGTGGCGCTGATCTATCTGGGTACCGATCCCAGCAAAGCGCCGCTGACGGTGGTAGTGGCCAATCTCGTCAACTCCTATGGCACCAATGAGTACGAGATCTTGACGACGGCGGCCTTCATCTCGATGGCCCTCCCGCTGGTGATCTTCTTCAGCCTCCAGCGCTACTTCGTGCGTGGCATTCTGGCGGGCTCCATCAAAGGGTAGAAATGAGACATCGACTCGTATGATGCTTCACCTATGTATGCACGACACCTCGTGGACGAAAACCCTTGCCCAGCTACTGCCACCCTTTGGCACGTAGAGGCTATTTTCCTATACACCCAAATCACATGGGAACTGGCCTCATGGTGAAATGGGGCATACGTGGGAAAGTGACGAGCTGATGGTAGATGTGCGATTTGAGCATGTGTACAAGCGGTACGGAGATGGCGTGAACGTCATCTCCGATTTGAACTTGCAGGTGCGCGACCAGGAGTTTCTGGTGCTGGTTGGCCCCTCCGGCTGTGGCAAATCTACGGTGCTCCGCTTGATCGCGGGGCTGGAAGAGATTTCGGAGGGTGATCTTTATATCGGTCCGCGGCGCGTCAACGATATCGCCCCCAAAGACCGCGATATCGCCATGGTCTTCCAGAACTACGCACTCTATCCCCATATGAGCGTTTTCGACAATATGGCCTTCTCTCTCACGCTGCGCCATCTGCCCGGGAGTGAAATCGCGGAGCGTGTGCGCAACGCCGCGACGATGCTTGGCATTCGGGACCACTTGCAACGCAAGCCCAGAGAATTGTCGGGCGGCCAGCGGCAACGCGTAGCTCTCGGTCGCGCTATTGTACGCGAACCCAAAGTGTTCCTGATGGATGAGCCACTGTCCAACCTCGATGCCAAGTTGCGCGTGCAGACCCGGGCAGATATTGCGCGGCTGCATCAGCAGGCGCCAACCACCACCGTGTATGTGACGCACGATCAGGTGGAGGCGATGACGATGGGTGACCGCATCGCCGTGCTGAATGCGGGCATCATCCAACAGTTGGGCACGCCAACTGAACTCTACGAAACGCCAGCCAATCTCTTCGTCGCCGGCTTCATCGGCTCTCCCTCGATGGATTTCTTCCATGCACGTTTAGTGCGCCAGGGCGGTAGCGCGCCCAGCGTGTTGATTGGCGACGGCGCCGATGAACGCAAGCTGCTGCTCCAGGGCACCATCGCTACTCGTATGCTAGGGCAGGCCACCGCCGATGGGCGCCGTGTCATACTCGGTATACGTCCCGAAGACTTTACGTTAGCGGAGGGCACCGCTGAAGATACGCTGGTGGGCACGGTAGATGTCGTGGAACATCTAGGCAACGAACAAGTGATCTATGTGGGGATTCCAGGGGTGATGATGCCTGAAACGGCACAGACGCGCGGCTCGACGGTGCGTTTGCCCGCGCATCCCAATATCCGCGCCGGCCAACGGCTGATGCTCGCCGTTGATACCAGCAGGCTCCATCTCTTCGATCCTTCGACGACGGACTGCATTGTGTAACGCTCGGTGCGCAGCTGCTCTCATGGCGGCAGAAGGCACAATGGATTGGATCCGCACGATGGCGATGCGCCCAGAGATTGCAATTACCGCTGGCGGGCAGATGGTGCCGGTGTCAAGACGCGAGTGGTGGGCGCGAAGCTGGAAGAGTTGCTGGCGAGTACGAGTCTCACAATTCAACGACTGCAACCAGTGCAAAGGCGTCCCCCACTGCTTTGTCAGAGTGGCTAAGAGCCTATGAGTAGGAGTTCTGTCTCATGCAGGAAATCCACATGCCTGGCATGCAAAATGTTGTGCTCACGACCAAATCACTCGCCGACTACGCCCCAGTTGTCGGAGATGATGTTATCGCCGACATCGCGCATCTGGCGCGGCCGTTCCAGGGAGCCCGCGTCATTCATATCTCGTCCACCGCTTATGGCGGCGGTGTCGCCGAGATGCTTCATACCCTCATTCCGCTGATGCGGAGCGCCGGACTCGAGG
>JBKQTH010000284.1:0-6080 GCA_052143275.1 Ktedonobacterales bacterium | reverse complement strand
GGCTTCGATCCCTTCGACCCGATGAAAGCGTTCCCAGAGGTGCTCCTGTTCCTTGGCCGACAGCCCCGGTCCTTCATCACGAACCCAGACTCGCGCCTCCTTGCCTTCCACGGCGAGGCCCACTGTGCCGGCCGATCCGCCGGTCACCCACCGTACACCCCCCATCATGAGAGAGCACGTGAGAGTCGTTCCAGCGAGCCATACAGCCAACGCCACACCGAGTGCTACCATGGTAATCCCGTCGTCGACCGGAGACCCCGCATACGTCCTGCGCCTGGATGATGGCGACGATGACAGTTCCCGCTTCGGCGTGCAACCCTCACGGTGATAGCAGAAGCCGTCTATATTGGTCTCATTTTGCAAAATAGGGCAAAAGAAAATCGGTCCTCACCTGAAGACAGATGTCCGCCAAAACTCAAAAATCCGGCGGTCACTAGGGCACAGCTATACCGTTCTCCCAAACTTACCCAGATATGGACATGCCATAGGTGGCGTTGAGTTCCTGCTTCCTCGCCGCCAGTTTCACGCGAGGCGTATGCTTCGCGCCAGCGCTGACGGCTCGCACCGAGCGTTTACACTGTCCGGCGAACTCCCGGCCAGTTGTACTAAGTTGATGGCGGCATTCAGGTCTCGGTCGAGCACCAGACCACACTGCTCACAGTGAAAGGTCCGATCCGAGAGGGTTAGGTCTGCGTCGAGCCAGCCGCACCTGCTACATCACTTGCTCGATGGCTCCCACCGATCCGCGAGAAGCACTCGGGACCCATACCAGTTGGCCTTGTAGAGCAACTGCCGCTTGAACTCGTAGAACCCCACATCCCCAATCGCTTGTGCCAGATGATGGTTCTTGAGCATCCCGCCGACGTTCAGATCTTCGATCACTAGCACCGACTTGGTTTTCGCCAGCCTGGTCGTGACCTGATGCAGCGTATTACGCCGCTGGTTCCGTATCTGACGATGCTGTTTGGCAAGCTTGCGGATGGCTTTCTTGCGGTTCTTCCCGCCCTTCTTCCGGCGGCTCACCATTCGCTGGAGGCGCTTGAGCTTCTTAAGACGGCGTTTGAGGTGGCGAGGATTGGGAATGACCTCTCCATCGGAGAGGGTGGCGAGATTCGTGATCCCCAGATCGATCCCCACCACGGGGCCGGTGTTCTGGGGTATGATCTGTTCCCGCTCCACCTGGACACTCACATACCAGTGTCCGGCCTGCTCACTCAGCGTGGCTGAGAGAATCTTGATGTCATCACTCGCCGGTAGATACTCTCGCTCCTTCAGGCGCAGCCGGCCCAGCCGAGGTAAGACGATGGCATCTGGATGGATCACAATCCGTCCGGTGAGCCGAAAGCTTCCCAGTCCTTTCTTCTTGGTCTTGAACTGGGGATACCCGAGCTTGCCCTGCCACTTGCCTTGCTTCTTGAGAGCACACCGCCGGAAGAACTGCTGGAACGCCGCATCCAGATTCCACAAGGCTTCCTGGGGGGCACATTTGGAGACGGTGTACATCCAGGGCACATCTGTCTTCTTGAGAGCGTTGAGCTCACGATGCAACACGATGGCGGTCGGGCTCCTCTTGGTCGCTGTATAGCGTTCCTGCTTGAGCTGCAGCCCCCAGTTGTAGGCCCACCGGGCGGCACCGGCATGCTGCCGACACGCCGTGACCTGCCGGTCGTTGAGGTCCAGTTCGGTTTTATAGGCCCGCAGCACCAGCATGCCTGATCATCCTTCCACACCTAGAGAGTGAAGTGGGGTGGGGTACACATCTGACCACTTGGTTGTAGAACAAGTGTACTATAGCTTGCCACCGCTGTCAAGGGGAACAGACGGGTACAAGAGGGCAGATCTGTCCATACTATCTACATCTAGATTATTTCCCTCGTCCCCCTCCTCTAGGATAGTCTCCGCGGTCACCAAATCGGCAGCCTCTGCAGCACCAGTTACTCGTTGAATTTCCTGCCATATCGCGTTTTGGCGCCACCTAAGAAATTCGTTATATGCATTTCGAAGCAATGGTGAATTCGCGCCTCCTGGCATGAGATGCGATGCCAGGATCTCATCAAACAAAGTATTACCTATAGCGGTCCGCATCTCCTTGATGTACAAGCTTGGGGCTCGATCGGCGATGATCCGGTTGGTAGCTCGAGAAATGAGCGTGCGGTTCAAGACACAATCCCATCCACGTGGAGGCGCCTTGAGTCTCTTTAAAAACCCACGCGGAAAGATGTGGTGGTCATCCACATTCTCTTCTCTCATTATCCTACCGCTGATCACACCCTTGGTATGAAAGTCGAGTGGTTTCCGGCTTAGCAGTAACGCCATCACAGCACGATATAGGCCTCTCTGCAGAGGGGCCGTCGATCGCAGTATATTTGGATCAAAGGCGAAGCGTTCTACTGTCTTCGGAAGCGCTCCACCTTCCAGCCAGACGGTCAACTCCTTCGTGTCACGTGCTGCCTGGGTATCCGAGGCGTTATCATACGCTGAGCTCAGGACTGAGCACCAAAACCACCGAACAAGTTTCTGACGATGGGCTGCCGCAGCCGCAGGCCGGCTTGTTGTGCTGAATTTTGTCAGTACTGCGCCCAGGGGTGCTAGCATGCTCCAATAGGGAAGCCAGCGCGCCTGAACGACACCACAATCCTCCTGGAGAATGTCAAGGCCTTTCGCTAGCCCTGAAATAGCCGCAGGCCAGTAGCGGGTGATCGTCTCAGCCTGAAGCTCAAGTACGTCGCTATATTTGCAGGACGGTGTGTTACGAGTCGTAAGTGCAATGACCTGAAGTGCGGCATAAGGGTCTACCTCAAAGTCTGCCAGAGCGGGGTTGTCATCGCAGGCCTTGGCCCAAAGCTCGCGAAGGTCAATGCCCTTCGCGAAATAGCGTGCTCGGAGAAGTTCAAATGCGGTCAGTTTGACACCGGTACGGTTTAATGTCTCAAAGATCGTACAAACCGCTGCAGGAGATGTTTCACTTGAAAGGGTGACAACGGGAAACTGGTAATCATCTATGACTGAAATCCAGTGGTGGAGAACACGGGTGAGGCCATCTTCCCACAAACGGCGCTCATCACCACTATACTGGCGGGTAACTTGAATCAACCATTGCGCAAATGCTCCGCCCGCTTGGTGGCCAAGCACTCTCAGCGGCATGACCAGTTCGTGAGCTTGAACCTCTGGTTCGTTGTAGTGTTTGGCTTTCTTCTCAACATCGGTGTGATTGAAGATACACTCGTCAAAATCTCGACCGTCGATAAGTCCGCGTACATTTAGGAAGTACTGGACTTGCCCAAACCCATGGAATGCTTGGTAGAGTGATGTGAGTCGCTGTTGGCCATCAAGCACAAGGTAGGTGGGAATCGCATTAGCAGATGGACTAACCCCCTCGAACTCGCGGTAGGGAAAAATGGGCGATGGACTGTTCCGTATGCGTAACAAACTGCCGGCAGGATAGTTTTTCGCAATAGAAACTATCAGCTCCTGCGTAGTTTTCGCGTCCCAGACAAAATTGCGCTGGAAGTTCGGTAAAGCCATCTCATGCGTGTACATTTGCCGCAAGAGATCCTTGAGTTGCCGCAGGTTAGTGTCTTCGAAGATGCTCATTCCCACTCCTCCAGAACACTTCTTTGTAGGCCTAGGATGTAAGCAAACCGTGATCCTGTGTAGTCCGACTGCCAATGGTGCATATATCATAGCACGATAGCTGGGATTCGAATGCTTGTTCACTCGTCGCTAAGGGTCGGGAAAGTGTTTGAAAAGCCTTGTATTCGGCACTCATCCGGCGTTCTGCGTGCCTGCGCTGCATGCGCCTTCATGATGTGGCATACTGGGAAGGGCGCAGTGGAGTCGCGCGGGTCCTGCCAAAAACCACATGTCCGTTGTCGGACAGCAGTAACGAGGAGGTTCTATGTACGCTCGAGTGACTACCGTCCAAATCCAGCCAGGCAAGATCGATGAGGCCATCCGCATTTACGAAGACTCGGTCGTTCCAGCGGCCAAGCAGCAGGCAGGCTTTCGGAACACCATGCTCATTACCGATCGCGCGTCCGGCAAAGGCATGGCCATTACTGTCTGGGCCACCGAGGCCGATTCACAGGCGAGTGAGGCCAGCGGCTACTACCAGGAGCAACTTGCCAAGTTTGCCCCCATATTGACGGCTGCCCCAGTCCGCGAGGTCTACGAGGTCACCGTGACCGCGTAAGCCCACGCCGCGATGGTCTCAGTCGAGGGCACGCACGGGAAGGCACACTCCACTCCCTCAGAAGGTGTTCCCTGAGGGGACCGCTCCCGTACGTGCCCGTCACGCCCGTTCACCGCCAGCCATCGGTATCGGTGTCAAAATTGGTGGAACACGGCCTTTCTCATTTACCGTGAGAGGATATTGCGAGAGCATTTTGCTGGCCCTATGTCGGCTCGCGACGCGCCTTCGTCACGCTCTTCGTATGATGTAGGGCAACAATTCAGACCGTTTCATCGTGCGGTAGAAGACGGCAAAAGGCGGTCAAAATGGCCACGCTCGATCCAGGCGCGCGACTCGCACGGGGAAGCCTCATCTTCGGTCTGATCAGTCTGGCGCTGACGGTACTTCGGATGGGCGCCTTCCTAGGCGGAGGCCCTATCGCCCGTGCGATACCTCCGCTCGCACCGGTACTGCTCGACCAAGGTGAACCGTATATCCTTGTACAGGTAGTCACTCCGCTGCTTACGCTGCTCATCGGGGTGATCGCTGTCATTCTCGGACACGCCGCACTGCGCCAGTCTAGAAGCCGATCCGGTTCCCAGAAGGTGGATCCAGGTGGCGGGCTCATAATTGGCTACAGCGTTCTTGGATTCACCCTCCTTACCCTACTCTGCCTGCTGGGCGGGGTCATGATCGGGTAGCGACCGCACTGATGGCAGCCGATGGCTGGAGCGCGTCGACACAGATTCACCACCAGCGTGCCTCCTCCTGGCGGCACCCCATACCGTCCATATCTCCGCCGACATGCAACTCAGCGCTGAGCTGCATGAGAAGCTCGAGCGAGAGAAACTGGTCGCGCAAGAAGCCGACAAGGTGAACGCCGTCCATTGCCTGGACTGGCTGTGCGCGCAGGTCTTGCCGCATGGAACGCGTTGTGGCTACGAACTAGTCCTCGAGACCGAGGACGGCACAATCAAGTTCTTTCGCCTCAGTGAATCGCATGAACCGCTCGAAAGCGCGGGCCAGGGCGATCACGAACTCGTCAGTAATCACCGCGTGGTGCTCCAGCCAGAAGCCTTTTACCACGAGGGTGTTAGTGGTGCGCTCCAGCTTGAGATCGGTGCGGGCAACCAGCCTCTCCTTGTAGAGAATGGGCAACGTGTAGTAGCCCCAGCGCCGCTGCTCTGCCGGTTTGTATACCTCCCACAGATAGTCAAAGTCAAACAGGGGCAAGGCGCGGCCACGGGTGCTGACAATCTCCAGCGGTGCCAGAAAAGTCATCTCCTCGTCTGTCGTCGTCTCCAGAGGCTGCCAGTCTTGCGGGAGGCGGCCGGCATGGAGCTGCTCGAGGAGGGGAAGATCTTCCGAAAGGAGGAGGTAGGGCGCCTCAGGTTCTTCTTCTACAAACACTCGGGCGATTTTTCCCTCGCTCAGCAGTGCCTCTAAGCGGGCTGCAGCTTCTGCCGACCCCACCGAACGCGCAATGGTACCGGCGAACCAGGAGCGCCACTGTTGTGCCGACAGCAGACCGCCTCGTTGCCAGACCTTCAGCGCGAAAAACGCATCGGCTTCGTCTGCGGTCGCAGCCACATTGAACCGGGCCGGAACCAGCCGTTCGCGCAGATCGAAGATACGCTCCAGCCCCTGGCGATGGCTCGTTAGCGTTTCCCCGGTGAGCCAGAGGTAATATAACGCCTGGTTTGCCACCTTGCCCGAGCGAAAGGTATTCGAACTTTTCCTTGTGGGAGCCTCGGCAAAGTCGGCGGCGCTTTGCGGCCCTTGGCTCGCAATGGCCTGGCGGACCGTCTCCACCGCCTCAGCGTGTTCCTCGGCGAATTGCACATGGCGAGCCTCGTGCTGCTTGCGTGCCATAACGACCCGGAAGTAGGGTAGCTCCTCTATGGGATGG
>JBKQTH010000283.1:0-4888 GCA_052143275.1 Ktedonobacterales bacterium | reverse complement strand
CTCGTAGTTCGCGCCGGCCTTGCTTGGTGATGTGCCCCGTCTCATAGGTTTGGCCTGACGCATGCACACTGGCTCCCAGGCCGCTGTAGCCTACCAGTTTTTGAGCGGACGGGAAGCGGGTGATATCTCCAATGGCGGCCAGCAGCGTCAGGCTATTGACCACGGCGAATCCCGGTAACTGCAGCAGAAAGGGCATGGACTCTGCCCAGGGAGCTTGCAGACTCTGGCGCTGCAGCTCACGATCAACCTGTGCGACCAGTCGATCCATGTCGTGCATAATTGCCAGATCCTGCTCAACCCGGAGTTTTTCGACCACTGGAAGATCGAGCGTCTCCCACCACTCCGTGTAGGCCGCGGCATACGGCTTCTGCGCCAGAGGCATGAGGTTGTGAGCGTGCAGCACGCTCTGCAGACGGTTGCGCGCCTGCGTCCGTTGCCGGATGAGCCGTTCCCGATGCGCCACGAGAGCTCGCAGCTCGCGCACCGGCTTGGGAGGAACCCAGACCTCTGGGATAAGGTCGGCCAAGAGCAGCCGAGCCAAATGGAGGGTATCGCGTGTGTCCGTTTTCACCCACGCAGAAGAAATCAGCTTGACTAGCAGCGGATGCGCGACTTTCACCACCTGCACGAGAGGCGCGAGCCGGTCATAGAGTTCCCATGCATTGGTGGTGGCTTCCAGGACCACCTCATCAGTCATGAGCAGCGTGTTCTGAGCCCATTCCGCAAAAATGGTCCATCGCAACCTTGCGCGGAGACAGCACGATCCACGATCTTCTGGGTGGCATCCAGCGCTGCCACACCCCACGCTTTCATGCTAACATCTCGGCTGACCCTCATGTTGGGATGCCATTGCTGCTGCGTCGCCCGCCTTGGTGTTAGCGCAGCGCTGGTGGTGTTAACACACTGGGATATCCCGGAAGACTAGTGCTATCACCACCGGTGCCTCTACTCTGGGATATCCCCTCGGGACCAGTTCACTCGTGCGACACCTCCACTGCTGGCGAAGTGGTAACCGTTGCGGGCATCGAAAAGGAAGTAGGCGCCCGTGTTCTTTGCGGGACCATGGTTCGGAAAGCGGCCGCTCAGCTCGACATAGCAGATGGGGAGTTCTGCCGGGTAGTTGGCCTCCCAGTAGATTTCGCCGCAGGCAACGGCCAGATCATGGATGGTGGTAAAGCGACTCTGGACGATAGTGGGCGGGTTCTCTTTGCTGACGACGGCGAAGGGGAAGGGTCTGTCAGGGTTGAAGTAGTCGCGGACGTCCTGCTCCGTGAATGCGGGAACCGAGGTACTGCGCGGCTGAATCGCTGGGCCGCCAATGTGTTGCCATTGGTTCTGATCCTGGTTTCGCGTGGCAGGCAAGCCAGTCCGTTGCTGGCGCTGAGCACGCATTTGTTCCGGGGTGAATCTATTTGGTGTATTTCCCCAGTGAGGGTGGGCCAATGACTTATCCAAGGAACGTCCACATTCCGGGCAGAGTCTATCACCGTCCTTCGTCTCATATCCGCAGTTAGAGCAATACTTTGCTATTGGTGAGTCTCCGCCCTCAGAGCTGCTGGAATCCGTGCTCATGATCGTGTGTCCTTTCCTCTCGCCTGGTTGCCTCGTCTGACCGAGCAGCCGTACTACTCGCTAGTCGCTACTCGCAGCCTGGCCGCGCTATGGTGACTACGCGCCATTCTACAGCAGTTGATGTCCTGGGAAGGGCATGCCCGCGAAAATTTTGCGACGAAACGATTTTGCTCTAATGGGCACCGTTTGTTTGCTTGTTGATTCTTTGCTGCGGCGGCAAATATCCCGTCTCGTTACGACTCCTGCCACCTCGGCTTACCTTCAGCCCTAGCGCGGTCTATCTCGCTATACAGGTGCTGTCTCTCATCGCGCACTTCTTGTGCTTGCGCCTTGCGCAGCTCCTCCGCCTCTTGCTCCGTGCCCTGTTCCGCCGCGATGCGTTCCAACTTCTCACGCACAGCCGCGTCAATAAAGGCGCGCCGACTCTCTTCGCCTCTGGCTTCATCAAGAGCCTGCCACAATGAGGTGGGCAGATCAATGGTACTGCGTTCTACTGGCTCTTTGCGCTCGCGCGGGCGGCCAGGCCCGCGGTCCGGGATCTCGAATGTAACGGTAATGATGTGATCGCCTGGGAGATTCTCGAGCATATCGAGGCCAGACGCCTGCAGAAAGTCTTGGTAGCCTCCGAT
This sequence comes from Ktedonobacterales bacterium, assembly GCA_052143275.1. GTDB lineage: Bacteria > Chloroflexota > Ktedonobacteria > Ktedonobacterales > JADMIN01 > JAJPKE01. The sequence goes on along the minus strand of JBKQTH010000283.1, from coordinate 2,687 downwards.
GCGGACATAGGGTGAGCCACTTACCCGATCCTGGCTGCGGCTTATCCAGAGAGTAATATCATACCAGGGATCCCAATAAAGGTCCGCGCTCTCGTCTCGATACTTCAGCAACTGTTTGACGGGTACTGACTCTTGCCTTGTTCTGGTCATGATTGTCGCCTTCTCTGTTCTTCCACTCTTCGCTTATCGTAGTTTAATTATAGCTATAACTAATGTCTTTGTCAAGCCTCTGGAGGACCAATTTGCCGGCGTCGGTAAAAAACTCGTCGAGTACTGCCAGCGTGGCAATGGTTGTGTAGCACTCTGCGCTGTGCTGTCCGGTTGTTTCGGACACTTCCGCTAGGGTGAGTGTCTGTAAGCTGGGAGAAATGCCAGTGTTTCGCCCATGGGCAAGGAGCTGAGACATTCATGGAGACGAGTAACGCCAGCGCCCTCCCGTTTCGCCCATGGGCAAGGAGCTGAGACAACGGCACAGCCATTTCCCGTAATTACGGGAAATGGCTCGCCCGTGGGGAAGGAGCCGAGACGGATATCAACACGCAAGCGAAGACTACAAGGGCTAAAGCCAACGACAAAGCCCGCCTATCCGCATGGGTTGAAACCTAGCGGCTTGTGGCGGGCTTCTCCTGTCACGAGCGCACCTGGGGATGTTACCGTGGAGCAACGAATAGCACGTACAGACCTACTTATTGAGAAACCGGTTGCTAAAGGTGGCAATGAGAATCAGTTCAATGAACAAGCCCGTGACTGCCTCCACTGCCGCGATCATCGCCAACGGATCGCCCAAGCCGATCTGCGAGGGGAAGAAGCCGCGCCCATGAAACGAGCTCAGGCTGAGGACGAGGGCTTCATACCACTGCAATGGCTGAGAACTCGTCGGGAATTGGTGAGACACCGCCCAATAGATACCAGTGAACAGAGACTGATAATGATGGCGTAGGCGATGAAGATACGTCCGGGCTCTTCTCCCTGGCCCGAGATCAGATTGAGCAACGAATAGAAGCCGTAGGCGAACCACGTGCGCGGGCTCGAGCGCAGCCTCTGGCGGTCGACCGTTCGCTCTCGTGTGCGGAAGCGACGCGCTGGCTCAGCCAAGCCCTGGGCTTCCAGGGCCACTACCAGGCCGTGGTACGCGCGTACCGCACCCAAGCTGGCTTGCCACAGATTCGCTTTCATGATCTACGTCATACCGCAGCAACACTGCTGCTCAGGCAACGCGTTCACCCTAAGGTTGTCTCGGAAATGCTGGGGCCCGCCAGTATAGGCATTACACTCGACTTGTACTCACATGCCTTGCCAGACATGCAGCAAGGAAGCAGCTAATGCAATGGACTCTGTGCTGCGGCATTGTTAGAGTTCATGAGAGGCCTACTGGGAGGGTCAAATGTTTCAATCTGCTACGACTCTCGCAGGCAATTGTGGTCAAAATTGTGGTAATTGGACTCAGAGGATGATCTGCGATCCTTCAAAAAAGCACAACCGGGCCAGAATGTTTCTGGCTCGGTTAAGGGAGCCGGTGGTGGGATTTGAACCCACGACCTGCTGTTTACGAATCTCCTGGTTGATGGTTTATCACTATCCACTGGTATCCATTGCTGTCGAATATTCCACGATTTTCATCTCCACAGATTCGACAGCAATGTATGTTTGTGTATAGATATTTATCCTCTTGGCTGTCAGTTTGGCTGTCAAGAAAAAGGCCGCAATGGGGCACGAACTACCAGTCGTGAGCTACACAAAGCACTATCGTACAGCTGGTCTTACAGCCCGTTGCCTTCAGCGATAGGAAGCTCGACGGACTCGCACTCGACTGTCCGGTATAGGATTGCACCGTTGATGCAGCGCACGCCGTATGCTCTCCGACAATCTCTTTGACTGCGCCGGAGGACCTTGGCTACTACTGGGCCTCACTACTCAGTGCCTTCCCGGTAAGGACTGATCCTGACCTCCAGAGCCCTTGTGGCTGCCCTCCAACTTTATGACTGTGCCTGCGCCTCCAAGAGCCAGACTGCCGGCGACGTCCAATTGAAGCAAAGGAGTGACGGCAACTCCTTGGGATCCGGATGGAAGGTGAGCAGCGACACTGAGGCGTTATCCATGTTAATGAGCGGACAGTTAGCCAGTGGGATGCCGAGGTAGTGGCCAACGATCATCTTGACCAGGTCGGCATGGGTCACCAGTGCCACCCACTCGCCCACATCCGTGGCGAGACGCCAGCGTTCTGCCGCTCGTACCGCACGCTGCTGCACCGCGGCGAAGGATTCAGCACCCTTAGGCGGTGTGGCGTTGGGGTCTTTTGTAAAGCGCTGCCAGGCGGGGTCCGTCTTGTCGAGCTCATCCCAGTTCTTGCCGTTGTAGGGGCCGTAATTGGTATCGAGCAGGTCACGATCCTGCCTGATTGGTAACCCACGGCCTTCGTTGACGAAGGCTGCCGTCTCCATTGTGCGCTCAAGCGGTGAGGCGACGATCGCTGTGAGCGGCAATGCCCGGATGGATTCGGCGGTCATCCGGGCCTCACGCTGCCCGGTGGCATTGAGCGGAATGCCAGGTAACTGACCTGGTAGGCGATGCTGCACATTGAAGTCGGTCTGTCCGTGGCGCACCAGCACCAGCTTGCGCCATCCTTTGTGCTCGGAGGGCGCGAGCGCGCGCCCGGGTGTGCGACCAGCCGCGACTCTGTGCGGCGG
>JBKQTH010000282.1:0-5774 GCA_052143275.1 Ktedonobacterales bacterium | reverse complement strand
GCCGGATGAGACGTCTCATCCGGCGACGCCAAGCTCCCCCAACTTCCAGCCACGACTGGTCACCGGCACCAGCCCGGAACTCGGCACCGGCATCCCTGACCCTTTTGCGTTATTTGCCAAGCGGGGTGAGAAAGGGTTGCATGCCGCTCTGGAGGACCTGCGGTTGGGCACTCTCCATGCGATCATCCGTGAGCACCATCTGGATCCGCATGCCAAGGTTACGCGGCAAACGGATGCCGCCAAGCTAAGAAAGATTATCCTTGCGGCAGTCACCAGATGAAACGGCCACCCTACACTGCCCCCAAGCTGCTTGCTCCAGATGTCGCTGGTGATTTGACAGGCAAAGCCAAGCCAGATATAATCTCCTAGTATGTCTGCTGGAAAGGGACTGTGGATATCTCATGAAGCGAACATGGCAACCCAAACGCATTCCGCGTAAGCGTGAACACGGCTTTATGAAGCGAATGGCCACTCGCTCGGGGCGTAAAGTTCTCAAGGCTCGCCGGCTCAAGGGTCGCTGGCGTCTTACCGTCGTCTAGCCACCGGCGCTAGGTAGAGCTAGGTTGACCGATCTGGCGATACCGCTAATGGGTAAAGGGCGTCTCGCGCTGGTTTTTGGTCCCAATTCACGCTGTGGTTTGGACCGCCTGCGAGGCGCTTTCTCTGTGCCAGGAGTCCTTAGTCTGGAGCAAGCTCTAACCCGAGGGTATATTGACTTTTTGTGAAACAGGATCAGCGCATCGAACGTATATGTGAAGGTAAGCGTGATGAGCGTTTTCGCCGTACGCAGAGGCTGCGCTCGTCACAGGACTTTTTGCGTATACGGCAGCATGGGCGTCAGGTTAGGGGTATCCATCTCACGTTGCACTATGCGCGCCAACCCTCCAGCGCTGGAGGGCTTCCGGGGCAAGCTGTGAGCAATAGATCCAGGCCTCGGGTGGCAGACCAGAGCGATGAGAAGGGGCCAACACGTATCGGTTTCTCCGTTAGCAAGCGGGTCGGTGATGCCGTCACCCGCAACCTCGTCAAACGGCGGCTACGCGAAGCGGCACGGCATCGACTCGCGTTACTGACAGGTGGCTGGGATCTAGTAGTGACGGCTCGCCCATCTTCGGCTGCGGCAGAGTACTCGGAGTTGGGGGCTGAATTGGATGACCTCTTCACTTGTGCCGGTATGTGGATTGCATAAAATTTGCGAGGCTTTTTATCATGAAATACGTTGGCATGGGACTCATCTGGATATACCAGCGAACATTCTCCATCATCCTGCCGTCGAGTTGCCGCTTCACCCCATCTTGCTCTCAGTACGGCTATACTGCCATTGAGCGATTTGGGCTGGTACGCGGTGGGTGGATGGCGATCAAGCGGATTGGGCGTTGCCATCCCTTCTATCACGGCAGTCTTATCGATCCGGTACCGGAGCTTACAGCGAGTAAAACAGGCAACAAGTAGTAAGTAGTTCGTGCGTCCTTCTGTCTACAATTGATTGTTGCCTGCCGGATCAAACCGCTTGCTTTATGAGGAAAAGGCCAAGGAGGACGGTAATTGAGAAGAAAAAGGCATATTCTAATGCCAAAAATAGTCTGGTATCGCGTACAATAGAGTGGAAATGCTCGTCACCAGTTCCTGTTATCTTGACGTACGAGTTTTTGATATACCTGGAGCGTCGCGGCTGGGAGTCTTGGGAAGTGCCCTCAGCGCTCGTCGCAGGGGAGGACATATCGCGTGGGTAACCTGCTAAGCGTGCTTGGCACCATCTTTGGCCCGATCGGCGTGATCTTTAACGCCATTTTCTACGGGCCAATCTACAATGTTTTGATGCTGATCTACAACCTCATCCATGCGACCGGCATTCCTGGTGCATTTGGGCTTTCCATCATCGCGCTGACGCTCCTGGTTCGCTGCTGTATGATTCCTCTTACGCGTAAGCAGCTCAAATCCAGCCGTGCCATGCAAGAGCTGGCTCCTCAGATCAATGCCCTCAAGGTGCAGTATCGCGGCGACCCACAAGGCCTCATGAAGGCCCAGCAGGACCTCTATAAAGAGCATGGATACAGTCCTATCTCCGGCTGCCTGCCACTGCTTATCCAGATGCCGTTTCTGTATGCGCTGCTCTTTTCCTTCCGTAATCTCCTGACCGGGGTTCTTGCCAAGATCAATGCGCCTATTTATCCGTTTTTGCCGCACCTGACTACGCTACCCAATTACTACTTCTTGTGGGTCAATCTTGCGAAATCCGATCCCATGCATATCCTGCCGTTCCTGGCCGCGTTCTTCACGCTCATTCAGCTGCGTATGGCGATGCCCGTGCGCAAGAAGCCGGCTCCGGGCACACCCAGCGATCCAACCACGCAGGCTACTCAGACGACGATGTATATCATGCCGGTCATTACTTTTATCTTTGCCCTGAGCTTCCCCGCAGGGCTGGCGCTCTACTGGACAGTTGGCGCGATATTTGCCTCAACGCAACAGTACTTCCTGGCAGGGTGGGGCTCATTGTTTCTGGGAATTCCAGGGCTTGAACATCTGGTGCCTCCCCCAAAAGAGCTGCCGGGCACTAGTCCGGCCCCGAGCGGCGCGAGCATGGGACGCGTGGGGTCACGCAGCCCGGTTGGCGCCTCCGCATTAGTATCGTCCTCCGTGCCGGAGCCCTCAGGCGGAGTGCGTGGCTTCTTCCGCCATATACTCGAGATGGGCGCCGCAGCGCAGGCTCAGTCCCAAGAAGCCGGCAAATCCAAGAAAGATGCCAATAGTGGCGAAAATATCGTAGATGCCGTACCGGCAAGTAAGGAACAATTGACAAGCGTCAACGGCACCAAGAAGGCAGATGCAGTAGTAACTAACGGCCTGCCAAATCGCCGGGGGAAGCCGGGCCCCATCCTGGTGAAGCCGGCCATCAACACCAAAGGCGCTGAACTACCGGAAAAAGCCATTCAGCGAGAGGCCACCACGCCTCCTGGTACAGCTGCGGCCTCCGCCGGATCCGCGGCCAAGGCCACCAGGGCGAGCAATAATAACAATTCCTTGGCTAAGATCGAGGTCTCGAGCGCCCCCAAGACCAATGGCAATGGCGCCTCCTCCAGCAAAACCGCCGCTGCAACTACACGGCCGGCGGCGGCAAGCGCCAAGGGCGGCAATAACGGCGGCGGCAATACCAGTAATGGCAATACCAGTAATGGCAATGCCAGTAATGGCAATAGTCGGAACGGCTCGCGCAGGTCCACTTATAGTGCCGGGGGTAACGCCAGAGGATCGTCATCATCTTCCAGTCGGAATCGCAGTACTAATCGGTCGAAGGGAGGCAAGTAGCAGTGGAGAGCGTGGAAGCCTCCGGAAAGTCTATCGAAGATGCGATTCTGCAAGCCTTGGTGCGGCTGGGGCGCAATCGAGACGAGGTAGATATCACCGTCCTGCAGGAGCCGAGCCGCGGCCAGCGTGGTATCGGATCGCGCGAGGCACGCGTTCGTGTGTACCTCAAGCAAGGTCGGCCGCCGCTACCCGAGGAGAGCTACCAGAACAGTGAGCCCTATGATGAAGAGGATGGCGAGAGTGAACTCTACTATAGTTCGCCGGCAGTCGAAAGCTACCAGGACGAGGTCTATGGCGGCTCCGAGCCATTTGCTGCCGCATCATTGCCGGTTGACGCCCTGCAGGAGCTGCTGCCGGAAGATGCCAGCATAGAGGAGTTTGCCGAAGAGGCTTTGCGCGCGATACTTGGACATATGGGTATACGCGCAAGCATCGAGGTAAGCGAGCCTATCAATGAGGAGGAGGCCGAAGAGGAGCCACTTACGCTCAATATTCACAGCGAAGATCCTGAGACCATAAGTCTACTCATTGGGCGGCGCGGCGAGACCCTGGCTTCAATCCAGTTGCTGGTCAATCTCATTGTCAGCAAGCAGACGGGCAATCGTGAGCGGGTCATTATAGACGCTGAACGATATCGTGAGCGCCGGGAACAGAATCTGCGCTCGATGGCGGCTCGTGTCGCCGACCAGGTTCGTCGCTCCGGCCATCCGATTATGCTGGAAGCCATGCCACCTAATGAGCGGCGCATTATTCATATGGTGCTTGCTGAAACCAGCGACATCGCCACCGAAAGCACCGGTGAGGGGGATCAGCGGCGAGTAGTAGTCTCACTCAAGCGACCTGCCCGCGCGTAAGCTGGTATGAGGTCGTAGGTAGCAGAGCCGAGAGTTGCGCCAGATTTCTCGGTGACGGAGTAGGCTAGATACCGGCGGCGAAATTAATGGTCCAGCTACCACTGGGCCAGTGCGCGCCGAGCTCGTAGCAGCCGGATTGCGGTAGATAGACGTAGATCGGCCATTCGGCCCATCCCACCCCTCTCATAATCGGGCTGCTGGCGTTGAGCGAGAGACTTGTAACCGGCTCCGATCCCGCATCCGTAAAATCCATGAGCAAAGCGGAATCCACTCCCGATCCTGTCAATTCTCCAGAGAGCATGACATTGCCGCCATACCCCGGAGCGGCTATAAGCAGGATACGCCAGCGCCACCCATGCGCGGTGTAGGGTAGCGGTGGGTAGTTATCGAAGTGTAAGACGCGCTGATCCTGCTCATTGCTAAGCCCCAACACCCATACTGGCGAGAGCCCGTAGGCAGGATCAGCGTAATAGGAAATCTCCGCGATTGCCGCAGAGGAATTTGCGGTGGTCGTGGGGCAGTGCGCCGGTATGGGCGCTAGTAGGCTATCTGGCGGTGTCAGGAAAGGCGACGTGTATGGTGGGGTGATTAGAGGCACCGCAGTCGGAGCAGTAGTGGGCTGGGGGGATGGCGCGCTTTGGGGAGGGCTGCCCAGTGACCCACGCGCCGCCAGAGCGAGGGTCAGCGCAACTATCAGAGTAACTGCGATTGCACTGGTAGCGCGGCGCCAGCGACGGCTACCAGAGGAATACCCCCACAGCTGGTTGGACTCCAACTCGAAAGTATCGGAGTCATCAGAATTATCGCTGTTCTTGGCAGTACTGCGTGCTTTGTTACCCATCGACTTCCTGCACCGAAAACTGGATGAATCGAGAAAGTCTTGAGAGCTTGGGGTACCCATCGAATGGCGACGTCTGGCAGTAGTAGATCCACTGGAAGACAGTATATCATCCTGACCCAGAGCCAAAGAAGCGCATCACATGTAAATGGCCAGTCAACTTATGGCTACTGTGTAGTTCAGGATATGGTGAAGGGCAGCCCCAATTGGGGCCGCCCTCACTAAGGAGCCGTGCGCGGCTACCAGTAGCTGCTAGTACTCCGGCATAGGCGGAGGCGCCGGCTTCTCTTTCTCAGGAAGGTCGGTGATCAGCGCCTCAGTCGTCAGGATCATCGCCGCGATAGAAGCCGCGTTCTCCAAAGCGGAGCGCGTTACCTTCGCGGCGTCGATCACTCCAGCTTCAACCATATTCTCGGTCTTATTATTGAGCACGTTATAGCCGATATTTTTGTCTTTCTTCTCTTTCTGCGCGCGGCGAACCGACTCCACGATGACAGCGCCGTCCTGGCCGGCGTTGAAGGCAATCGTGCGCAGCGGCTCTTCCAGGGCCCGGCGCAGTATGTACACCCCAGTTGCGGCGTCGCCAGTGGCATTGACTTTGTCCAGTGCGTCGACCGCGTTCAAGAGAGCGACACCACCGCCAGGCACGAAGCCCTCTTCGACAGCGGCGCGAGTCGCCGAGACTGCATCTTCCACTCTGGTCTTGCGGAACTTGAGTTCGACCTCGGTTCCCGCTCCCACCTTGATCAGACCAACTCCGCCGGAGAGCTTGG
>JBKQTH010000281.1:0-16029 GCA_052143275.1 Ktedonobacterales bacterium | reverse complement strand
TCAAGTTCATTGCCTGCCAGATGACCCTCGACGTGATGAGAATCAAGGCAGAAGAACTGATCGATGGCGTGGAAGTTGGCGGCGCAGCGACCTTTATCAACACTGCCAATGAGGCGCACATTACCCTTTTCATCTAAGAAAGCTGGCAGTGTTGCCTTGTCACCGCAGATAGAACCGGCCAGCAAGACTAAAGTTCAGAAAGAACCAGTTACTATGGCTACGACAATTCCGGTTGACAAAGTAGTTGATGCCAAGGGCCAGGTCTGCCCAATGCCCATTGTGACGCTTGCTAAAGCTTTTAAGGACGTCGCAGCAGGCCAGATCGTGGCTCTGCTCGCGACCGATCCCGGAGCCAAGAAAGATGTTCCTGCCTGGGCCGAGAAGACCGGCAACCAGTTGCTGGCGATGGATCAGACCAACGGGGTCATAACCTTCTACCTGGAGAAGGCCTAACGCGAGTCCTCCGTTGCCGGGGATGGTGGTGGCAGCATCGGCTGAAGGTGAAATGAGTGCCGGCTGCATCAAGGCCGCCTTTCATCGGACGCCGCCAAACCGGAAACTGGGACCACCGTGAGAGTCTCAGCCGCTCAGCGGCGCTTCATGGGCTCGCCATATTGGTCGTACTCGAGGTAGGCAACGTCCCGTATATAGGGATGCTCGCGAAGCCGTGCGCTTACATCCGCCTCAGTTCCCGGCGCCACCAGAGCCAGGAAACCGTGCTTGCGCGGAATCAGCCGAATGGGGCGCGCCCGGCTGGCGCCGAGCAGCGACTGCGCCTGCCCTATTGTGACACCCTGCTTGAAGAAAACGGCTATACGACCGGGTCCAAGCAGTGGAGCCTGCTGGCGGGTCTCCGGAATCTCCAGTTTCTGCACCAGTGCGCTGGCGGCGTTCTCCGCCTGGGCATGCAATTCCTGCAGGCGCGTCATTCTGGGGGCCATCGCCGACTGTGCCCTACCGGTCATACCGCGCGCCGAGGCGGCCAGCCGGCCGAACGCGTCTCCCAGACGCGCTCCGGGAGACGGGACATACGCTGGAATGGGATTGGCCCCGGTGGTTCGCGCCTCGCGCTGATAGTTCAGCGCGTTGTTCAGTCCCGGCCGTAGATCTCGCCACCAATCGCGCACCACTTCGGCGATGGGACGGCCGTCGCCGGGGCCGCGTTGACCCTCGTGGTGGGCAATGCGCTCCTCACGCAGGTACTGGAAGCGCTCCATGCGCGGGTCGCGCAGTGGCACTCGCTGCGGCTTCGGTCTTTCGCCTAACGGCGACGTACCCGGCACCTGGCGATCGCCGCTCGGGGCTCCTGAAGAGGACGGCTGGCGGGGTGTACTACGGAAACCATAGCCTGCACGGTTGCCGCCTGGAGGCGGCGTGGACCAGGGCTCGGGCTCAGTCGCCGGCATTGCACCGGACCTGCCGGTTTGACCCGGTAGACCCTCTGGGCTGGCTGGGTTGCGCTGGTGCGGAAGCCCCTGCGACCTGGTCACTGGACGCGGTGAAAGATAGACGGTAGGCTGATCGGCGATGGACCACTCATCCACTTCGTCTACCACTTCCGACGGCCCGTTTGATGCTTGTGGGTAGACAGGCAGAGACGTCGCCTCACTCGACCTCTCCGGCACCGGTGGCTCCTTCGGCGAAGATGGAGACGGCGGCCGGGTAATCGCCATGGCCAGGGTCGTCTTCCGTGGACGCGAAGTCGTCACCGGGTGAACCAGTGTCTCCTCTCCCTCGTCGTCATCTCCCTCATCGGTCTTCTTAGGAAGTGCGTCCAGTGGGCCGGTCGTGGGTGCCGCCGGCAGTGGGCCGGTCGTGCGGACGACCGGCGATGGCAGCTCCTGTGTCTCCGGCGCAATCAGATGTGATCCGACATCTGCTCGGAATTTAGCCTTCACCGGTCCCGCTTTGGCCGGCTGGTCGCCGGTTTCGCCGGCAGTCTCGGCGGCTGGCGGTAGGTCACGCGGCTCAGACTCGGCCGGAGTAGCATCATGCGCGGACGACTTCGACCGCTTTGATGGTGTTGTCATTCCTCATCCCCCTTCGCCACCTAGCTGGCGGGTATACGGTGGGCGCATTCCAGCCTTGTGTATTTCCGTCCCTCTTATGGTCTTCCTGATAGCATACTCTGCGACTGGTTGCAGCGGTAGATGCACGGGAAGCGAAGGCAATAGACATAGTATAGCTTTCCCGGTATTCGACACTCCCTGTCCGGTGGGAATAAAATACTAGTGGGACGGCGTTTTGACTCCTCGTCCAGCGCGCCGGAGGGACGGCTATTGCCCCAGATACTCGCTTATCAGCCGGGCGGCGTGGCGAGCGATGTCCGACCGTAGGGCGTAATAAGTCATTCGGTCTCGTTCGTAGAGTATGACGAAGCCGTTGGCGCGCAGCATTACCATGTGATGCTTGGTAGTGGCTTTGGTGAGACCCAGCCGTTCCGACAGCTCGGTAAGATACATCTCACGCTCGGCCAAGAGTCGCAGGATACGGAGCCGAGTCTTGTCCCCCAGGGTCAGGAAGAAGTGTAGAATCTCTTCGCTGGGCGCTTCCGGGTCGATGGAGCCTCTGAGCGACTCGAGTACTCTCGCCTCCACCGGTAGACAGAAGGTAAGCGTTCCGCGCCACTCGTGATAGTAGACGGCGGGGCGGCAAAAGTAGCTTGGAGCAAAGAGAAGACGGCGGAAGCCGACCGGCCCCCGCCACTCCACTCCGCGCATAGCCAGCTTCATAAACCGCTCAGGAGACATTTCGGAACGCTGTTTCTCCAGCAACGCCGCTTCGCGCTCGAGAAACGGCGTGATCCTTGGCCGCTCCAGAGCAAAAACCGCACTCTCCCAGACCCCGAGCGCCCGCAGCAGCTCACTCCGCCGGCTCTCCGGCTCACGAATGACCTCCGCAACTGTGGGACGCACCTCCAGCGAAAAGCAGTCAAGTAACTGCTGCAGGACTTCCCCCTCACCAGCCGCGAAGCCAGTCTCGGGCAGCGCCGCCTCCAGCCGATCCTGCCAGCCGGTACCCTGCCCGGCATGGTCAAGCAGCACCGCAATAAAGCGCTTGATAGGTATCTCCGCCAGCCAGCTGAGGAAATGGGCTGAATCGCGCGGCGGTGGGCATTCGGCTACCATCGAGATGAGAGTGGCGTGCAGAGAGACGGGCAGCCGATGTCCCAGATACCGGTCCAGAGTGGGAAGAGCCGTGAGATCAGCCTCATCGCAGCGGCGGCGAGCCCAGACTACCCACTCCTCTCCCACATCGTAGTCGGCAAAAGCGAACTCGGGCGAAGCCAGCGCCACCTGCAGGCTCAAGAGAAAATCATAGGTCGAGCAGGCGGCGATTTCGATGTCGGGCGTTCGGGTGCGCCGGAGATCGACCACGTGAGGCGGCGGTGGCTGAGACTCTATCTCTCGCCCTTTTACTTTATCCACCAGACTCTCTTCGCCTTTGCCCTTTGCTTACTGGGACCTTCTCGCATAGGATACGATAGTAACGCCGCTGGTTTATGCATTCGGCCGTGTTTGGCTCTATTCTAGCCCGTGGCGCGCGAAACGTCGAGCACGCGACGCACTGTCGTCAGATTGACACACGGCCAATGTCACTGACAGTGTTCTGTAAGTTGCCGCCGGGTGGGGCGAAGTCTTCATAGAACCAGAGATTGCCGTCGGGTCCGACGATGAGCTCAGCGACCATTGCGCCCGGCGATGTGATTGTGAACTCAGTAATCTGGCCAGCAGGCGTAATACGCCCAATCTTACCCATTGACTCCGCGAACCAAAGATTGCCGTCCTTCGCGACTACTAGATCAAAAGGATTGGCGTTGGCCGTCGGAATCGTGAACTCGCGCACAGCGCCCGAAGGGGTAACACGCTTAATTGCATTCTGGGCTGAATCAATGGACCACATATTGCCATCTGGCCCTTTTACCGCGTTGACTACGGCATTCGCCGGGGCTTCGGTTATATTACCAGTGCGAGTGCGGTCGATGATGCCATAGCCCTCCAAGCTAGTTGGCTCACCATTGACAATCTTGACTATCGAGAACCACAGGTTGCCATCGGGGCCAAGTGTAAACTCCCCAGGAAACGACGACGCAAACGGGTAATTGACCTGCTGCACGTTCCCTGCTGGAGTGACCCGCCCGATCAGCCCTCCGGTATATAGCAGTGTGCCGATGTGCGTCTGGTAGTCAATGGACTGAATGAACTGAGAAATGCTGAACCACAAGTTACCGTCAGGTCCAACCGCCAGGTCCGAAATTAAGCCTTGGCCCGTGAACACCGTAAATTCCGTTCGGTTGCCGCTGGGGGTAATCCGCCCGATAATACTGGTAGCTCCATTGGAGCGCGCGTACCACATATTGCCGTCGGGGCCAGCGACCAAATCCTTGAGTGTTGGGAAGAAACCACCCTGCCCCGTCATCGGCGGTAGTACCCATTCCTTTATCTGACCGCTCGGCGCGACGAATCCAAGAGACTCATTGAAAAGAGTGCTGTGTGGCGATCCGATGAACCACATATTCCCGTCAGGGCCCGGTGTCAAGCCAACGATGGATCGTACTCGGTTCGAGACGTCAATCGTCGTGACTTTGCCAGATGGAGACATATACCCCAGGCTGGATGGCCCATAAAACCACAAATTGCCGTTGTGATCAAAAATAATCTGGTAAAGCCCACCCAAAACATCCACTTCGAACTCTTTGATGGTTCCGGGAGGTGTTGCAGCGGCACCCTGTTTGCCTGGAGACGCACTCGTGCTAGAGCCGGGCAGTGCCAGCGAACATCCCGAGAGAGCAACAGTCAGCGTGAACAGCAAGATCAATCCCGTGCATGCTTGCCACGATATGCAGAGGCGCCGCGCCATATATCACCTCGCGTGTTCAATAGAAAATCTGCCCACCTGATCTGTTACCCCCACACCTTAACTCCCCCCGTATGTTATACTGGTAGCGCATAAAAACACAACCACTCTTCGATTCAGATATACGTCTAGCGGTAGGGCAATCGATTTCTCACGTAAGACAAGTTCTCAACATAGGAGTTGCGGTATGTCGGAATCGCATGAAAGTACCGGCAACCCTGAGCCTACCGTAGATGACATGCCTACCACTGTTGAGATATCGCAGCCCAGCTCTACGACGCCACCATCCCCAGCGCCGCCAGTGAAGCAGCGCAAACGGAGTGGACGTAGAATCCTGATCAGCGTGCTGGTGGTCATTATCATTCTGGCAGCCGGTGGTTTTGGCGGCTACCATTACGCCGTGCAGCAATATAACCAGCTCAGCGCGCTGGGCACGCAACTGTGCGATAACCTGGAAGCTCACAAGTATGATTCCCTGTATCAGCACTTCTCAGATGGCCTCAAAAGCCAATTCACGAAGTCCGAATTCATGCGCTACGGCGCCGAGATAGACCAGTTCGAGGGCGACGTCGTGAATTGCGGCCAGACTTCTGGGAACCACTTCAGTATAGATGTGGGGCAGCGCACCCTCACCGTCGCCTCGTTTGCCGACCGTGAGGGCAGCGGTACGCACAGCGGCAACGTGCGTTTCCAGTTCACAGGAAATTCCTGGACGGTTGACGGCTTCGAGGCTGGATTCCTTGGAGTAAGTCTTGGTGCGCTCAAAGCTTTTGATAACTACTGTGGCGCACTCCTGGCACGTAACTACCGAGCATACTATCAACTGATGGCGCCAGGTTTGCATACCGAAAGCGAGCAGCAGTTCCTACAAGATGCCTATCTACATCAGCAGATAGATGGCATAGCGCTCCAATGCACACTTACTGGCATCGGCAAGTCGAATACCAACACCGCTTCGACGCTCACGGTGGACATTCACCGCGTGGAGTACGATGTCACGGGCACCGTGACATTTGGACGTGCGTCTGGAGGCTGGGAGCTGACTGGCTTTGATCCAGCGCTTCAAGGACGAGACCTCGCTCCGGTCGCTGTTGTCACCCGCTGGTGTAGTGACATGAAGAGTCAAAACTACACCGATGCATTTGGGCTGCTCACGTCACAATCTCAGCAAGGATCTTCAGTTAACGCATTGGGCGCGAAATACTCGGGTATGGATGGTGGGGTCAAGTGGCTCGACTGTGCCGCAGATCCCAGCACGTATCAGGGTGACAACACCGGTGTCAGCCTGGCCGCTCAGGTGCAACATACCGGCCCGAGTGTAGTTCCTGGAATGCCTGACCATGCCATGTTTTACCTTTCGCCGGAAAATGCGACATGGAAGATTATTCTCCTGTTCATATGTTCCAATGCTGCTTGTGGTTTAGACATTCTACAGTAGCAGATACAGGGGTAACATACTCCCCACCACTGTCGTTGCCATCATCTAGCGCCAAACCCTGAATTTTCCTGGAAATGCTAGCAAGCAAGCGTGATGCACGCAGGTTGCTCGGTAATGCCGCCGGCTTGTGAGGCTCCAGCGAGTCCTCAGCCATCTGCGCCCACCGAGCGTGACGCACACCGTCCTCTTGCTTGTTGTCTCAGCCATCCTCGCGGTTTGCGTGGGTTTCGTCCTGCTCACGGCACCGACCAGGCGATGATACTGCTGTGACATACTCCTGGATTTTGCACCAACTGTGCGTGACGCGCGCCCTCCGCCGCACGCCCGAGCGCTGCCCACCAGAGCCACAGCACGTCATAGACCCCCTGGACGGTACAGCGAACGGAGTGGTCTTCCGCTTTCCAGCTCGGGTGCCAGCCGCTGCTTTGGCGCTCGGTGAGGATACCATGACAGTTCAAACACAGGAGAATACCGAGCGGCTTGAGGGCGACAGGGCAATCCTGCTGGCGCTTACTGGCAAAATGATGCCATTGGGCCGGAACGTCAGCCCGTCCGCAGGTCGGGCAGTGGCTAATGATCTCTCGGTACCGTTCTAGGGAGAGACCAGATTGCACCGCGTGGTTCCGGCAGAGGTCGCCCTCCTTGGAGAGGGCTTCAGGCCAATCTTCACCGCAGGTCTGACAGATGCGCATACATTTCCTCCTTTACGCTGCCGCCAGCAGGGGCGGTAGTACCAGCTCGTCGCCCGATTGAAAGAAGTCGAGCGGGTCAATATCATCGTTCATTTGCTCTAAGCGCAGATACGCATTGATGTCGGTAAGCAAGGTGTACTCATTGCCGAAGACGTCCCGGACGCGGACATCCGCGAAGGACTGTAGCGTCCGTGGATGCCCCTCCTTGGCGGCCTTGACCGCCGCACCGTAGGCGCTCATGGTCCGGATTTCGCGCTGGTCGAATGGGACAGCTTCATGCAGGTTTCCGGCGGCATCAAAGAAGGGCACTCGCCCGGCGGTGTGCACTTCCCCACGCCGCGTGCGTCGGTTGTAGCCGAGAACACCCCGGTCGCGGTCGTAGCGGCGTAGTGTGGTCGGCGAGAGGTGCTCGGCTCGGGCTGCCTGGCTCGGCGAGACGCCCGTTCGAAAGACCCACTCGATGGCCCGGTGGATACGCTCCTGGGTTCGTGCCAGCGGTGCGAAGCCGGCGTGTGCCCGTTGCCGCGCCAGTCCCTCGTAGCTCGAAAACCCGCATGGGCCGAGCCGATAGAGACGGTCATACTGGCGGCGGGAGATTGTTTCACCGGTGTTCGTATTGCGGTACCGACGGCTGGCGCCAGGTAGTCGGACATAGTCTGCTGCCGTTTCCATAGGCTACTCCTAAGACCGGCATGGCCGGTCATGGTATGTAGTGGGGGGAGAGAGTTCCATCTCGCAGAGGGGTGGACAAGATCATAATCAACTCAAGCTGCGAAGAGGCCAGACAATTCTGGGGTGAGATGTTGGCGAGGATACCTCTGGGAATCGCGTCTGGCTGATCACGCATAAAGATTCCCGCTTACGGTAGAGTCCAGGGCGGACGAAGAGAGCCGGGAAACCTGGTTGGTCAGCCTCAAATCGTGGTATACTGTGGCTGCTACGGACCTATACCAGTGGAGAAGTTGCTGTAGCGGTACCCGGGACTGCCAGTTCTCACGTTTCGAGAGCTGGCAGTTGTCGTTTTACTGAGATACGTGCTGGTGCTCGATGGTGACTAGACTCTGCTTGCTGCCTTGAGCATCGTAGACGGTCGTGGGGTCAGTCAATGATCGGGCCAGCGGATCCCCACCATAAAACTAGTGAAGCCAATACTCATTGGCAAGGGACGCGATACCGGTACGAGGTACGCCGCTCGATTGACTAATCTCAGCCACGCGGTTCCACACCGTCGCGGGCCAGAGCATGGTAACGGCACGTTTGTCTTGTATACGCATGACCTGGAATACCTCCTCAGGGGTTGAGGTATGTCCACTGATACTCACAGTATAGCATAAGCGCTCGGTTGGTACAAAGCGCCCAAAAATCAGATAATTCGGACCTCACTGCCGCCCGGTCACTTCACTGGCTTTTACCAGCCTCAAACTCAGATTAATAGAGATTGGATTACAGATTATCTGGCTTTGGTAATTGCCTAAAACCTGGCTACTGTTGTATACTGAAAATCAGATTAATACTGCAGAATGAGAGACCAGCCCATGGGCGAGTGGTTCGACAAACAACAGATTTTGTTTTATGTGGCACGATGTGGGATCCCGGTAGAGGGCACCTCATTTGACGACTGGAAAAGCCAGCACTTGCTTCCTACTCCTGTGCGTAATCCTGAACATACTGGACGGGGACGACCGAGGTACCTGTATCCAGAGATTGCGTGCACGGCAGTTCTGTGGCTTGGCAAACATCGTTCCCATATTGACGGTGAAGACATCGCGAAAGTCTGGATGTGGCTCGAAGGTTTTGACTATATTCAGGTGGATGTCCGCGCTGTTGTCCTCGCGCGAATGCAAGCATTATGGGAACAGGCACAACGCGAAGCCATGCCGAGTTTGCCTGACATGGCTACAGTGACTGAGCAGGGAATTCCAGACGATTTATCCGAACAGTTGCTTGACGAGCTAGATGTACATATTACGTCTCCACAGATAGAGTCTGGCCGTTGGACACAGTCTCAAACGGGCATAGCAACGTTCCTCGCAGTGTTTACTGGCTTACTGCCATCGTCTGATCTTACAGACGTACCCGCCGTAGTTGAACTTCAGACTGAAGACGGTATACCGCTGAACGCAATACTTACGCCGGAAGCTGCCGAATGGCGTTCTACACTAATGCAGGGAATCTCAAACGTGATCGTATCCGGTCACATAGTCCGCTTGTACCGCTTCGTAGAACAGTACGGATCACTCCCTGAAGACCTGCGTGCGATGTGGCAGATGATTACCCCCGATACCATCCGTGGCTTGTGGCCCATGTTTGCTATGTTCTCACCATTTCGTACCGAGAAACCCAAGAGCCGAGACGATTTTATGCGGCTCTTATACTATGATCTATTTCATCTGGTTCTATTAGCTTCTACTCTAGCATTGGCTTCAGATGCGCTGCGCAGTCCTCAGTCGGAGGCATCAAACAACCTAAATTCGTAAGGCGGTACTGCGAGAGCCGCACCTGTTTGCACCAGGCGCGGCCCTCTGACCCCGGCGCTAGGTTCAGTAGCGTAAGGGCTGGCCTCATTGTAGGTTCCTGCCATACCCTACGTCTAGCGCCTCGCGTAATCAGAAAGCGAGGCGTTTTCCATGGTCCGACCCATCCAGACCTGCACGGTATGCGGCCGCACCTTCACCCCAGCATCCAACCAGCAGCGGCAATGCTCGGTTGTTTGCATGACGAAAACCGGCATGGATTTCCTCAAGGCAGTGCGCTTAGCGATGCCAAAGAGACCAGAAATCACCCAGCAGCCGATGCCTTCTCCCATGACGGTCCACAATCCACCACCGGCTCACGCACGCATGTCTCCTCCGAGAGCGGCAACAGCGCCATCGGCGGCGGAAGCGAGTACACACACTCCCGTGCCTAATACATCCGTGGACACGGGAGCGCAAGCACCGCTACCGGCCACTTCCAGTGTCATCACGTACACGGGTGACATCGCCAAGGATGCCTTGGCCTACCAGGCTGCTGGCTCTCGCTATGCCGTTCTCACCGCCAAGCTCCTCACCACTCGGTGGGATACCCTCATTCTCGCGGGCTATGGCGCTGGTATTCGGGTGGAGCATGACCGCCTCATTGTGACCGATGGCCACACCCATTATCCGCACGTGCCGGTTGTCCATACACTGCACCGTGGGCTCCATACGGTCCAGCGAATCATCTGTGTAGACCCCAAGGGCTCCCTCTCGTTCTCCGCCTTAGAGTGATGCCGAGACAACAGATATCGGTGCTGCTCCTGGACCGCGATGGAGGCGTCCTCTCTACCCTCGCTGCCTCCGAATGGGTGGATGCAGCCCTACGGAGACGGCAATATCTCGCCCAACAGGACGGGACAGACGTCGCGATTGCGCGGGCAATCCTCTCTCGTAAATTTGAGTTCCAACTGAATACGATTATCACCCATGACCGAATACTCCCAGGGGCGCAGCGGGCGTATGACCTCGTCAAGGCGGCGGTCGCCTGGTTCAATCTCCCCGATGTTCCACCCTGGTTGTCCACTATGGGACATCTGCGCCTGTATGAAGCTAAGATCGCTCTGGCCTATTTCCAGGCCTGGAAGGACTGGCGACTCACTTGGTACAAAGCCGACATCCACAAGGTTCCGTCGCATTGGTTGACCTGTGGGACCCGGAATAGCCCGATTAGTTCCGGGCAGACCGCACGATGGGCCATAGATCCTGTCCATGCCTGTCTCAACTACGCCTATGGCGTTCTTGAAGGGCAGTGCCGTCAGGCACTCAGTAGCCAGGGATTTGATGTGGCCTGTGGGTTCCTGCATGCTGATAAGCCTGGGCGTGATAGCCTCGTCTACGACTTGATGCAATGTGAGCGCGGCACGGTTGATGGATTGGTGCTCAAGTTTCTGTCTCGCCGCACGATGCATTACGGGGACATGACCCGCGTTAACGATGGATCTTGCCGCTTGCATCCTCAAATAACACGAGCAGTGGCTGCCGCCTGCCGCATCGAGCAATACCAGATAGATACCCATGCGCTGTGGTTTCGGGATGCATTACTGGCCCCGCTAAGCGACCAGCCCAAGGTGAAGGTGAACACCACCACATTCCGACATAGAAAACGCACTACTCGTAGGCGAAAGGAGGTAGTAGTACCCGTTTGGTAGTAGCTCCTCACTTCTCTGTGTTTGGCATAAGCATGTAAAGGAAGGGTAAGCCATGACAACAGACGACACTACCTTGACTATCATCGAAGAGCAAGCTGACGCTTCCATCCGCCGAGTTTGGGAGGATGGCCAGTGGTATTTCTCGGTCATCGATGTAATTGGAGTCCTTACCGATAGTGATGCTCCTCGCAAATACTGGACAGCCATGAAAGCCCGCATACAAACTGAAGGATTTCGCGAAGTGTCTACAAATTGTAGACAGTTGAGGCTCAAAGCACCAGACGGCAAGCACCGCTTAACCGACGTCGCAGACCTGGAAACCATGCTGCGTATTATCCAGTCGGTACCCTCACCCAAAGCTGAGCCGATTAAACAGTGGCTGGCGAAAGTTGGCGCGACACGGTTGCAAGAAGTCCCGAAAGTGGTACCTGTTGCTAGTGCCTCGCATGAGATTACCGAACTGCGCCAGCAGCGACCGGACGACGATGCGCCTGCGGTTGCCTGGGCAGACTATCATGCAGCAATGTCTACCCTGTATCGACGCCAAGGTGCCTATGAAGCGCAACTGCTCTATGTGGAAGCGAAACTCACTGAGCACGATGAGCAAATCGGAGAATTGCATTCGCGCATGGAAAGCAATGAATCGCTTCTCCGCATGGTGCCAGAACTTCTGGAACGCTTAGGGCCGCAGACGCTCACGCCAGAGCATCAAGCAACCGTGAAGGCACTGGCCGGACGGTTGCATGACATCGCCGGCTATGCATTCGCGACGATCTATAGCGACCTGAACCAAGCCTTCCATGTTGGCAAGTACAGCGACATTCGCGAGAGCGAGTGGTTCCAAGTTGAGCACTGGTTTACAACCCGGATTAACGCTGCCAAGAAGCGCCAGCCTTAGTAGGGAAAGGAACTCTGGGCAAGGATGCCGTCTGCTCGGTGTATGGATTGAACCCAGATACTATAAGGAGTGCAGACACTGAGGTCATTCCGACACTTTGCTTGCAATAACTGGTCTTCGGGCGAGCCCCGGAATACTCCTCTGCTATACTAGGGCTACCTACACTGGTGCCGGCGGATTGCTAGTGGGCGCTGAATCTCTCGCGGCGCGAAACAGAGGGGAAACGCGTGGCCCGCAATGATGAAGAGCGTGACCTCATTGCCGTGTACCAACAAGGCATGAGTGTGCCCGAGCTCGCCAGTCGGTATGGCATACACGACAAACGAATTTATTATGTGCTGAAGAAGAGCGGCATTACGCTGCGACCCCGCAGCGGCGTAGGCAAGGTACTCAGCCAGGAACAAGAAGAGAGCCTTATTGACGCGTACCAGCAAGGGATGGATGCGGCAACGATTGCCAGTCGGTATGAGATCAGCAGTTCAACGGTATATACAACTCTGGAAAGTCATAGGGTCAAAAGAAGGACGAATAGCGAGATTTTCAGAAAGCTCACTCCGCTGCAAGTAGCAGAAATCATCGCGTTGTACCAGCAAGGGCTTCCCGCCTCACAGATCGTCAGACACAATGTAATACATGATCAAACGGTCTATAACATCCTGGAGCGACACGGCATACAACGGCGCAGCGCGAGCGAGGCTGCCCTCACCTATTCCAGGAACGAGCATGCCTTTGACGTGATCGACAATGAAGAAGCCGCCTACTGGCTGGGCTTTATCGCTGCCGATGGGAATGTGTCAAACGGACGACTCCGCATCGGACTCTCAACAAAGGACGCAGATCATTTGCGGAAATTGGCTGCATGGCTCTCACCTGACCGGCCCTTCTATACTGGGATGAATAATCTCGGCAGACCGGTCAGTACGTTGGAGATCGGGTCACAACACCTGGTAGAGACGCTCGCCACGTATGGTATTGTCGCCCGGAAGACCTATGTCATGAAATGTCTCCCTACCGTAGCGCCCCTCCTGATGAGGCACTTCTTACGGGGCTATGTTGATGCTGACGGGTACATCTCGCTGCGTATCAAGGGCGGCGCACGTTTCGGTGTCGTGTCCTTTAACCGAGAAATCGTTGAGGAAATCCAGAACTGGCTCATGCAAGAGCTTGGGGTGAGCCGAATCTCGCTGGTACACAGTGGTGTAGCGTGGCACTATCGACAGTACGGTAGTGAGCAGGTCAGGAAGATTGTCTCCTACCTCTACAATGAGGCTATGGTCTATCTCGATCGGAAATACCAGCTAGCATATAGGATACTGTCTGGGCCAACTCACTCTCCACGCCAACCAGCACATTTAGGAACCAGCAAGGCACAATAACCCCGTTCAACTCGGCAAGCAGTTTGGACTCGGCGCAATTGTACCGTACGGATGCGCCACACCCACCACATTGACCTTGGTCACGCAGACTGATCTACCACTTGAGGCTCATCGTCCAAAAAAGCGCTGGGTGAACGTCGCAATGAAGCTGATCTCGATGAGCAGACCTATGATAACGTGAGTTCGATACTGTTGGCGAACTCGAAGCTGAGACATACTGGGAGGAAACGAAGAGATTGATCCGTCAGGGAGGGATGACCTATGAGCCTACCGCGAAATGGTTTGCAGCTGGTTCCCGTGGAAACTGCCCGGGTGGCCCAAGCGGCATTCCCTGACGGCAACGTCTACCTGCGGCTACGCGATGAGTTAGGTACGCTCTTTGACGATGAGCTGTTCACCGCCGTTTACGCCATCGAGGGTCACCCCGCTCTCCATCCCTGGCCGCTCGGGCCCGTCAGCAGACGCCCGAATTCCACGACGCGTATCAGGCGCGGTGCGGCATTGAAGGCACCTTCTCTCAAACCACGCGTACCACTGGCATGCGGCGAGCGCGCTACATTGGGCAGCGCAAGACGCATCTTCAGCATCTCTTCACGGCCCTAGCCACCAATATCCTCCGGCTCGTACGCCGGCTGGAGGGGATCCTGTTTGCCAAAACCCGCACCTCACGCTTCGCAGCTCTCGCCGCTTAGTCCCGAGTTCGCCAACAGTATCGAGCTGACGTTAATTGGCGTCGCGGCTGATGACGGCATCGGCGACCTCTCTATTACAACGCTGCGGGAAGCAACTGCTGGCACAGGAGCGCGCTCAGCCACACCTCGTATTCGTCGGGCGTCCAGCCGCGCTGCCGCACCAGCGTGTCGTAGATTTCGGCCATCGTCAGCGCATAGAAAATCTCCGCTGCGCGGTCGGCGCCAAGCTCCGGGCGCAGATTATGCACCATCTCCTCGATGAACGCGGTAAGGTTCTTGCGCCGTCCCTCCAGCGCGACGGCCAGTTCCGCGGCGGCCTCGGAATCGGCGCTCGCAGCGGCGTTGTAGATGCGGGTCAGCGCGGCGCCGGTCTCCCACTGCCTGCGCGTCGCGTGCGCGGCCAGCGTCAGGCGTTTCTGCGGATCGGATTCTTCGCGTGCCTGCGCATAGATGTCGCGCTGCCCCGATTCCTGATGCCACGCCTCGCGCATCGCCTGCAAGATGCCGCGCTTGTTGCGGAAGATCGCGTAGATCGTGCTGACGGCGACGCCGGCCTCGGCGGCGATCATCTCGATGGTCGTCGTGTGGTAGCCCTGCTCAAGAAAGAGCTTGCGCGCCGTAGTCACGATCAAAGCCTGGGTTGCCAGCGCCTGTTTATGCCGGTGGGTGAGTTTGGTGTTGACATGTTCCATGCGATCAGTATATCATACTTCTGTTGAATATAGTATTGCTACATCGAGTGGAGTGACAGTATGACACCAGGAGACAACGAGAAAGCTGCTCGTCAGTTCATGGAGCGCGGATTCAACCGGGGCGATCTGGCGGTCGTCGACGAGACCTGCGCCGTGGACGGCGTGGACCATCAAGAGCCGCCGGGCACGGATTACCGCCAGCACCTCAAGGCGGTGATTGGGGAGATGCGCGCCGCGTTCCCCGATCTCCACTTCGAGATTCACCAGATGATGAGCGAGGGCGACACCGTTGCCTTCAGATCCACGATGACGGGAACGCATCAGGGCGCATTCCGTGGCGCGCCGCCGACCGGTAAGAAGATCAGCGTCGCCCACATGCACTTCGTGCGCTTCGACGAGAACGGGCAGAGCCGCGACCTCTGGCATGTTTGGGATATGCTGGGCATGCTGCGCCAGTTAGGCGCTGTACCCATGCCACAACGCTAGTCGCCGCAGGTGAGCGCGCTGTGGCAGGCCGCGCCTTTTCCATGGAACCTCTGGCCAAGCAACACCAGCCAAGCCCACCAGCAGACGACCACGGAGCAGCACGCAGCGCGCCAGCGAAGAACGAAGCGTTACGTGAGCGAGTGACGCCGCGCGCTGCTCCTGGAGGCGACGCGTCATCTGGTCACCGCTCGGCCTTGATGTCCATCGCCGCCTCGCCGTTTCGCTTATCCCGAACTGACGTCATTTTATGCTTCCAAGACCAAAAGTGGGTGCGGCTGAGCCACAGGCTAGCCACCAACACGACTAGCCGCTCCGGCCATGCCAGAGCGGCGCGCATCAAATCGATGATCGAACCGCTCCAGGTTGGCCGTGCCAGGGTCAGCCACAGCTTCACCTAGCCTTCCTTTCAGCATGCTCTCGACTCGCGGGGTCAAGGGCACCGCGAGGGAATCGTACCAGTGGAAAGTGGACCACGCAGAAAGTAGACCACGTGGTAAGTGGACAGGGCAGGCGAAGCAGCCGTAGTGCAATGACGTGGTCAATTTTCTCTCTAACGCAGTGGGGGCGCTGGTTCCACGGCTGGGCGCCCCCAATTCGCCTTACCAACTGGTGATCGGATTCTTTTCGGTCCTCTTAGCGCTGCTTATCCCGCTCTCGATTGGCATCGCCATTCTGCGCTATCGCCTCTTCGACATCGACGTCATCGTCAACCGCACGCTGGTCTATGGCTCGC
>JBKQTH010000280.1:0-8214 GCA_052143275.1 Ktedonobacterales bacterium | reverse complement strand
TCCAATCAAGCATAGCAGAATACCTGTCACTTGGAATACCTGCTTGTACGTCTGAATAGCAGGAAACTTTTCGCTCCCGGTGAGGGAACTCACGGGGGAATCATAGCCGAAGTCTTTGAGTTAGGTAGATCAGCACATGCCTCGTAGGTGTCGTACGTCTCGCATATCACCTGTACCAGGGTTTTGGCACTGGTGCGGCTGCTATTGCCTGGGAGCTAGTCTGATAATCGCAGCGGGTATGGCCGCTGTGGTGTCAGTCGCGGGCAACGTGCATGCCCAGGCACTCGGACCCCCACTTCGCGCAGACGCATCATGTTCAACGCTTGCCGGGGTGGATAGAACTGCCACCAACGGCGCAAATTGGGGAGAAACCATTCTCCCAGGGCATGGTCAGCCGGGCGGTTGGTTTGGTGTTGATGTCTGCGCGAATGGTATCAGTGCCGTGAGTGGTGATAGTTCCAGCGTGAGCTGTGACCAGGTGCCCGACAACTGGAATCGGACCGGCTGCGCTCCCGGAGAGCCGACCAGTGATGGATTTGGATGGACATTCCAGTGTCCCGAACTCGTAATTCGTTTCTCGGCTTGGGCATTTGGCGACAGCCCAGCTGAGTGGGGGCGTAGCGGGTGGGGAAATGCTCCCGACCTCTGGACAAGCGCAAACCATCCCGCCGATTTTGTGATGTATGCCAACGGGTCAAGTGAGCCGCCAGTCCCCGGAGATATTCTAGTCTGGGGATCGCTAGATAACCAGGGAAGTCCCTGGCCTGCCGGGCCGGATGGCGAGCATGGCGGCCATGTTGCCGTAGTTGCGTCTGTGGCCGATGGCTTCGTCGTGACTGCCGAGCAAAACGTGACTTGGGGCAACCAGGACCACCCCAGCGATCGCCTGGCATTGACAAAGGTTGGTGGTCGCTGGATTCTCAGCGGGTCACAGGTACCGGCGACTCACCTGCCTACCTATCGCTGGCAGAGTACTATGGGAGATTCGCGGGCGACGTATGGCTGGCTGCACTCCGTCCGCAATACCGGGCATTTTCCCAGCTCATCCAGCGGCGCGGTACGCGTGGCGGTCAGCGGCACCAACAGTAATGGCACAACTCTACCACAGCAGCCTTCAGGCGGTTTGCCGGAGCTGGATGGGGCGACCGTCATTACCGGCAATGGTGAGCTTGCCGACCTGGTCTGGTCCGAGAGCAACTTCTTCAATCCGAACACTGCCGGAGATGTTCCGCACGCAGCATTACGGAGCCTTGGCGCTCCACCTGGCACGCTTCTTCTGCAAGGAGAGCGTCCGGCAACCATAACGCTCTCCGATGGCTCAAGGACGAGTTACGCTGTGGGCATCAATGGGCAGCTCTATGCTCTAGATCTCACGCCCACGATGCTTGGCGCCCTATGGATTGATTTAGGGCGACCGGGCGCCACACTGCTTACCGGCAAGGTCTCGGCGTCAACGTTTGCCGGCGGCCTTGGGGTTGTTGCCCTAGGCAAAGACGGCAATCTATGGTGGCGAACCGGTCTCTCCGACCAGCCGGGGTCTTGGCAAGAGATCGGCAAACCGTCGGATACAAAACTGGCAGGAAGCTTTGTTCTGGCTGGGGCGCCAGGTGAGGGCGTGCCGCTCATACTGGCGCTAGGAGCTAATGGCTTACTCTACCAGCGCCTATGGATTGATTCCCAGTTTGACGCCGACGGCTCGGTGGTGGCACCAGCTCGGTGGGGCGATTGGAGCCGGGTGAGCCAGCAGCCGCCCAATGTGGCATTCAGTGGAGCTTTGGTCGCTACTACCGAGATTGCAAGCGCGGCGGATTATATCGGATCCTGGCCGGATACTCCACTGGATATCTGTGTATTAGACACGAGTGGTCGTCTCTGGTGGCTGCGAACGACAGCTCTGCAGGCAGGCTGGCAGATCTCCCCGGTTGCCGGTACCTCCGGATTAGCCGCTCTTCTCGGCGGAACGGATGTCCCGTTAGCTACCTCCGCGCCGGGACCCCAGCAACCAGCACAGCTGCTAGGCGTGTATGCCGCTGCTGCCGGCCGATCGGATTTGATCTCTCTGCCGTTGCCGGCATACCATGCGCCAGTGATCACCGAAGTCCACTGGACGTCGCTCCCTTCACTGCCGCCAGAGGTCTCAGTTCAGTCTGGCGGTGCCGTTGTGCCCATTGGTCAAGCTGCAAGCGCGGTTGTGGTAGTCAGTGGCCGCGATGTCCTGGTTGGCGGAACCGCCAACACGCTTTCACTTCTGCTAGGGGCAGCTTCTACGTCCGCCTCCTGGCCATCTGTTGGCTCCAACGCGACCGCACCGGCCTTCGCCGATACGTTGATGGGCCGATCGGTAGATAGTCGCTGGGCTGTGTCCGGAACCTCAGCAGAGCTGGCAGCCACTTCAAGTGGCCTGCAAATGCACGCGGGCACTAGTGATGCAGTCGGCTTGCTACAAACTGCTGACGCGGGTGAGTTTGAACTATCGGTTCATGTCAGGCTTCCCTCCGGTACTGGTGAAAAGGCAGGACTGGTGCTCTACACCGATGACAATGATTGGCTAACTCTACTTCTGGATCCCCAAGGTCATATCTCACTCTGCGTCGAGGCCTGGCAAAGGGCCCTACCGTGTACTATCCATGGGCTACCAAAAAGCTCGGCGGCGGACGGTGTCTGGCTTCGTGTCGCCCGCCAGGGAGACAGCTTTGCGGGTGCGGCCAGTACGGACGGGGTGACCTGGCAACCAGTGGGTAGTTGGGCGCTACAATCTAGTCCCAAGGCCGGCGCCGCAGCTATAGCTGGAGGCGAGCCACTTTCTTCCCTAGCTTTCACCACCTGGGGAATCCTCACCCTGGGATCTGTCAACGATCGCGCTGCTGCCTGGTTCAGCAATTTCACCATGATAAACTGAGCTGCATCTGACGAAGTAACTGTGACTGTATGAGGCTGCCTGCATACCGAGACGGTGATGGACTAGGTGTAGCAGGAAGTCATCCACTGCGAGGTGTGGCATGAAGCGAGCTCCGGCGGCGTTATCGGGTGATAATCCGGATGAGATCTTCGATCTCATTGATCTTGACGATCAAGTCATAGGTAAGGTGCGGCGCGGTGATGCGCATCGTGACCCCGGACTAGTCCATCGAAGCGTTCAGGTACTGGTTTTCGACTCGTCCGCTCGTGTGCTATTGCAACGACGATCCGCGACCAAAGACCTCTTTCCCGGCTACTATTGCGCTTCGGCTTCGGGGCACGTAGCCGCTGGTGAAGATTACGCGGATACGGCGCTACGCGAGACTGAAGAAGAATTAGGGCAGGCGCTCCTGCTTGCCTATATTTGTAAGGAGCTGGTGCGTTCGACCTGCGAGACTGAGATGACCGCTTTGTTCCTAGGACGGTCGGATGGGCCCTTCACTTTTCATCCTATCGAGACGGATGGCGGCGACTTTTTTCCACTAGCCGACTTGGAATCCTATCGGACTGGTCTAGTCGTGCCAGCTATTCCGATGACGCCTGCGCTGCTGGCCGCGCTCGACGAGATCTTTCGTTTACGCCGCGAGGGACTGCTTGATCGGCTGCTTCCTGAACTCTGAAGAGGCTTTGACGGGCTTATCAGCCGGGAGTATAGTGGAAGTGAAGAGGAAGGAGTACAGGCGGATCCGTGAGGGAGACTTCTAGTTGTCTACAGCGTGCGCGCTGATGCAGGGAAAATATAGAGACGAAGAGTACAGATAGTGTATAGAGGGATGAGTTGAGATGGATAGCGAAGAGACACAGACGGCAGTCGAAGTGATCGGTGAAACCGCAGTCTCCCCAGACGATGTTTTCGCAGCGCTACGAGAGTGCTATGATCCTGAGATACCAGTAAATGTAGTAGATCTCGGGTTGGTATACAGCCTACGGATTGAGGGCGGCGCTGTAGCAGTGATTATGACGCTTACCGCCATCGGCTGCCCGGTTGCTCCGGAGGTGATGGCCGAGGTTGAGGCTAAGATCAAAGGAGTGGAGCATGTGGAGTCATGTGAAGTGACATTGACGTTTGATCCGCCGTGGACTCCTGAGCGCATGACGGAGGATGCCAAGTGGGAGCTTGGCATCGGCTAGCGACCGCCGATGAACTGGAACTTTTTTTTCCGGGTTGTTGGTTGTGCAAGATCGAGCCGCGGTGCGCTCTATCCAAGGGGGACAGGGCAAAGGTGAAGTACGGGTAGATTGGCTGTGGGCAAGGCAGAACGAGCATTATGTATCTGGAACAGGTGCAGGGGGTAACTTCTCAGCAGGGTTTGAATATCTCGGCGAAGTTGATTGCTTCGATCAAGATTTTGCAGTACTCGGCTGAAGAACTGGAACAATCCATTGCTCACGAACTAGATCAGAATCCAGCTCTTGAGGTGGATGAACAGGCTCAATGCCTGCGTTGTGGCACTCCACTGCTTATGGGGGTGTGCCCCACGTGCGACTGGCAAGCTGACGGGCCCTGGACCGATCTGGCGCGGAGTCTGAGCGATGGGGACGATGTAGACTACCAGAGTCGAGACCTGGCCGCCGCTGAGGAATCCGAATATGATCCACTTGAGTTCGTGCGATCTGCCGGATCACTGGGTGAATATCTGCTTCGCCAACTAGGCGTCTCGTTACCGGTCGACGATCAACCAATTGCTGAGTATCTGGTTGGGAACCTCAACACCCATGGCTATCTGACGGTGTCGGTGGAGGAGACTGCCAACGTGCTAAATGTCTCCGAGGATCGGGTTCAGTCGGTTTTGCTGGCTCTGCAGTCGCTCGACCCACCTGGAATCGGTGCCCGTGACCTGCGGGAGTGCCTGCTGATTCAGCTAGATGGCTTCGAACAGCAAGGAATGGCACCTCCTATAGCCCGTCGCCTGCTTGAAGATCATCTAACGGAACTGGGCGAGCATCACTTTGCTGAGATTGCACATGAGCTAGGGGTGAGCGGCTCACAGGTAAAAGTTGCGTGGCGTTTTATTCGATCTAATCTTAATCCATATCCGGCGCATGCCTTTGAGTTCGATGGTGTACCGGATCTTGGGCTCGGCGTCGTGTCTGAGCGGAGTGTATTGATACGACCTGATGTAGTGATTCGCCGCGTAGAGCAAGGATTTGAGGCGGAGGTAGTGGAGAGGCGACGTTATCGGTTCAATATCAACTCGGTGTACCGCTCTCTCTACCAGCAGAGCAAAGCGCATTCAGGTGTGCATGTGGACTTAAGCGATGAAGAACGCCAGCATGTCCGCCGTTATGCCGCGCGTGCTCGTTTCTTCATGGATTGCGTCGCCCAGCGCTGGGACACATTGATGACCATATCGGATGCCTTGATTGCTCATCAATACGAGTTTCTGGATAAGGGCGTCCGTTTCCTAAGACCCTTGACTCGTGGCGAGTTGGCTTCGTATGTAGGGCTGCATGAGTCTACGGTTAGCCGGGCAACTTCAAATAAATATGTCTTGCTTCCAACCGGGCGTACCGTCCCTTTCGACGATTTCTTCGATGGATCCCTAGCTGCCAAGGATGCTATACGAGACATTCTCGCTACCGAGGACACCGCTAAGCCTTTTAGCGACGAAGAGCTTGCCCAACTATTGGGAGAACGTGGCATAGCCCTGGCTCGTCGTACGGTCGCCAAATATCGCGAAGCACTTGGCATTATGCCGTCGCGCTTCCGCATCTAGCTATCCCTGAAGTGTCGATACTCTCTCGGCACCGGTGAGGCGGACTATTTGGAGTAGGTTCCACTGCCACTGTCGTCCGGGGTGCCTGACGTTGCACCACTGGTCGAGGTAGGCGGAGTCTGCTTCGGCGGAACAACAACGTATACCCATATCTGGCCGTTTTCTACCTTTGTCTGGATAGAAGGTAGCGGTTTATAGGTGAACGGCGAACCTGGCGCGGAATCGCCTTGCTCAGTAAATCGTCCACCGTGGCAGGGGCAATCAAAGGTTCGGTCGCCGGCATTCCAGAGCAGCAGGCATCCCATGTGAGTACAAGTACCCGAGAGTGCCGCGAATCCCACGGGCGTATGGCGAACGAAGCCAATAACAAAATCGGTCTCGAATCGCTGGACGTGGCCTATTGGTATGCTCTGGGCAGCCGCGACCGCCACCCAGGCACCGGTGCCGCTGGGTACCAGCGCTGCCTCGTCCGCGGGGGGAGTGGAACTGGAGAGATGTTCGATTTGGACGCCAGCTGCTACACCGACGGCAGCGGCGGCTCCAAACCCGGCTCCAAGCAGCATTCGCCGAGATAGTGCCGGCTTCACCGGCCGTGGCATTGTAGGCCTCGTTGGACTCTCCGCCGCTCCGCGAGGTTGCGATAGTATTGCGGGCGACGGAGACGCGGCCATGCTCCGGCTACCGGACTCGGCAAAGAGACGGCTTTGCAGGTCGGATACGAAGTCGGGATCCGGGTCGCCGGCAGCGGGGGCAGCTGCTCGCAGGAACGCGGCCATATGGTAGGCCTCCGCGTCTTCATCCGGCAAGGGTTCGGCTGAAGAATGATGACGCGTGTCTTGCAAAAGCTGCTCGACAAATCCATGCAGCCGGACGTAGCGCTCGACGCTACCCGTATCGCCTAAACGGTCGGGTTCGTGCGGGAGCTCACTGCCCGGTTCAATTGGTGTTTCATCGTAAGTGCTCATACTAACCCCGCATAACGTCACAACGACATTTGGCCTAAAACGTCCTCTTCTCTCGCTTTAACGGGGAGCCACGCGGGCCGTGGCACACCTAGCTCTCATGGATCATATGGATCCTAGAGATCCTAGAGATCCTAGAGATCATATGGCCAGCAGCGTTCATGGCCTTATGACGTCTTCTTCAGCGGCCTTTTTAAGGGCACGGAACTGTAAGACTTTTACATTGGCTTCGGTAGTTGCCATTTTCTCGGCGGTTTCTTTAATCGTATAGCCTAGGAGAAAGCGATAAGTAAGTACGTCACGGTAGTGTGCAGGTAGATGGTCCAAGATCCGCTGTACCTGCCACAGGTGATGATCGCGTGGGCGGTCGCCACCCTCATGGATTGCGGCTTCCCATCCTCTGGACAGTAAGTTGTCAAGCGAATCGGCTCGCAGTCGATAAAAGTCCCGCCAGTGATCGGCGACTGTGGTACGGGCGACCTGGAAGAGCCAGTTCTGAACAGTCTGTGTATCCCGTGAGCTATCCACAGTTCGGATAGCTTTAATGAACACCTGTGAGGTAAGATCTTCAGCTTCCTCTCGATTACCAACCTTGGAGTAGATGAAGCGGTATATCGCGGCGACATTGTCAGCGTATATCTTCTGAATGCTATCTGGGTCCGGTGACAGGGGCGGGGTTGCGGCAACCCCCTCGTGCAACTGCGATCTCCGCTGTGCCACGGCAACCCTCCCAAGTATCGCGATATTGGAGAGAACCTACGCCAGTAATGGGGTACGCAGCCGAGTTACGCGTATGGAGGCAGTACACTCGTCTACAAGGCAGATTCAACTATCATTTAGTCACGGCAATCCTGGCGCGAGTCTGAAGCTGCGCCAGCGCCTTGTCGGCACGGCCTCGAGCATAAGTCGCCACAGTCGCCGCTTCTTCCGCCTGCTGTAACCTCCGGATATCGCGGGCCTCCTGAAAATCGTGCCATGCAGTTGGGGATATAGCTGAGATCCGCGAGCGTAGCGCATCGCAGCGGGTGACCATCTCCTCCAGGACAGCTTTGCGCCACGCGGTATAGCCTAACTCTCCGGTGCCAGGAGTGTTCTGAAACTGCTCCAGCACTTGCTTAGTGACTGCGGTCAGGTGCTGTGCCCGCTCTCCAATCTCATCGAAAGCGGCTTGTTCGGCTGTAATGAGCAAACTGCCGTCACGCCCTTCGTGTTCGCCAAAGCTGCCGTTCCAGTCAGTTGCCAGCGTCTCCCACGCCAAAAACGCCTGCGTGGAGACCATCCTGGCAGAGGATATGGTTTCCACTGCCTCCAGTAACGCCGCTCTGCTTCCTGCCTTGCGCGTGTTGACGGCGCGCGAGAGGGCACTCTCCAGTAGATCTAGTTCAGCGAGCAGGCGCGCACGAGTCGTCTCGGCATGGACTGCTCGCTCCTCGGCCGCTTGCACTTCGGCTGCCACTTCCAAAGTGTGAGCAGCTTCCAGCCGTTCCAGCCAGGCAACAAGCGAAGGTCTAGCTAGGACTGTGACCCCCAGACGCTCAGCCAGTGCGATAGCTGGCTCAGTTGCCGGAGCTGTCGTC
>JBKQTH010000279.1:0-3561 GCA_052143275.1 Ktedonobacterales bacterium | reverse complement strand
TGGTATGTGAGTCTGCAGGTGGAGGAAGAGCAGGCGGTACCCCAGAACTCCGGCCCAGTGGTCGGCATTGATCTGGGCATCAAGCAGCTGGCCACTCTCTCCGATGGAGAGGTCATTCCCAATCCGCGTCATCTCAAGCGACATCTCAAAAAGCTCAAACGGCTCCAGCGGATGGTAAGCCGGCGGAAGAAGGGTGGCAAGAACCGCAAGAAGGCCGTCCGCAAGCTGGCGAGACTCCATCGTCAGATCAAGAACCAACGGCAGAATACGCTGCATCAGGTCACCACCAGGCTGGCGAAAACCAAGTCGGTGCTGGTCATCGAAGACCTGTATGTGAGTGGCATGCTGAAGAACCACCATCTGGCGCAAGCCATCGGGGATGTGGGGTTCTATGAATTCAAGCGGCAACTGCTCTACAAAGCCGCCTGGTATGGGGCAACAGTGGTCCTGGTGGACCGCTGGGAGCCACCGAGCAAGCGGTGTAGCAGGTGCGGTTGGCTAGACGTAGACCTAACCCTCTCGGATCGGATCTTTCACTGCCAGCAGTGTGGTCTGATGCTGGACCGGGATCTGAATGCCGCCCGCAATTTAGCCAAACTGGCCGGCAGTTCGCCGGACAGTCAAAACGCCTGTGGAGCTGCCAGCTCTGGCGCGACGCACAAGCCTCGCGTGAAACTGGCGGCGCGGAAGCAGGAACCTAACGCCGAGGATGGTGCGTCCATACTTGGGTAAGTTTGGGAGAACGGTTGGTCGAATAGAGCACAGTGCCGCTGGCGGCATCCACCAGATACTCCGCCGCGCCATTGACGAACGGCACCGGTGTGGGCGAGAGAGTCGGAAAGGGTGTAGGCGAAGGGGTGGGAGTTGGCGAAGGAACGGCAGTAGCAGTCGGTGGGGGGGTTAAGGCCGTTGCCACTGCCGAGACTCCGTTCAAGATGAGAGTTGTCAGCAGCAGAATAAGCGTGATGAGTATGACACTGCCGCCGACGATAGCCAGCGGGCGACGCCGCGTGGAAATGAAGCCGATGAGTCGTTTCATGATGTCGCTTCCTCTTGACCTCTTTCTCGTATCGAATAAGGGCTACTGTTAATCTTCGTTCCACTGGCCCGTCTCTCTTGCAATTTGAGCTTTCCGACACCGAATAAGCAACTGGATCTCACCACAGGATCAGAACGGCAGATATTGGAAGCCGCTATCACTTCGCGAGCCGCGCTCGCCCCAGATAACCGCGAGGTGGCCGGCGCTGCTCCAGAGAAATATCTCAGGAACATATCCTCCGGGCGGCGGCGCGAAATAGCGCCAGTTTTCCGCTCCAAGGGCTAACTCATAGATACCAGTATTTTCGGTGCCAATGCCGGAGGAGCTCATGACATTCAAGCTGAGCTCGGTATAAATCGTCCCATCGGGCGATTCTGTTATCGGACACTCCGAACTCAGTCCATCCGTTTCAAATAGGCCACTGAAGTCAGCAGTAGGCGATTGAGATGGGCTGCTGAAGGGACCAGTGTAGTTAGGAGCAGGTGGAAGTGGACTCCAGGTTGCGCCACCGTCTACCGATCGAAGGAATATGTCAGATTGCCCGCCGATGAGCGTCCGTCCAATAAGCGTCTTACCATCGCCGCCGACGACTAGGAGACTGACGATATTCGACCGGTAGGTCCAAGACATCGGCGACCACCGCACGCCCAGATCATCAGATCGCTCGGTCGGTCCGGCACATGGTGAACCTCCCGCAGCCGCCTGACAGGCGACCTCCGAAACAAACAGCGTGTTGCCGATGACGGACAGGTTGCGGGCTAAGTCCGCGTCAGTGGTGGTGCCAAAGAACGACTGTCGCAACAGAGTAAACGGGCCGCCGGCGATACTGCGCGCTATTCCCTCCGTGGTGCTGATGAAAAGAGTCGAGCCGACCCAGGCGATCTCTGACGCGATCTCTGACGCGATCCAGTCGCCGTCGGACTTGCCCACTTCAGCCCACGTTGCTCCGGCGTCGAATGAGCGGTACAGCTGAGTACTCATAGCCTCACACTGAATCATACCGTTGTCGGAGGTGACATAGTCGGTACAATATTGAGCCAGCAGCGCCACATCCCAAGGATTGGTTGGATCAACGGTGAGGGTGCATGGGTTCAATGGCCCCAGCGAGTACCCCTGCCTGGGCAAGATCCCCGCCGAGTCCGGCGAGGCCGGCGAGGCCTGCGACTGCCAGCTATGGCCGCCATCCGTCGAGATGGCAACGAGGATCTCGATAGAAACATAGGGAACTTCACCACAGGCGTACACGATATTCGGCGAACTGGGCGCAAAGGCGAGATTGGTCGCCCAGTCCGGCCCAGCATTAGTGTACCCGGTACCCGGTGCCGGCAGGTTGTTTAACTGCACAGTGGGAGTAGGTCCGGATAGGGTTGCGCTTGGGTAGGGTGTCGGGGTCGTGGGCTTGCCAATACTCCCAATGCGCGGCCCCAGCACGGCGAGGAATCCCACGATGATGAGTGAGGCGGCCAGCACCGAAGCAATGCCCAGAAGCCGGCGGCTTTGCTCCGGGTGCAGACTGCCGTGTCGGCGCGAGTGACGCTCCACTGTAGCACCATCCATGAAGCGGCCAACACCATCATTGGTCATAGAAAGCTGCTCAGCTACGACGCTGCTCAGCTCACCCAGCCGGAGCGGGGAACTGGCAAGCGCATAGAACCTCTGGTAAACCGCCAGTGCCCGGCGACACTCCTCACAGCCGGCAAGATGCTCCTCGACGGATGCCGCCTCGGCGGCATCCACGTCGCCGCTGTGATAGTCCGATACGCGGCGCAACCACTCATGCTGTGTCTCGGTGCTCACGGTTGACCTCCTTCGGTTTCACCGGCACCCTGCGCCGTGTAGAGGGCGCGGAAGCGTTCTTTGGCGCGGAAGAGGATCTTCCGAACGTTGCCTTCTTTGAGCTGGAGCAAGGTGCCGATGTCGCGCACCCCAAAGCCGGCGGTCGTCTGAAGCAGCAACACCGCTCGCCAGCGCGGTGGCAATTCGGCGAGCACGCGCCAGACAGCATCGCGTTCGGCGATGCTTATGACGAAATCACTCTGGCGCATCGCTTGCGGGAACGGTTCGGACCAGGAGCCGGCAGCATTTGCCCCCGCCTCAGGTTCTACGCGATGGATGGGCAGCCACATGAAATGGCGCTGCCGGCGGCTGGTATTCAAGGCGACATTCGTGGCGATGCGATAGAGCCAGGCCTGCGGATGGGTCACGCTTGGCAGTGTGGTCTCCGCTTCGTAGGCACGCAGAAAGGTCTCCTGCACGAGGTCTTCGGCAATCCCCCGGTCACGGGTCATGCCGTAGAGATAGTCCAGCAGCGGGTGGTGGTAGCGCGCGAATAACTGCTCAAAGACGGCTTGTTCTGCGGTAGAACGGAGGCGCGATTTGGCGTCGCCCAACTTGGTTGTAATGATATCGGGCACATCGCTTGAGCTGAACGCAGCCAGCCATTGTGCGGCGATCATTACCACCTGGCGCAGTGTATCTCTCCGGAGAAGAATTCTCCTCGGCGTGCCGAATTGCTCGCGTAG
>JBKQTH010000278.1:0-3823 GCA_052143275.1 Ktedonobacterales bacterium | reverse complement strand
CCACCAGGTTCGCATGTCAATGGGAATGGCGGCGATGGCCGTCTCGTACCGCTCCCGCGTTCCCGCGGGCAAATTCAGGGCGAAGCCCTGGTCCTTGGGGGTAGTCATCCGCAGCAAGCTGGGGTTGAGCTCCTGCAACTTATCCACCGAGGTGTCAACGCACTCAGCCACCAAGCGCAGATCCACCGGATAAGTAATTGTGACCTGGTCCATTTGCTGCGGCGGCTCGGCGGCAACGTGTCCCAGCCCGTAGGTCTCCGGGTTCTTCAACATGATGGTTTCGGCGAGGATGATGGGAACGTAGTTCCGGGTCTCTTGCGGCAGTACTCCGCGACGATAAAGCTCCCAAAAGTCGGCGTAGCCGGTGCGTTCCACGGCATGCTGCACTGTACTCGCGCCGGAGTTGTAGGCCGCCATGGCCAGATACCAATCGCCGAACTGCTTGTAGAGATCCTTCAGGTGACGTGCGGCGGCAAGGGTGGCCTTTTCCGGGTCCTGGCGTTCATCCACCCACCAGTTGCGCTCCAGGCCGTAGAGTGCGCCTGATTGGGCCATGAACTGCCACATGCCTCGCGCTCCGGCACGCGACAAAGCCAGCGGCTGAAATCCCGACTCCGCCTGTGCGAGATAAATCAAGTCCTGAGGAACGCCTTCCTGCTGGAGGATGCGAGAGATCATATCGCGATAGCGGCCCGACCTTGCCCAGGCATGCTCCAGGGTGGCGCGCCCGCGCGGGCTGGAGAAGTAGTTGATGAACATTGCGACCTGATCGTTGAGCACCAGCGGCAAGTCGGACTTGGTAGTCTTGATTTCGGCTGCGGCCTGGGCCTTGATGTTGGGATCGACCGGGAAGGTGATGTCATTGGCTTCGTCGATAGGCGCTGGCTCAGAGCGTGGCTCGGAAAATCCGTCGCCCTGCTTCAGGGCAGCCAGTTCAAGCTCATGTACGGCCTCGACGACCTTGTCGAATTCACGTTCCAGCCGTTCGTCATTGCGCAGGTCGAGATCGCTGGACAGCAGTATGTTGAACGCCTTATCGAAGTTGGCCTTGGCCGCCTCAAGGTGGCCAGCCTTGTAATTCGCCTGCCCGGCGGCGTATTCCTTCTCGGCCTGGGCAATCAGCGTTTCTGTCGGGTCGGGTTTGGGAACGGTGATATCCGGACCCTTGGCGGGCGGGTCGGGCGTCGGGGTGGAGCTTTCGGTTAGGGAGGGGGCTACTGCGCGCGCCGGCAGGAGAGCGGTTTGTGTGGGATGGGTAGTCTGGCATCCCGCAGCCAGCAGCATAGCTGTGAGGGCCCCCACGAAAATGGAGCGATCGGGAAACGTCATCCTACGAGAAGCAGCCCTCTCGAGTTCTCTACAGCCATACCGCTGCGATGTTACTACGCGGCGAATTTCAGGGTCAACGAAACTGGGACGAGCCGCAAATAACCCCTGTGATCTCAAGTACTTTACCGTTGAGCAGTCGGATTCAAGTCTGTTGCAGCGCCTGCTCCAGGTCAGCGATCAAGTCCCCGGCATCTTCGATGCCCACGGACAACCGTATTGTTGCCGCCGAAACGCCCAGCAGCTCCAACTGCTTCGGGCTCAGCCCGAGGTGCGACGACAGCACGGGATACGACACTGTGGACTCCACGCCGCCGAGGCTCGTGGCCAGGTACCAGAGCTTCAGCCTGTCAATGAACCGCTCGGCGGCCCGCCCGCCGCCGCGAACGTCGAAGGAGACCATCATCCCGAAGTCCTTCATCTGGCGGCGAGCCAGGTCGTGCGCTTCGTCGTCCTGCAATCCCGGATAATATACGTGTGCGACTTTAGGATGATGCTGCAGCGTCTCGGCAATCCTCGCCGCGTTTTGACAGGCCCGCTCGACGCGGAGATGCAGCGTCTTCAGCCCGCGGAGCAGAAGGTAGGCACAGCCCGGGTCGAGGCATCCGCCGGTGAGGATCATCATCTGGCGCGTGTCCTCCATCCGTTGCTTGGAACCAGCGAGCACGCCTGCCGTGAGATCGTTGTGACCACCAAGATATTTGGTGGCGGAATGCATCACGATGTCAGCACCCAGAGCGAGCGGCTTCTGCAGGACCGGCGTGGCGAAGGTGTTGTCCACTACCACACAGGCTTTGTGCTCGTGGCCGAGCTGAGCGAGCGCCGCCAGATCCACGCAGCGCAAGGTTGGGTTGGTAGGGGTCTCGAGAAACAGCATCCTGGTCTTAGGGCTGAAATAGCGGGCAGCGTTGGCGATGTCATGATAGGGGATGAAACGCGTCTTAATACCGCAGGGCAACAGCACTTGCTCGAACAGCTTGACCGTGCCTCCATAGATGTCGAGCATGGAGACAATCTCATCGCCGGTCTGGCACGTAAGCAGTGCCACGATAGTTTCGGCCGCCATGCCGCTGGAGGTGACGACCGCAGCCTCAGCGCCTTCCAGTTCCGCGATCTTCTGCTCGACGGCGGCGACCGTGGGATTGCCGTAGCGCGAGTAGAGGTACAGATCGCGGTCGCCCTCCGCGTAGCGCCGCAGGCCCTCCACATTGGGGACGACGAACACCGATGACTGCGCAATAGGCGTGGCCAGCGGCCCGGCCTGACCGTGACGCTCTTCGCCCGCGTGCACGCAGCGGGTGGCGTCAGCTCGTTGGTCTGGTGGCTTATTCATGGGGAGCGGTAGGGCTAGGAACCCGTGACCTTCACCTCGATCCCAGAGGACACGCTAGTCTCCGTTGTCAAAGACCACGCCATGCGGGGCGTATTGTGGGCCAGGCCAATCCTTCCCCGGGCATCGACGATAATGATGCCTCCGTGGCCCTTCAGGCGGGCCTTCAGGTAGTAAAGCGCCCGCTGTGCCGCCTCTTGCGGAGCAAGCCCGTCCTCCACCCTGTCAGCGGCCCACTTGCTGAGGACCAGCTTCATCATGGGCTCTCCCCATCCGGTGGTGGACACCGCCGCGCTGCGATTGTCGGCGTAGCATCCGCACCCGATCAGGGACGAGTCACCCACCCGCCCTGGTGCCTTATTAAGCGTGCCGCCGGTGGAAGTAGCTGCGGCGACATTGCCGTGGGAATCTAGCGCGACCGCCCCGACGGTGTCGCTGGAACGCATGGGGCCAAACTCATCCGGCATCTTCAGATAGCTTTGCTTCTTCGCTTCGCGCAGGCGCTGGACCTCGCGCTCAGTGATTAGCTCGTCGTTGGAACATAGCTCAATGCCATGCTCCTGGGCGAAGCGCTCGGCGCCCTTGCCTACGAAGTACACGTGTGGACTTTCAGTCAGTATTTTCTTGGCGGCACGAATGGGGTTGCGAATGTGCTCCACGCAGCCCACGCCCCCTGCGCGCAGGGTAGCGCCATCCATCATTAGCGCGTCGAGTTGCACCCGGCCGTCCATGTTGAGGAACGAGCCGCGCCCGGCGTCGAAGGTTTCGTCCTCTTCCATGGCCACCACGGCCGCTTCAACGGCGTCCAGACAACTCCCGCCGCCTTGCAGAACTTGCCAGCCCAGGGCGGCCGCCGCTTCCACGCCGCGCAGGTGCGCCTCAACCTCGCGATTGGGAATCGCCCAGGCTCCTCCGTGGACCAGCATGACAGGATCTACGGCCAAATCCTCGCCCTTATTTCGGAATGTACTCCCGGTCGCACAGACCAGAAAGCATACCAGAAGGAACGCGCCGCGCCTTTGGCGGCAGGCAGCTCCCGATCTGGTTTCTGATAGACATGTGATGCACATGTAAATATGCTCATGACATGTCACGTATGATTCAAATCCGCAATGTTCCCGAAAACCTGCACCGCACGCTGAAAGCTCGCGCCACGATGGAAGGAAT